>JBKGHK010000233.1:0-13803 GCA_046520375.1 Pyxidicoccus sp. 3LFB2
CCCCTTCCGCGCGGTAGCTCCTCCGCCGGTGCAGCGCGTCCTCCAGCCGGGCCTCGCCGCCCTCGGGGAAGTGCTCCAGCTCGGGCAGCGTCGCCAGCTCCGCCCGGACCTCGGCCAGCGCCGATACGTCCGTCAGCGCCGCCTCCAGTCGGGACAGCCGCTCCAGCTCACGGCCCACGTCGCGCAAGGCGCCTTCCAGCACCCGCTGCTCTTCGCCCAGCGTGGCCAGGCGCTCCTTCTCCGCGAAGTACCGCGCCGGCCGGTCGCCCTCTTCGCGCAGCCGCGCCTGTACGTCCTCCAGCGCCTTCAGCGTCTCGTTCAGCAGCGGGTTCTGCCCGGCCGGCTTGTAGAGGCTGTCCGCGCTCTTGCGCAGCCGCTGCATGACCTCGGGCAGCCTGCGCGCGCCCCGCATGCTCGCGGCGACCAGCGCCTCCGAGGCCCCGCGCTGCTCGGTGAGCCGCTCGAAGCCGGCCAGCTCGTCCAGGCGGAAGGCGAACACGTCGAAGAACAGCTCACGGGAGACGTGGCCCAGCGCGTCCTCCAGCCGCTCGGCGGGCACGGGCTGGCCGTCCGGGCCCAGCACCAGCAGCTCACCCCGGGAGCGCCGGCCCGTCGCCACGCGCCGCACCAGCAGCGGCCCCGCGTCGGTGGACAGCCGCAGCTCACCGCCGAAGGCGCCTCCGGCTTCCGGCTCGTAGCGCTCCGGCTGTCCCTGCTTCTCGAAGCCGAACAGCATGCTGCGCAGGAAGGCCAGCAGCGTGCTCTTCCCCGCCTCGTTGGGGCCGTACAGCAGGTGCATGCCCGGGCCCAGCTCGCGCGTCATGTTGGAGAAGCGGCCGAAGCCCAGCACGCGCAGCCCGTCGATGCGGAGCCCTGGCTTCATGGCGTCTCCTCCTCGTGCAGCGACTCCACCCCGTGCAGCCCCGCGCCCACCACCCACTCCGGCCGGGGCGCCTCCAGCACGTCCACGCCCAGCCGCTTCAGCCGCTGGCCCAGGCTGCCCAGCGCTTCCTGCTCCCACAGCCGCGCCAGCTCCTCGGGGCTCTCCGCGAGGAAGCGCGCCTCGTCCAGCAGCGTGCGCGCGAAGCCGCCCGCGGCATGCAGCGCCTCCACGTCCAGCTCCGGCCGGGTGCCGTCCCGCAGCGACTCCAGCAACACCGGCGGGTGGCCCTGCGCCAGCCGCTCGCGCAAGTCCGTCTCCACCTGCGCCAGCGCGCCGGGCCGGGACAGCTCACGGTGCAGCGGGCCCCGGCCGGTGAGGGTGAGGCGCACCGCGTGGCCATCCAGCTCCGCCGCGCACCGGGCCTGCACCGCCTCCAGCGCCATGGCCACCAGCGCGTCCAGCGTGCCAATGCCAGACAGTGGCAGCTCCAGCCTGTGCCAGCGCACGCCATCCACGGGGACGAAGCGCCGTCGCGTGCCGCTGTCCTCCACCTCCACCAGGACGCAGCCGCGCTCACCGGACTCGTTGGCGTGCCGGCCCTGCGGGTTGCCCGGGTACACCGCCACGCCGCCGCCCGGGAGCGCATGCTCGGCGCGCGTGTGCACATGGCCCAGGGCCCAGTAGTCCAGCCCGCGCGCGCCCAGGCCCGCCGCCGTGCACGGCGCGTAGTTGGCGTGGCCCTCCGCGCCGCCCAGGTTGGTGTGCAGCAGCCCCACGCTGAAGCCATCACCGGTGCGGCGGAAGCGCGCGGACAGGTCATCCCGCACCTCCACGTCCGCGTAGGAGATGCCCTGCACGCGGCACAGGTGCCGGCCCTCGCGCCGCACCTCCACGTCCTCCCAGTCCGGGCCGAACACCTTCACCGAGGCGGGCAGCGCCAGCGTCCCGGTGTCACCGCTCAGCGGATCATGGTTGCCGTGGACGATGAAGGATTGAATCCCCGCCGAGTCCAGCCGGCCCAGCTCACGGCGCAACGCGAGCCGAGCGCGCACCGAGCGGTCCTTCACGTCGAACAAGTCCCCCGCGAGCAGCAGGAAGGCGACGCGCTCGCGCAGGCACAGGTCGACGATGCGCGTGAGGGCGCGGAAGGTGGACTCCTGGAAGCGGCCGGGCAGCGGCCCCGGCGCGGCCACCCCCCGAAACGGCGTGTCCAGGTGCAGGTCTGCGGCGTGGACGAACTTGAAGGGCATGCGCGCCTTCCACGGTACCCGAAGCCGCCCGCGGGCCCGATTTTCCGGCCTCCGCTCGCGACGGATGGACGACAGCCCTCGCCCCGCGGTGCGAGGCCCGCGTCGGCTGGACGCCACATGGGGTGTAGTGGGGGAGACAACGCCCCGGGTTGCCTAGTCCGGGGTGCCGCTGAAAGGGCGCCACACCGGGAACAGCACGCGGGACAGCGTGCCTCCAGCGGGGATGTCCAGTTCCTCGCCGTGGAAGAGCGTGGCGTCTTCGGGGTGGAGGAGGAAGATGGTGGCCCGGCCCGTGGGCACGTGGAGGAAGGTGGCCCCGTCCTCCGCCTTCCGGAGGGTGAAGGACCCGGCGCGGAGTCGCCGCAGGGCCACGCGGTGGACGGGCGGAGGCACGCTGCCCGGCAGCAGCATGACGTCCGGGGCGGTGTCCCCCGGCACGTGCAGCTTCACCGTGGCGCCGCCCTCGCGCGCCTGGAAGGAGACCCGGACCTGGCCGCTGGCGGGTACCTCCACGCGCTGGGGAACGAAGCCGCGGTCGAGCGGGTCCTCGGATACGAGCCGCACCGTGTAGCGTCCCGACCGCAGGCCGCGCTGGACGAGCTGTCCCTCGTGGGCCTGGGCGGCCTTCTGGGTGCCGTCCTCTCCGTGGAACTCGACGGTCGCGGCGCGAGGGCGGCCCCGGGCGTCCTTCACCGTCACCTCCACCCGCGCGCCCGGGTCCATGTGGAGGGTCAGCGTCTCGTGCTCGGGGACCCTCGCGAGGCGCTGCTCCAGGTAGCCTTCGCGCGTCACGGTGAGGGTGACGGCCTCCAGGTCCAGGTGGGGCACCTCGAAGGTGCCGTCGTCCTTCGTGTGCAGGAAGGCCTCGCTGAACGCGTTCCCCTCTTCATCGGTGGCCCGGGTGGCGAGCCTGACGGTCGCGCCAGGAAGGGGCTCACCCGTCTCCGCGTCCACCACCTGCCCCTGGAGCCTGCGGCCCCGGTCCATCCGCACCACACCCAGGTCCAGGTCGCCCTCGCCCGGGTGGGGCTTCAGCTCGAGCACCCGCCGGGCCAGGTCTGGGGCCTCGAAGACGAGGGGCATGGAGCCCTGCGCCTCACGGGGCACGGCGAAGGCACCGCCCGCGTCCTCCATCGGCTGCGAGTTCACGTGGAAGCGGGGGATGGGCGCGCCGTCAGGTCCCACGAGGCGGCCGATGATGTGCGCCTCCCGCATCATGACCATCCGCACCTGCGCCGTGTCCGCGGTGACGCGGAGCGCGCCGAAGTCCCCCTCCGTTCCTCCCGTGGAGAGGGCGGGGTTGAGGGTGTAGGCCGTCGTCAAGGCGCTCACGTCGTAGACGGCTTCCGTCAGGTTGCGCAGGAGGAAGGTGCCGTCCGGGCCCGTCGGGAGCCCGCGGGGCTCTCCGTGGTAGCCGTGTCTGCGCTCCAGCTTCCAGATGGGCGTGTTCCGCTCGGGGGGGCGGGCCCGGAGGTAGACACCTTCCACGGGCTGGCCCGCGCCATCCACCACGATGCCGGACAGGGTGCGCTCCGGCGCCAGTCGCAGCTCGACTTGCGTCCGTGTACCGGCGCTCAGTTCCACCTCGCGCCAGGCCCTGCGGGTGGCGCCCAACACGTGCTGTGAGGCCACCAGCACATAGCGGCCGGGCGCTACGCCCTGGAGCAGGAAGTGTCCCTTCGTGTCGGTGCGCACGCCCCGCTGCGGGCGCGGTGCTCCCTTTTCCTTCGGGTCGTGCAGCTCCACGACGAAGCCCGCCAGCCGCAGGCCGTTCGCGTCGGCCACCGAGCCCTCCACCGAGGCCCCCGGCTGCAGCGTGAGGTGCACGTCCCGCGAGGGCACGCGGACGGGGAAGGACGCATCGAGGAAGGGCGCATCGGTGACTTCGATGACCGAGTCCCCGGGCTCCTCCGCGTCGAGGACGAAGCGGCCCTCCGCGTCCGTCGAGGTGGTGCCCTGTGTCTCACCAGCGCGCGCGAGGGTCAGCGGGATGCCCGGCAGGGGGCGGCCCTCGCCGTCGGTGACACGCCCGGTGACGGAGGCGGCGCGGGTGAGCGTGAAGTCCACCGGCCCCGGGTCCGGACCGAGCGTGTGCCGCTCGCCGTGCCGCGGGCCGAGATACCCGGGCGCCTTCACGCTGAAGACCCAGGTGCCAGGCTCCACGGGGCCTACGTGGTAGTGCCCCTTCGCGTCCGTGGTGGTCCGCAGGATGAGGCGGGGCGGCCCCAACTGGCTCACGTCCACGCTCGCGCCGGTCACGGGATGGCCCGCCTCGTCCGACACGGTGCCCTCGACGTGGAGGGCGCTGCCCAGCTCCAGCTCCAGCTCCACCTCCGGCGACGTGCGGCCCACCACGACCTCCTTCGCGAGCACATGGCGTCCCTCGTGCGAGGCGCTGAGCGTGTAGGTGCCCGAGTCCAGCATCCGGGTGAAGCGGCCCTCCGCGTCCGTGGTGATGACGCGCGCGTCGTCGCCAGAGACGTTCAGGCCGTCCAGCAGGCGCACCTCGACGCCCGGGACGGGGGCTCCGTCGGACAGCACGCGGCCGGAGAGCCGGCTCGGGCGATAGAGCCGCACCTCCTCTTCCATGAACTGGAGCGGGATGAGTCGCGGGAGCCAGCCCTCCTTCGTGAGGAACACGTGGTACAGCCCGCCACCCGGCATGGGGCCCAGGTGGAAGCCCCCCTGCGGACCCGTGGTTGCGTCGAAGAAGCGGGAGTGGCTGATGTCGAGCACCGTCACGCTGACTCCCGCGAGGGGCGCGTCCTCTCCGGTGACGGTGCCCCGCACCGTGAGGCCCTCTTCCAGCACCACCTCCACGCCCTCGGTGCCCGCGGGGACGCCGTCGCGCCTCCCCGCGCCCTGCTCGCCCAGTGCCCAGAGCGCCATCACCCCCTCGGGCAGTCCTTCGAGGACGAAGGCGCCGTCCGCGCCGGTAGTCGTCTCGGCGTGGATGGAGACCTCGCCCTCGCGCGCGCCGACGAGCTCGATGATGAGGTTGCGCGCGGCCCTGATGCACAGGAGAAGCGCCCGGCCGTGGGGGCTCGGGTCCCCCGGGTCCTCGTCGGGCTTCCATTCGCCCCCGGGGCAGGGCAGCTCGGACAGCGTCTGCCCGGGCTCGGGCGACGAGGCGGAGACGCGGACTCCGGCCACGGGAGCGCCCTGCTTGTCCACCACGGTGCCACGGATGCGCAGCCCCGCGCCGGGCCGCTGAGGGACGGTGTTGGCGTGCGGTGCGAGCGCCGTCCCGGAGGCGCGGGCCATCCGCACCGGCGCAGGCGTCCCATCGCTGCTGTCTCCGCGCACCAGCGCCCAGGTGACGAGCGCGAGCAGCCCGACGATGACAGGCCCCCACATCCAGCGTCGCGCGCGCAAGCAGCCCCCCTTCGACAGTGCCCAGGGGCCGCAGGATAGCAGGGGCGGGGAACCGGGCCGTGAGGCCGCCCGCTTCCCAGCCCTTCAGGGCGGGCCCTGCCGCGACCGGCTAGTCCGCGGCGGTGCTGAAAGCGCGCCACACCGGGGACAGGTTGCGAGTCACCGTGCCCCTGGAGGGGATGTCCAGCTCCTCGCGGTGGAACCGCGTGGGGTCGTCGGACGGGACGATGAAGGCGGTGGCCGCGCCCTGGGGCACCTGTTGGAAGGTGGCCTCGTTCCCTCGCTGCTTGCCGTCGAGGAAATAGGAGGAGAGGCGCCCGAGGTCCTCGAAGCTCGAGGGCACAGGCACGCTGCCCGGCAGCAGCATGACGGTCACGTCGTCTCCGCCCGCCACCCGCAGCGTCACCGTGGCGCCGCCCTCCGGCTCCTGGAAGGAGAGCTGGACGCGGCCCGTGGCGGGCACCACCACGTGCTGGGGCGGGAAGACGGGAGTGTGGGAGTCCAGCGCGTCGGCCGACAGCCACACCGTGTAGGGCCCCGGCTCCAGGCCGCGCTGGACGAGCTGGCCCTTGTGGGTGAAGCCCGTCTCCTCGACGCCCTCCCCGTGGAACCCGACTGTCGCGGCGAGGGGGCGGCCCCGGCGGTCCTTCACCGTCACCTCCACCCGGGCGCCCGGGTCCAGACGGACGGTCAACTCCTCCTGCTCGGGGCCCACCGTGAGGCGCTGCTTCCGGTAGCCGTCGCGGGTGGCGGTGAGGGTGAAGGCCTCCAGGTCCACGTGGCGCAGCTCGAAGGTGCCGTCCGCCTTCGTGCCCTCCGTGCCGTTGTTGCTCAAGGTGAGCGCTGTGCCCTCTGCATCCATGGAGAAGCGGGTGGCGAGCTCGAAGCGCACGTCCTCGACGGGCTCGCCCGTCACCGCGTCCACCACCCGGCCATGCAGCGTGCGGCCCCGGCTCATCCGCACCACGCCCAGGTCCAGGTCCGTGCCTCTCGCGCCCGGCTCCCACCGGAGCACCCGCGTGGCGAAGCCCTCGGCCTCGAAGACAATCTGCCCGGAGGGTTGGTCCTCGACGGACACGGCGAAGGCGCCGTCCGGGTCCTCCATCCGCGCGGTGTTTATCTGGAAGCGGGGGATGGGCGCACCGTCGGGCCCCACGAGCCGTCCGACGATGTGGGCCTCTCGCCTCAAGACGAGCCGCACCTCGGCCGTGTCCGCACCGACGCGGAGCATGTCCTCTTCGCCTTTCGTGCCTCCCGTTGAGAGCTCGCGCTCCAGCGTGTAGCCGGACTTCCAGGCGCTGACGTCGTAGGTGGCTTCCGTCAGGGCTCGCACGGTGAAGCGCCCGTCGGTTTCCGTCTTCACGCCCATGGGCGAGCCATGGCGGTTGTTGCGGCCTTCCTGCTTCCAGAACGGCGCGTCCTGCTGGGGAGGCCGCGCCCGGACGTAGACGTCCTTCATGGGCTGGCCCGAGACATCCACCACGATGCCGGACAGGGTGCGCTCCGGCTCCAGCCGCAGGAGGACCTGGGCTCGCGTGCCAGCCTGGAGCTCCACCACCCGCCAGACCCGGCGGGTGGCGCTCGCCGTCTCCCGGGAGGCCAGCAACAGGTAGCGGTCGGGCGGCACGCCCTGGAGCAGGAAGTGTCCCCTCTCATCGGTGCGCGCGGTGCGCCGCAGGCGCAGCTCCTCCTCGCCCTCCGGCTCCTGCAGCTCCACGAAGAAACCCTCCAGCCGCACGCCGTGCGCGTCCTCCACCGTGCCCTCCACCGAGGCGCCTGGCTCGAGCGTGAGGCGCACGTTCCGCATCGGCGCGCGGACGCGAAAGGCCACGCTGAGGAAGGGCGTGTCGGTGACGAGGATGCGGTAGTCCCCGGGCTCCTTCGTGTCCAGGACGAAGCGGCCTTCCTCGTCCGTCTCGGCGTGCTCATGGGCCCCGGTGTCCTCGGTCTCCGGGTCCACGCGCTCGGGGACGAGCCGGATGCCGGACAGGGGCCGGCCCTCGGTATCCGTGACGCGCCCGGTGATGGAGGCCGCGCGGCGGAGCGTGAAGTCGATGGGCCCCGTGGCCGGGCCGAGCGTTTGCGGCTCCACGCGCAGCAGGTCGAGGTAGCCGGGTGCCTTCACCGTGAAGTCCCACTCGCCGGGCTCCAAGGGGCCCATGCGGTAGTGGCCCTTCGGGCCCGTGAGGGCCTCCAGGTCCCCGCCCCTCGGCTTCAGCGGGTCCGCGGTGGACACGCTGACGGTGGCGCCGGCCACGGGCCGTCCCGACTCGTCCGACACGGTGCCCTCGACGTGGAGGGCGCTGCCCAGCTCCAGCACCACCTCCGGCGACGCGGGGCCCGCGGTCACCCGCGCGAGCGCATAGCGCCCCTCGTGCGAGGCGCTGAGCGTGTACTCGCCCGGGGAAAGCACCCACTCGAAGCGGCCCTCCGCGTCCGCGGTGACGCCGTGTGCATACTCGCCGGCCACGGGAAGGCGCTGGCCGGGAATCCTGCGCACCTCGGCCCCCGGCACCGGGGCTCCGTTGGACAGCACGCGGCCATGCAGCCGGCTCGGACGGTGGAGCGTCACCTGCCTGTGCATGTCCCCGAGGTGTACGAGCGTCGGGAGCCAGCCTTCCTTCTCGATGACCACCAGGTACAGCTCGCGGTACGGCACGGGGCCCAGGCGGAAGCCGCCATCCGCGCCGGTGGTCGTGTCGAAGAAGCGGGGGCGCCACATGTCCAGCGCCGTGACGTTGGCGCCGGCCAGGGGGGCACCCCCACCCATGACGGTGCCCTGCAGCAGGATGCCCGCTTCCAGCTCCAGCGCCACGTCCTCCGCGCCCGCGGGGATGCCAGTGCGCGTGGCCGCACCGTGCTCGCCCAGCGCCCAGAGCGTCATCACCCCTTCGGGCAGGGACTCGAGGACGAAGGTGCCGTCCGCGCCGGTGGTCGTCTCCGCGTGGACGGGCGCCTCGCCCTCGCGCGCGCTGACGAGCTCGAGGACGAGGTCTGTCGCGTCATCGATGCACTGGGGGATCCGCCGGCTCCGGAGCCACTGTGCCCTGGGGTCCCACGCCGGGCGCTCGGGGCAGGGCAGCTCGGACAGCGTCTGCTCGGGCTCGGGTGACGAGGCGGAGACGCGGACTCCGGCCACGGGCACGCCCTTCGAGTCCACCACGGTGCCGGAGATGCGCAGGCCGGAGCTGGGGCGCTGCGACGTGGGGGTGATGGCGTCGCGCGATGCGTGAGGTGTCCCCACGGTGCGGACCGCCTGCGCCTTGGCGGAGGGCGCCGCACGCCAGCAGCCGCCCAGCCCCCACGTGACGAGCACGAGCGCCCCGACGACGACGGACCCCCACAGCCAATGCCGCGTGCGCAAGCAGCCCCCTCCGACAGTGCTTCCAGACGCAACAGGATAGCAGGAGCGGGGGGCCGGGCCCTGTCGCGACAGGTCAGGCCACCGAGACCCGGTTCGTTCAGGGGGGGCGCGCCCTTACTGCTGCCCGCGTGCGTCCGCCTCCCCTTCGCCTCCGCCACGCTCCTCCGCGACCTGCGGGTCCGCGGCGGTGCCGAAAGCGCGCCACACCGGGGACAGCACCCGGGACAGCGTGTCTCCGGCGGGCACTTCCAGTTCCTCGCTGTGGAACTGCGTGGGGCCGTCGGGGTGGATGACGAGGATGGTGGCACGGCCCGGGGGCACGTGGTGGAAGACGGTCTCGTCGCCCACCGCCTTCGAGGGGACGGACTGCGCGACGAGGCGCTCCAGGTCTTCGCGGCGCGCGGGCAGGGGCACGCTGCGTGGCAGCAGCAGGGCGTCCGAGCGGAAGTCGTCCGGCACGCGCAACCTCACCGTGGCGCCGCCCTCCCGGGCCCGGAAGGACACCTGGACGCGGCCCGTGGCGGGCACCACCACGCGCTGGGGAAGGAAGGTGGGGAAGCGTTGGTCCATGGAGTCCTCGGGCATCAGCCGCACCGTGTACGGCCCCGGCTTCAGGCCGCGTTGGACGAGCGCGCCTCGGACGGCGACCTCGGACGCGAAGGTGCCGTCGTCTCCGTGGAACTCAACTGTCGCATCGCGGGGGCGGCCCTTGAGGTCCTTCACCGTCACCTCTACCCGCGCGCCCGGGTCCAGGCGCACCGTCACCGTCTCCTGCTCGGGGCCCACGGTGAGGCGCTGCGCCTGATAGCCCTCGAGACTGACGGTGAGGGTGAAGGCCTCCAGGTCCAGGTGGGGCCAGTCGAAGGTGCCGTCCTCATCCGTGCTCCGGGAGGCCTGGGAGACGGGGTTCCCGTGGCCATCCATGGCCCGGGAGACGAGGTCCAGGCTCGCATCCGCGAGGGGCTCGCCCGTCACCGCGTCCACCACCTGGCCCTGGAGCCCGCGGCCCCGGCTCATCCGCACCACCCCCACGTCCTGGTCGCCCGGGCCCGTATGCGGCTCCAGTTGGAGCACCCGGAGGGCCAGGCCCTCGGCCCTGAAGACGAGCGACTGCGAGCCCGTGTCCCTGGCGGGAACGGAGAAGGCGCCGCTCGCGTCCTCCATCGGGTAGCCGTTCACGTCGAAGCGGGGAATGGGCGCGCCCTCGGGCCCCACGACGCGGCCGATGAGGTGGGCGTCACGCGCCATGACGAGCCGCACCTGCGCCGTGTCCGCGCCGACGCGGAGCAGGCCCTGCTCCTGCTCGCCCAGGCCTCCTGTCGAGCGTCCGGGGGCGAAGGTGTAGCCCCGCACCGACGCGCTGACGTCGTACGTCGGCTCCGTCAGGCCCTCCAGGACGAAGCGCCCGTCCGGGCCCGTCTTGATGCCCAGGGGGGCACCATGGTGGCCGAGGTGGCGCCAGTCCTGCTTCCAGACCGGTCCGTCCCGCTGGGGCGGGCGGGCCCGGATGTGGACGTCCTTCAGGGGCTGGCCCGCGTCGTCCACCACGATGCCGGGCAGGGTGCGCTCCGGCTCCATCCGCAGCTCGACCTGCGTTCGCGTGCCGGCGCGCAGCTCCACCTCGCGCCAGGCCCGGCGCGCGGCGCTCAGCGCATTGCGCGAGGCCACCAGCACATAGCGGCCGGGCGCTACGCCCTGGAGCAGGAAGTGTCCCTTCGTGTCGGTGCTCGCTCTGCGCCCCAGGGACAGCTCTTCCTTGCCCTCCGGGTCCTGCAGCTCCACCCGGAAGCCCTCCAGCCGCAGGCCCCGCGCATCCGCCAGCGTCCCTTCGACCGAGGCGCCCGCCTCCAGCGTCAGGTGCACGGCCCCCGAAGGCGCGCGGACGGGGACCGACACATCGAGGTAGGGCGCATCGGTGACGCGGAGGAGGTAGTCCCCGGCCTCCTCCGCGTCGATGACGAAGCGGCCCTCCGCGTCCGTCCATGCATTCTCCCGCGGCAGGGCGCGCTTGCTCGCCTCCGCGGCACTGGGGAGCGCGAGGCTCAGCCGGATGTCCCGCAGGGGTTGGCCCTCGACGTCGGTGACGCGCCCGGTGACGGAGGCCGCGCGGGTGAGCGTGAGGTCCACGGGCCCGGTGGCCGGGCCGAGCGTGTGGTAGTCGCTTCGCACCATGTCGAGGTGCCCGGGAGCCTCCGCCAGGAAGCTCCATTCACCGGGCTCCACGGGGCCCACGCGGTAGCGCCCCTTCGCGTCCGTGACGGCCCGCAGCGTCGGGTAGGCCATGCCCAGCGGATTCACCTTCACGGTGGCGTCGGCCACGGGCCGGCCCGCCTCGTCCGCCACGGTGCCCTCGACCTGGAGGGCGCTGCCCAGCTCCAGCACCACCTCCGGCAACGCGGGGCCCGGCGTCACCCGCGCGAGCGCGTAGCGGCCTTCGTGCGAGGCGGTGAGGGTGTGCGTGCTGCCCGTGGCCACCCCCCCAGCGAAGCGGCCCTCCGCGTCCGTGGTGTCGCCGGGCACGCCGTCGCCGGGAAGTGCTCCCCGGGCGACATGCGCACCGTGGCGCCCGGCACCGGGGCTCCGTGGGACAGCACGCGGACGGAGAGCCGGCTCGCGCGCCGGAGCGTCACCGGCTGATTCGCCATCACCAGCCGGGTGAGCTGCGGGAACCACCCCTCCTTCGTGACGAGCGCATAGGACAGGTCACCGCGCGGCAGGTGGCCCAGGTCGAAACGGCCATCCGGGCCGGTGGTGGCGTCGAAGAAGCGGGGGTGCTCCATGTCGAACACCGTCACCCTGGCGCCCGCGAGGGGCTGCTGCCCACCGGAGACGGTGCCCCGCACCGTGAGGCCCTCTTCCAGCACCACCTCCACGCCCTCGGTGCCCGCGGGGACGCCGTCGCGCATCCCCGCGCCCCGCTCGCCGACCGCCCAGACGGCCAGCGTCCCCTCGGACAGCCCGTCGAGGACAAAGGCGCCGTCCGCGCCGGTGGTCGTCTCCGCGTAGACGGGGGCGTCGCCCTCGCGCGCGCCGACGAGCTCGATGACGAGCTCACGCGCCACCGTCATGCACTCGGGGAGCTTGCGGCTCCGGGGGCCCGGGGGCGCCAGCGGGTCCACGGGGCAGGGCAGCTCGGACAGCGTCCGCCCGGACTCCAACCCCGAGGCGGAGACGCGCACCCCGGCCACGGGAGCGCCCTGTTTGTCCACCACGGTGCCACGGATGCGCAGCCCCGCGCCGGGCCGCTGCGAGCCGGTGTCGGCGTGTGGTGCGAGAGGCGTCCCGTTGGCGCGGGCCGCCCGTTGCGACGCAGGCGTCCCGTCGCTGCTCTCTACGCGCACCAGCGCCCAGGTGACGAGCGCGAGCAGCCCGACGATGACCGCCCCCCACATCCAGCGTCGCGTGCGCAAGCCGCCCCCTTCGACAGTGCCCAGAGGCAACACGATAGCAGGAGGACGATGTGTCACCGGAGTCCGGGGCCCAGCTCCGAGGGCTTCAATTCTTCACGGGCGTTGGACGTCACCCGGGGCTCGCGCGGGCCCGCCTGAAAGCGCCACCCCTCGCGCCATGCGGCCGTAGACTCCGCGCCCGCCATGCCCCTGCCCAGCCAGCGACACCTCTTCGAGCTTCCCGACAGCGTCACGTACCTCAACTGCGCATACATGTCCCCGCAGCTCCGCTCGGTGCGGGCGGCGGGCGAGGCGGCGCTGGCGATGAAGGCGCAGCCCTGGCGCCTGAAGCCGGAGGACTTCTTCACGCACTCCGAGAGGCTGCGCGGCCTCTTCGCCCGGCTGGTCGGCGCGGACGCGGACGGCGTGGCGCTGGTGCCCTCGGTCAGCTACGGCATGGCGGTGGCGGCGGCGAACCTGCGCGTGCGCGAGGGCGAGCGGCTGGTGGTGTTGGCGGAGGAGTTCCCCTCCAACCTCTACCCGTGGCGGGAGCTGGCGCGCCGCTCGCGGGCCCAGCTCGCCACCGTGGCCCGCCCGCGGGATGGGGACTGGACGCGCGCGGTGCTGGACGCGGTGGACGCGCACTGCGCGCTGGTGGCGGTACCGCACTGCCACTGGACGGACGGCTCCTGGCTGGACCTGGAGCGCGTGGGGGAGCGGGCACGCCAGGTGGGCGCGACGCTGGTGGTGGACGGTACGCAGTCGGTGGGCGCGCTGCCGCTGGACGTGGCCAGGGTGCGGCCGGACTTCCTGGTGGTCGCCGGGTACAAGTGGCTGATGGGGCCCTACAGCCAGGGCTACCTCTACGTGGCCCCCGAGCACCGCGAGGGCGTGCCGCTGGAGCAGAGCTGGATTCTTCGTGAGGGCAGCGAGGACTTCTCCCGGCTGGTGGACTACCGCGACGCGTACCAGCCCGGAGCCCGCCGCTTCGACGTGGGCGAGCGCAGCAACTTCCAGCTCGTCCCCATGGCCTCGGCGGCGCTGGAGCAGTTGCTGACGTGGGGCGTGGAGGACATCCAGCGCACGCTGAGCTCGCTGACGGCGCAGATTGCCCGGGGCGCCACCGCGTTGCACCTGGAGGTCGCCCCCGAGGCGCACCGCGCGGGGCACCTCATCGGCCTGCGGCGTCCGGGCGGGTACGCGCCGACGGTGGCGCAGCGGCTGGCCGCGCAGGACATCCACGTCAGCGTGCGAGGCGACAACCTGCGCGTGGCGCCACACCTCTACAACACGCCGGAGGACGTGGACCGGCTGCTCGCCGCCCTGGCCCCGCTGCTGTAGACGTGCACGAGGCGCCGGGGCCCGGGAGCTTCCCGGAGCCCTGGCGCCTTCCCGCCTCACGCCGTGCGCAGGTGATTACTGGCCTTCGGGCGCCGGAGTCGGCGTGCCCGCGCCGTTGCCGCTGCTGCCCAGGTCGTCGGTGTCCTTCTCGATGACGTCGCCCGAGCCGCCGGTGCCGCCCGTGCCCATATCGCCCGAGCC
>JBKGHK010000234.1:0-13763 GCA_046520375.1 Pyxidicoccus sp. 3LFB2
CCTCCGCCTCGTCGAGCAGCAGCTCGGGCGGCGGCGGCGGCATCACCAGCGGCTCGTCGGAGCCGGGGGCCACGGGAGGCTCGTCCTCGGCGGCCCCGAGCTGGTCCGCGAAGAACTCGCCCACCTCGGTGGTGAAGCGGTCCTGCAGGTCTCCCCCCGCCACCCGCTCGCCCTGCTCGGTGAGCTTGAGCTGGGCCTCGCGGTCCATGGCGATGTAGTGGAACTTGCGCAGGAAGAAGAAGTAGTTGTCGAACTCCAGCGACACGGACGGCTCGAGCGCGGCCTTGACGTCAGCCAGCTTGTTCGAGCGTCCAAGACGGCCGTTCTCCCTCAGGTTGCGGAGGATGAACAGCGCCTCGCCACTGACGGTGTCGCGGTTGATGGCGGGCTTCGGCATGGGTGGGGGACTCTACGCCGTCCCCGCGCCGCCGCTCAACGTGTGACTGCCGGTAAAGCGCGCCCTACTTGATGCGCAGCAGCTGCTTCACCGTCTCCAGCACTTCCACGAAGCGCACCGGCTTGCGCAGGTAGATGTCCACGCCCAGCTGCATGGCCCGGTCCTGGGCCTCCTTGCCGCCGGCGGAGATGGCGATGATGGGGATGGCCCTCAGGGCCTCCTCCTCGCGGATGCGCTCCACGAGGGCGAAGCCGTCCATCACCGGCATGTAGAGGTCCGTCATCACCAGGTTGAAGCGGCCCTCGCGCAGCATGAGCAGGGCGTGGTGCCCGTCCGGCGCGAAGTGGACCTCCAGGGGGACCTTCCCGTGCAGCTCGCCGCTGGCCAGCTTCTTGAGGACGTAGCTGTACATCTCGATGATGTGCGGGTTGTCCTCGACGATGAGCACACGGTACCCCTCGTGCTCGGCGTGGGACGCGTGGCTGTCTGCTCCTGCCGCACTCAAGATGTCACCCAGTTTCCGCCGGTCCTCTTCGCGCTCCACGCGGACGCCAACGCCCCCGGGATGATCGGAGGCCGCCGGCCTGACCCAGGCCACGGTTCCGGTGACTTCTACCGGATCCAGCAGCCCCGGGAAAGAAAGTGCCAGCCGCACCTCGTCTCCGAGGGTGAATGCCTGCTCGGTCTGCACGAAGAGTCCCGTGTGGGACAGGTTCTCCGTCACGTCACGGGCCTGGCGCCCGTCCGTGTAGTCCACCCTCAGCACGGCCGGGACCCGGGTGTGCTGTCGCTTGTTCTCTGGTCCCGGGGTCATAACAAGGCGTTGAAATCGCTCGGCAATTTGCTGATGGCCGCCCAGTGTAGCGTCGAGGGTTTATGTTGACAACGCAGCCATTGGGGCAATACGTACGCCCCGCCATGGCGGAGCCCCTGTTCACCCCTGAAGAGCAGAAGAAGTTCGACGCGGGAATCGCGGAGATCATCTCCCACTACCCTCCGGATCGCAAAAGCGCGGGCATGCTTCCCGCCCTGCGGCTGCTCCAGGAGATCAAGGGATGGCTGCCGCCCGAGGGCCTTCGCCTGGTGGCGAAGCACCTCCAGGTCACGCCCGAGCGCGCCATGGAAGTGGCGAGCTTCTACGTGATGTACCACCTGAAGAAGCCGGGCAAGTACGTCATCGACGTCTGCACCAACCTCTCCTGCTCCCTGTGGGGCGCGGAGAAGATGCTCGCCTACCTGGAGGAGAAGCTCGGCCTCAAGGCAGGTGAAGCCAACGAGAAGTTCACCTTGCGGGAGACCGAGTGCCTCGCCTCCTGCGGTACGGCGCCGTGCCTGCAAATCAATGAGGATCATCACGAGAGCCTCACCAAGGCGAAGCTGGACGCCATCCTCGCCAAGCTGAGCTGATCCTCCACCCCTTCCTTTTCAGGACGTCATCATCATGGCCTCTACGGCAAAGGCGATTGAACCGATCATCTCGGCGGCCTGGGGCAAGCCGCAGTCCTGGACGCTGGACAGCTACCGCAAGCGCGGTGGCTACGAGGCGCTCAAGCGCGCGCTGGAGATGCAGCCGGCCGCCATCATCGACGAGGTGAAGAAGTCCAACCTCCGCGGGCGCGGCGGCGCCGGCTTCCCCACGGGCCTCAAGTGGAGCTTCGTCCCCAAGGACAGCCCCAAGCCCAAGTACCTCGCCGTCAATGGCGACGAGTCCGAGCCGGGCACCTTCAAGGACCGCTACATCCTCAGCGACGACCCGCACATGATGCTGGAGGGCATCGCCATCGCCTCGTACGGGCTGGGCGTGCACACCTGCTACGTGTACCTGCGGGGCGAGTTCAAGTTCCAGGCGGAGCGCACCCAGGCGGCCATCGACGAGGCCTACAAGGCCGGCATCTTCGGCAAGACGGTGCTGGGCAAGGACTTCGAGCTCAACTGCTACCTGGTGCGGGGCGCGGGCGCGTACATCTGCGGCGAGGAGACGGCGCTGCTGGAGAGCCTGGAGGGCAAGAAGGGCTGGCCCCGCCTGAAGCCTCCGTTCCCCGCGGTGGTGGGCCTGTTCGGCTGCCCCACGGTGGTGAACAACGTGGAGACGCTCGCCAGCGTGCCCGCCGTGTTCCAGAAGGGCGCGGAGGCCTACGCGAAGCTGGGCACCGACAAGTCCGGTGGCACCCGCCTCGTCTGCCTGTCGGGCACGGTGAACCGGCCGGGCGTGTACGAGGTGTCGATGTTCACCACGCTGGCCGAGCTCATCTACGACGACCAGTACGGCCGCGGGCTGCCGGCGGGCCGCAAGGTGAAGGCCGTGATTCCGGGCGGCTCCTCGGCGCCGGTGCTGGGCGCGGACGAGCTGGACGTGGCCATGGAGTTCGAGGCCCTCAAGGTGAAGCAGACCATGGCGGGCTCTGGCGGCGTCATCGTCATGGACGACACCACCTGCATGGTGCGCAGCCTGTGGCGCGTGGCGCGCTTCTACGCGGAAGAGTCCTGCGGCCAGTGCACGCCGTGCCGCGAGGGCACGCCGTGGCAGACGCGCCTTCTGCGCAAGATTGAAGAGGGCCGCGGCGAGCCGGGCGACATCGACATGCTGTCCAATGTCGCGTCCTCGATTGCCCCCTACCCGCCCATCGGCCTGGGCAACACCATCTGCGCGCTTGGCGACGCGGCCGCGCTGCCCACGCACTCGTTCCTCATGCGGTACCGGGACGAGTTCGAGGCCCACATCCGCGAGCACCGCTGCCCGTACGGCGACAAGCCCTGGGGTTCGTTCGGAGACTGGTCTTGAACATCGAGCTCATCCTCTTCGGGGCGTTCGCGCTCCTGACGCTGCTGTCGGCCGGCATGGTCATCTTCGCCCGGAGCCCCATCAACTCCGCCATGGCGCTGGTGTCCACGTTCTTCTTCCTGGCCGGTATCTACGTGCTCTTGTGGGCGCACACCGTGGCGGTGATGCAGGTGCTCGTGTACGCGGGCGCCATCATGGTGCTGTTCCTCTTCGTCATCATGCTGCTCAACCTGGGCGAGTCGTCCACGCGCGGCCGGCCCACGCTGGCGCGCCTGGCGGGTGGCGCGGCCGCGGTGGGCCTGCTGGCGGTGCTGGCCATCGCCATCCTGAAGCTGCCCGAGGGCGTGAAGGACCTGGGCGCCGGCAGCACGGAGCAGATGGCCTTCGGAACCATGGCACTCATGGGCCAGGAGATCTTCACCAGGTGGCTCTTCCCCTTTGAAGCGGTGAGCCTGCTGCTGCTGGTGGCCATGGTGGGCGCGGTGGTCGTGGCCAAGTCGCGAATCTGATCGCCGTCCCCGGACAACTTTCTGTGCTACATGGCGGCGCACGGTTGCCGCCTGCGAGGCCCCGAATCGGCCCATGGTCCCCATCACCTATTACCTCCTGCTAGCCGCCGCGCTGTTCTGCATGGGCATGTTTGGCGTGCTGGTGCGCCGCAACGCCCTGGTCGTCTTCATGTGCGTGGAGCTGATGCTCAACGCGGCGAACCTGACGTTCCTCGCCTTCGCGCGCATGCGCGGTGACAGCATCGGCCACGTGTCCGCCTTCTTCGTCATCGCCGTCGCGGCGGCGGAGGCGGCCATCGGCCTGGCCATCGTCATCGCCGTCTTCCGCAGCCGTGGCAGCGTCCTGGTCGAAGACATCCGGACGATGAAGCACTGACGCCCGCCCCGCCAGGAGCCTTCCTTCATGAACCTCGCTGACTTCTTCCAGGTGGCGCCCGTCCCGCCAGAGCTGATGGCGCCCTCCCTGTGGCTCATCATCGCGCTGCCGCTGCTGGGCGCGTTCGTCTGTGGCGTGTTCGGCCGGATGCTGGGCCGGGCCAACGTCCACCTCATCGCCTGCTCCGCGGTGGCCGGCGCCTTCGTGCTGAGCGTGCTGGCCTTCTGGGCCACCAGCCACACCGGCCCGGGCGCGGCGGAGGGCTCGCGGCGCCTGCTGGCCTTCTACCGGAACCCCTTCGGCATCGAGGCCGACTTCGTCCGCTACGCGCTGGCGTATGACTACGGCACGTGGTTCGCCGCGGGCGACTTCCGGGTGAACTTCGGGCTGGCGGTGGACCACCTGTCCGGAATCCTCCTGCTGGTCATCACCGGCGTGGGCTTCCTCATCCACCTGTACTCCACCAGCTACATGGAGCACGACGACGGGTACTGGCGGTACTTCGCGTACCTCAACCTCTTCGTCGCGGCGATGCTGACGCTGGTGCTGGCCGACAACCTCGTCCTGCTCTTCGTGGGCTGGGAGGGCGTGGGCATGGCCAGCTACCTGCTCATCGGCTTCTGGTACACGGACCCGGCCAAGGCATGGGCCGGGCGCAAGGCCTTCGTCACCAACCGCATCGGCGACTTCGCCTTCCTCATCGGCACGTTCCTGCTGGTGCTGCTGGTCACCGCCTTCACGCGCCAGGCGAACGCCTCTGACTACGCCAACGCCGGCAGCAGCACCCAGCGCTACACCACGTCGCTGCAGGACAAGGGTCCGCTGACCTTCAAGGGCCTGGAGAAGCTGGCCGAGGGCATGGTGGACACGGGCAACGACAAGGTCGACCTGACCACGCCCATCGAGGCCGGCCCCCTGGCGGGCTACACCTTCGGCGGGGTGATGACGGCGGCGCTGCTGCTGTTCCTCCTCGGCGCCGCGGGCAAGAGCGCGCAGCTGCCGCTGTACGTCTGGCTGCCGGACGCCATGGCGGGCCCGACGCCGGTCTCCGCCCTCATCCACGCGGCGACGATGGTGACCGCGGGCGTCTACCTCTTCAGCCGCATGTCCTCGCTGCTGGTGCTGAGCCCCACGGCCATGGCCACGGTGGCCATCATCGGCGCGCTCACCTCGCTTTTGGCGGCGCTCATCGCCTTCGCGCAGGACGACATCAAGAAGGTGCTCGCCTACTCCACGGTGTCCCAGCTGGGCATCATGTTCATGGGCGTGGGCATGGGCATCTTCTGGGCGGCGGTGCTGCACCTGGTCACCCACGCCTTCTTCAAGGCCTGCCTCTTCCTGGGCGCCGGCAGCGTCATGCACGGCAACGGGGACGAGACGGACATCAAGAAGCTGGGCGGCCTGCGCCACGAGATGAAGTGGACGTGGGGCACCTTCCTGGTGGCCACGCTGGCGATTACGGGCATCGTCCCGCTGTCGGGCTTCTTCTCCAAGGACGGCATCTTCCACGGCGTGCACCACAACCACCTGCACGGGCTGGAGTGGGTGTCCGGCACGCTCTACTACGTGGGCCTGCTCATCGCCGCGTGCACCGCGTTCTACATGACGCGCCTGTACCTGCTCACCTTCGAGGGTCCCCGCTCGAAGGAGGCCCGGGTGGCGCACGCGCACGAGAGCGCCTGGCAGATGACGCTGCCCTTGGTGGTGCTGGCGGCGCTGAGCGTGGTGTCCCTGGTGTACGCGCTGCCGCTGATGCGCAACTCCACCACGGGCCAGCCGCAGCCGGTCTTCGAGAACTTCCTCAGCCCGGTGTTCGGCGCCATGGCCCGCATCGCCCAGTCGGCGAAGACGGCGGAGCTGGACACCAGCGTCCCCAGCATCGTGGACTACCTGAAGGCGTGGGTGGTGGCGCTGTCGGGCGGCGTGGCGGCGGCCTTCCTGTACCTGCGCTTCTTCCCGGCGCGGGCGGGCCAGCCGGCGCCGGCCTTTGCCCGGGCGGTGCGCCGCACGGCGCAGAACAAGTTCTATGTGGATGAGCTGTACGAGCTGATTGTCATCCGGCCCGTGAAGTTCATGAGCTTCATCCTCTTCCGCGTGGTGGACGCGCTGCTCATCGACACCGTGGCCGTGCGCGGCACGGCGTGGGTGACGGCGCGAGTGGGCAGCGCGCTGCGCTACGTGCAGACGGGCGACGCCCAGGCCTACGCCGCAGTGATGGCCATCGCCCTGCTGGGCGGTGTGGCCTACGCCCTCATCCAGGTGCTGCAATGAGCTTCTTCGACAACCACCTGCTCAACCTCGTCGTCTTCCTGCCGCTGCTGTTCGCGGCGCTGGTGCTGCTGCTGCCCGCGAGCGAGTCGGGGCAGATTCGCACCATCACCTTCATCGGCATGCTGGTGGACGCCATCTTCGGCGTCTGGGTGTACGCCCGCTACGTGCCGGGCGGGCCGGAGTTCCAGCTCGAGTACCGGGTGCCCTGGTTCGAGCTGTTCGGGACCAGCTACCACGTCGGCGTGGACGGCCTGGCGGTGAGCCTGCTGCTGCTCACCGTGTTCCTGGGCCCGCTGGTGGTGCTCGCCTCCACCACGTACATCAGCCACCGCATCAAGGAGTTCCACCTGGCGCTGCTGGTGCTCCAGACGACGATGCTGGGCGCCCTGGTGTCGCTGGACGTGCTGCTCTTCTACATCTTCTTCGAGGCCATGCTCATCCCCATGTACCTCATGGTGGGTGTGTGGGGCGCCGAGGACCGGCAGATGGCGGCGGTGAAGTTCTTCCTCTACACGCTGGCCGGCTCGCTGCTGATGCTGGTGGCCATCATCGCCGTGTACTTCATCAGCGCGCCCGCGGGCGGCCGCTCGTTCGACTACGCCTCCATCTACAACGGCCTGCTGGACGCCAACCGCCAGCTGGCCGCGTGCTCCAGCGGACCGGAGGGAGCGTGCAACTCGCTCACCGGTCTGGCCAGTACGCTGCACACGTGGGGGCCGTGGCTGTTCGGCGCCTTCGCGCTGGCGTTCGCCATCAAGGTGCCGATGTGGCCGGTGCACACGTGGCTGCCTGACGCGCACGTGCAGGCGCCGGTGGCCGGCTCCATGATTCTGGCCGGCGTCATGCTGAAGATGGGCACCTTCGGCTTCTGGCGCTTCGCGATTCCCTTCTTCCCGGTGGCCGCCCAGCAGGCGCGGCCGTTCCTGGCGGTGCTGTCCGTCATCGGCATCGTCTACGGCGCGCTGATGTGCCTGGCGCAGCGGGACATCAAGAAGCTGATTGCGTACTCGTCGGTCAGCCACCTGGGCTACTGCATGCTGGGCATCCTGGCCGTCACGGCCGAGGGCGCCACCGGCAGCGCGTACCAGATGCTGAACCACGGTGTGTCCACGGGCGCGCTGTTCCTCCTGTTCGGCTTCCTCTACGAGCGGCGCCACTCGCGACTCATGGCGGACTTCGGCGGCATCGCCAAGGTGATGCCGGTGTTCACCGCGTCGTTCCTCATCATCACCTTCTCGTCGGTGGCGGTGCCCGGCACCAACGGCTTCATCGGCGAGTTCCTGGTGCTGCTGGGCACCTTCAAGAGTGATTTGGGCGCGGCCGCCGGCAACCCGCACCTGACGGCGGTGTTCGGCTCCTTCGCGGCGCTGGGCGTCATCCTCGGCGCGGCGTACATGCTGTGGATGGTGCAGAAGGTGTTCTTCGGGGGCCTCACGCACCGGGAGAACCAGCACCTGCGCGACATGAACCTGCGCGAGGGGCTCACCGTGCTGCCCTTCATCGTCCTAGTCCTGGTGATGGGGCTGATGCCGCAGCCGTTCCTGGACCGCATCTCCCCGTCCACGGACCGCTTCCTTGCCCGCGCTCGCGTGGGCACCCCGGGGGCCACGGTGCAGGACGACCAGGTCCGCGTGGAGGTGATGTCGCTGCCTCCCAGCACCACCGCCGCCGCGCCCTCCGCGCCCGTCCCGCTGGCCGCCGTCCCCTCGCAGCGGCAGTAGGCCGCCAGAGCTCCCATCATGAACCTGCCCAATCTTTCCCTGGCAGACTTCCTCCCGCTGCTGCCCGCCATCATCATGGTGGTGGGCGCCTGCATCCTGCTCCTGTCGGAGGTCTTCCTCGCCGCCACCTCGTCGCGCGCCTACCAGGCGGTGCTCACCGTGGTGACGGCGGTGGCGGCCGGCGTCGTGGCGCTGACGGTGATGTTCGAGCCGCCGCAGCTGGTCATGCTCGGCTTCGGCGTGCTGGACCCGTTCTCCAGCTTCCTCACCTTCGTGGTGTGCGTGGGCCTGGCGCTGGCGGCGCTGAGCTCCGTGGGCTTCCTGCGCAAGCGCGGCGCCGAGCGCGGCGAGTTCTACGCGCTGATGCTGTTCGCCTCGGCGGGCATGAGCCTCTTGGCGATGTCCAACGAGCTCATCACCCTGTTCGTCAACGTGGAGGTCCTCTCCATCGCCACGTACGCGCTGACGGCGTACCTGCGCCGTGGCACGCGGCCGAGCGAGGCGGGCTTCAAGTACTTCATCCTCGGCGCCTTCTCCTCCGCGGTGCTGCTGTACGGCTCGGCGCTCTTGTACGGCGCCACCGGCACCACGAACCTGACGGCCATGGTGGGCCCGCTGGGCGCGGCCATCCAGAGCCAGCCGGCGCTGGTGTACGCGGGCGTCGTGCTGGTGGGCGCGGGCTTCGCGTTCAAGGTGGCGGCGGTGCCGTTCCACATGTGGACGCCGGACGTGTACGAGGGTGCGCCCACCCCCGTCACCGCGCTGATGAGCGCGGGCGTGAAGGCGGCGGCCTTCGCGGCGATGGTCCGCGTGTTCATCACCGTGGGCAAGGGCATCGACCCGCAGATGCTGCTGGTGCTGTTCTCCACCCTGGCCTTCCTCACCATGGTGGCGGGCAACCTGCTGGCGATTCCCCAGCGCAACGTGAAGCGCATGCTGGCGTACTCGTCCATTGCCCACGCCGGCTACCTGCTGGTGGGCGTGGCCGCCCTCTTCGTCACCGGGCCGGGTGAGCAGTTCCGCCTGCTGGGGGCCTCCGCGCTGACGGGCGGCTCCTCGCTGGACGTGGCCCGCTCCGAGGCGCTGCGCGGCATCCTCTACTACCTGCTGGCGTATACCTTCAGCGCGGTGGGCGCCTTCGCCATGGTGTCCGCGCTGGAGCGCCGCGAGGACGAGGAGAAGGGCACCGCGTGGGATTTGGAGCGCTTCAGCGGGCTGGCGCAGCGCCGGCCGGGTTGGGCCTTCGCCATGGCGGCCTTCATGCTGTCGCTGGGCGGGATTCCTCCCACCATCGGCTTCATGAGCAAGCTGCTCATCTTCCAGGCCGCGGTGGACGCGGGCCTCATCGGCCTCACGATTGTGGGCGTGCTCTCCAGCGCCGCGGGCGTCTATTACTACCTGCGCGTGGTCGTCTATATGTTCATGCGGCCCGTGCCCGAGGGCGCCCAGGTGCTCGAGCGCAGCTGGTCCACCGAGCTGGCCCTGGTGCTCTCCACCGCGGCGGTGGTGATTCTGGGCATCATCCCCGGCCCCATCATGGGGTGGCTCGCGCAGGCCAGCACCCTCTTCGGCCAGTAGCCCAGGGCCTCTCGGCGGGGGCCCTGTCCCCCGCCCCTTCCACGCCCGCCCCGGCCTCGTGCCGGAGGCGGGCGTTGGCTTTTCAGGGCCCGGGCGGAGGCAGGGCGCCCCGCAGCTCCAGCGTCTCGTGGCGCACCCGCGCGCCCGCTTCGCACAGCAGCCCCTGCAGGGACGCGTTGTCCGTCACCACCACCGTCAGCTCCGTCACGTCCTCCGGAAGCCGGGCGAAGCCCGCCTCCAGCAGCGCGCGTGCATGGCCGGGGGACACCGCGAAGAGGGGGAAGAGCAGCCGCCCGCCGGCGCGCTGGTCCATCAGCCCCAGCGGTGGCCCCGAGGCTCCGTCCGGGGGCACCAGGCGGAACAGCTGGTGCGAGGGCTTCGCGGAGAAGCAGGCCAGCTTGCCCGGCATCATCCCGAAGGCCGCCGTCAGTGGCGCATGGTCCTCCGGGCGCATCGGCACCACCCGCAGGCCTGGCGGCGCGGGCGGCAGCGTGGCCACCTGGGCCCGCGTCACCAGGAGCGTCGCCGCCTCCCGCAAGGGCTGCATCCCCACCGAGGCGTAGAGGCGCAGCGCGGGGGTGTTGTCCCGCTTCACGTACAGCGCCCAGCGCTGGCAGCCCCGTGCCCGGAGGCGCTCCGCCAGCCGCGCCATCATCCACCGCCCCAGCCCCTGGCCCCGGGCGGACGGGTCCACCGCCAGCTGCCCCACGTACCCCAGCTCGCCCATGGCTTCCGTCATCCCGTAGGCCACCACCCCACCCCGCCCTTCCGCGAAGACAGTCAGGGGGACGAGCTCCGACTCCCACACCGGCGGCGGAGGTGGGGGGTCATCCACTCCCAGCTCCGCGAACAGCCGCACGAAGAGCGCATGGTCCTCGGGCCGAGCCGCTCTCAACACCCACGGTGGCCCCTCTTGTCCCACCTGCACTGCCATCAGTCACCCCTCCACGAGCATGGAAGGAGAAACGACGCGGACGCGGAGGGATTCTGGACGTAGAAAAGAAGGCGGCCCGACACCCCATAAGGGTGCCGGGCCGCGGGTCTTCTCAAGGTGACTCACCGGAAGTGCTGAAGGGGTGGGGGGGAACCGCCTTCAGCCCCGCTTCGATGTGTCCCGCGCATTCCTTTAGCAGCCCGCGTGCCAGCGCCTTCGTGGAACCAAAGTCCAGTTTTCTCAAGGACTTGGCGTGACACCCAACGCTGCTGGCCTCCCCCGATTGCATTTCAGCCGTGAAATGGAGTTGCAGAAGTGAAAACCTCAAGCAATTTCGACCACTTGGGTTTTTCACCGATGAACCCGCCTTTTCGGATCTGAATCCATGGGCGCGGGAAAGCTACAGCGGTGGGTTCAGCCCCCACCTTTCCCCTACTCGCGGGCCACGTCACTGGGCGGGCGGAGGTTCAGGCGCTTCATCTTCCGCCAGAGGGTGGTGGACGAGACGCCCAGCTCGTCGGCGACGCGGGCGAGGTCCACGCCGTGCCGCTCCAGGGCCTGGGTAATCGCGTGGCGCTCGGCCTCCTCCACCACCTGGGCCAGCGTGGGCCCGGTGCCGGCGGCGCGGCCGGCGCCGCCCTGCCCGTCGAGGAAGGCGACGCTGGGGGTGCCGTGGGCCGGGGTGAGCCGGCCCTGGCGCAGGGGGAAGTCCTCGGGCAGCAGCTCCTCGCCCTCGGCGAGGGCGGCGGCCTGCTCCACCAGGTTCTCCAGTTCGCGCACGTTGCCGGGGAAGTTGTAGCCCATCAGGTGCGACACGGCGGAGGCCGACAGGCGCTTGGGCTTGGGGCTGCGGGCGTTGGCGCGCTCCAGGAAGTGCTCGGCCAGCGAGGGCACGTCCTCCAGGCGCTCGCGCAGCGGCGGCACGCGCAGCGCCACCACGTTGAGGCGGTAGTAGAGGTCCTCGCGGAAGCGCTTCTCGCGCACCTCCACCTCGATGTCGCGGTTGGTGGCCGCCACGGTGCGCACGTCCACGCGCAGCGCGGTGGACTCGCCCACCCGGCGCACCTCGCCCTCCTGCAGCGCGCGCAGGAGCTTGGACTGGAAGGTGGGGCTGGTCTCCGTCACCTCGTCGATGAAGAGGGTGCCGCCGTCCGCCTCCTCGAAGAGGCCCCGGCGGGCCTTCACCGCGCCGGTGAAGGCGCCCTTGGCATGGCCGAACAGCTCGCTCTCCAGCAGGGACTCGCTGATGGCGGCGCAGTTGACGGGCACGAACGAGCGCACCTTGCGGCGGCTGTGCGCGTGGAGCGCCCGGGCCACCAGCTCCTTGCCGGTGCCGCTCTCGCCCTGGATGAGGACGGTGGCGTCGCTCTGGGCCACGCGCATCAGCCGCGAGGTGAGGTCCCTCATGGCGGCGCTGCGGCCCACCAGCGCGGACAGGCCATGGCGCTGGTTGAAGTCGGTGGCGAGGTTGTCCACGTCGCGCAGCAGGCGGGCCCGGTCCAGGGCGCGCTCCACGCGGTAGCTCAGCTCGCTCTCCTTGAAGGGCTTGGTGACGTAGTCGTAGGCGCCCAGGCGCATGGCCCCCACCGCGCTCTCGATGGAGCCGAAGGCCGTCATCATGATGACCTGGAGGCGGGGAGCCACCTCCAGCGCGCGCTTGAGCAGCGTGAGCCCGTCCATGGGCTCCATCTTCAAGTCGGTCAGCAACAGGTCGATGCTGCCGCCGGCCAGCTGGGCCAGGGCCTCCTCGCCGGTGGCCGCCTCGAAGACGGTGTAGTGCTCCGCGCGCAGCAGCAGCGCGGTGGTGGCGCGCATGTTGCGCTGGTCGTCCACGACCAGGATGCGTCCACGAAAGGGCGGGGTGTTCGCGTCGGTCATGGGAAGGACGGGGGCTGCGACAGGGGCAGCCGGAAGGTGAAGGTGGTACCGCGGCCGGGCGTGCTCTCCACGGCGATTTCGCCCCGATGCTCCTCGAGGATGCGCTTGACGACGGCCAGGCCCAGGCCGGTGCCCTGCGCCTTGGTGGTGAAGAAGGGCTCGAAGACGCGGTGGAGCAGCTCCGCGGGGATGCCCTGCCCCTGGTCCGCCACGTCGATGCGCAGCTGCTCCCGGCCCGCGTAGGCCTCCCGCCGCGCGCGCACCTGCACCAGGCCGCCCTGCGGCATGGACTGGATGGCGTTGACGGCGACGTTGACGAGCGCCTGGCGGATGAGCCGCCGGTCCATGGGCACCGGCGGCAGCCCCGGCTCCACGTCCGACTTGATGAGGACGGGCCGGTCCGGCCCGCCCCCCTGCACGCGCGCGGCCTCCAGCGAGTCCTGGAGCACACGCCCCAAATCCTCGTGCTGAAGCACAGGGTCCCTGGGCCGCGTGTAGTCGAGCAGGTCGCCGACGATGCGGTTGAGCCGGTCGCTCTCCTCGCCCAGGATGTCCAGCAGCATGGCCGCGTCGCCGCCCGGGTCCAGCAGCCGGCGCAGCGAGGCCACCGCGTTGAAGATGACGCCCAGGGGGTTGCGCACCTCGTGGGCGACAATCGCGGACAGCTCGCCCAGGGCGGCCAGCCGCTCGCGCTTCACCATCTCCGCGCGGGTGGCGGCCAGCTCCGCGTAGCTGGCCCACAGCGACTCGTACAGGCGCGCGTTGGCGATGGAGAGCGCCAGCTGGCCGCAGGTGGCCTCGGCCAGCTCCACCAGCTCCGGCCCGAAGGCGCGCGGCCGGCGGGTGTCGTCCACCACCACCACGCCGATGAGCTCCTCGCGCGAGGTGAGCGGCAGGGCCAGGAGCGCCTTCTCCCCGAAGCGGTGGGCGAGCTGCGAGTCGAAGCCTCCACCCGCGGCCGCCACGTCTTCGATGGCGATGGGCCGGCGCTCGCGGGCCACGCGCGTGGCCAGGCTGTCACCGTGCAGCGGCAGCACCACCGTGCGGAAGAAGTCGCGGTGGGCCGTGGAGGCGGCGGCGCCACGCAAGAGCTTCGCCCCCTCGTCGTACAGCATGATGTAGCAGTTGGACACGTCCCACGCGGCGCACGCCCAGCAGCTCGCACCACAGGGCCGCGAGCGCTCCTGGGTCGGCGTGGCAGGCGGGACGAAGTCGTCACCCGTTGCGCCGGCGAGCGCCTCTTCCGGCGCGGGCAGCGCGTCGCGGTCCACCTTGCCGTTGGGCGTCAGGGGCAGCGTGTCCAGCACGAGGTAGGCG
>JBKGHK010000235.1:0-13759 GCA_046520375.1 Pyxidicoccus sp. 3LFB2
GCTGCTGCACCGACGGCGGCAGCCGCACCGGCTGCACCGGCGCCGGCGGCGTGCGCGTCTCCGGGAACAGCCGCACCAGCTCCTTCACCATCTTCACGATGACCGACGGCGAGGCCAGCGTGGAGACGCCCCGCGTGCGCGGGAAGTAGTCCACGCCCATCTGGAACACGCGGAAGCCCTTGCGGATGGCCTTCACCACCAGCTCGGCGTCGATGAACGAGCCCTGGCTGTGCAGCTCCATCGACTCCAGCACCCGGCGGTGCATCACCTTGAAGCTGAAGTTGACGTCCTTGATTTGAATGTCGAACAGCGCCCGGATGAGGAGGTTGTAGACGAAGGAGTAGACGATGCGCTTCGGGCCCTCGCTCGTGCGGTCGAACCGGAAGGCGCAAATCATGTCCGCCTCCAGGTACTCCATCAGGTGCAGCGAGCGCTCCAGCTCCCGCATGTCCCACGGCAGGTCCACGTCCGAGTAGACGACGACGTCCTTCGTCGACGCCGCCAGCCCCGTGCGCATCGCCCCGCCCAGCTTGAGATTCACCGGGTGATGGATGACCCGCAGCTGCGGCACTTTCTGCGCCAGGGCCTCGCAGATTTCGCGCGTGCGGTCCGTGGACGCATCGTTGACGATGATGATTTCGAAGTCGTCCGTCAGCTTCGGCAATACGTCCAGGGCGCGGCTGACCGCCCGTTCGACGTAGTCCTCCTCGTTCCAGGCGGGAAAGAAGAGGCTGATGCTGGGGTACTTGCCCACGGGCGACCTCGACGGTGAAGCGTGCAGGAGTGAACGGGCTCGCTACCAGAGGGCCCCACTCAAATCAACGATGGGGGTCGCACCCCGCCCCACTCGTGTGCTACCGTGAAATCACCATTTTGCGGGGACACTGTGAACTCCAGGCCTTTCACCCTGCTGGTAGTGGATGACTCGCAGTCGACGTTGCCCAGGCTCGCCCGTGCGCTGGGGCCGGAGGACTTCGCCCTCCAGCTCACCGGCTACGGGCCCGAGGTGCCGAGGCTGGCCCGGGAGGTGGCCCTGGTGGTGCTCTGCCCGGGCAGGGAGCCCGGCCAGCAGCAGGCCCTCCTGGAGCGGCTGACGCCCCCGGACGCGCCCGGCGCACCCCGGTGCTGGTGCTCGCCCCGCCCGAGCCCCGGAGCTCCTGGCTCGCGGCCTTGCACCGCGAGGCCGAGGTCATTCTGGACCCATGGGAGCCCGACGAGCTGGTCGCCCGGGTGCGCCGCTGCCTCGCCGTGCAGGCGCGAATGGAGGCGCTCGCCTCCCAGGTGGGCGAGCTGCAGCGGCTGTCGTCGACGGACGGCCTCACCGGCATCCACAACCACCGGCACTTCCAGGAGCGGCTGCGGGAGGAGTTCCGCCGGGCCCAGCGCTACGACGACGCGCTGTCGCTCATCCTCCTGGACCTGGACCACTTCAAGAATGTGAATGACCGGTACGGCCACTCCGCCGGGGACGGGGTGCTGCGCGAGGTGGCCGCCGCGCTCCAGCGGGGCGTGCGCGAGACGGACCTGGTGGCCCGCTACGGTGGCGAGGAGTTCGCGGTGCTGTTGCCGCGCACCCACCTCACCGGCGCCCTCACCGTCGCCGAGCGCGTGCTCCGCGAGCTGCGCGCCCTGCGTGTGGGGTCCGATTCGACCCTCCAGGTGACGGCTTCCCTGGGACTGTCGAGCTTCCCCCACCGCACCGTCCTGTCGCCCGAGCAGCTGCTGCTCACCGCGGACGAGGCCCTCTACCGGGCCAAGCATGAGGGGAGAGATCGCATCTGCCTACATACGCAGGTGCCCCCCTTCCCGCCCCCTTCCTCGTCGGGCGGCTGACCCCGGGTCAAAGACCCTGGGTAACTATTGACCCGTTTGGTGGGGGAGGGTCTATGCTGACTCACGCCTTCTTGAGTCACGAGAGAGTTAACTCTCGTAATTTCAAGGACTTGGTTTGCAACGGCTTTTGGCAGGGCCATTGCAATTGTCGTGAGGCAGAAAGAATCCATGGGTCCCCTCGCCGCACAGCTCTCGAAGCAGGACGCAGCGCCCCGCGGGCGGCTGCTGTTGGTGGATGACGAGGAGAACATCCTCAAGTCCATCCGCCGCGTCCTCCGCCGGGGGGACTGGGACATCGAGACGGCCACGGACGCGGAGCAGGGGCTGCGCACCCTGGAGCAGTTCCATCCCGAGGTCGTCATCTCCGACTTCCGGATGCCGGGGATGAACGGGGTGGAGTTCCTCACCCAGGTGAAGCAGCAGGAGCCGCGCGCCCAGCGCATCATGCTGACGGGCCAGGCGGACCAGCAGGCGATTGAGGAGGCCATCAACCGCTCCGAAATCTTCCGCTTCATCTCCAAGCCCTGGAACGACAGCCACCTCGTCCTGACGGTGAAGAGCGCCTTCGAGCAGTACGCGCTCCAGACGGAGAACGACCGGCTGTACCGGGTGACGCAGGCGCAGAACGCGGAATTGAAGCTCCTCAACGCGGACCTGGAGGAGCGCGTCGCCCAGCGCACGCGCATGCTCAGCCAGGCCAAGCGCGAGTGGGAGCTGTCCTTCGACTGCATGGAGACGCCGCTGTGCGTGGTGCGCTCGCGCGACTTCGCCGTGCGCCGCGCCAACCTCGCGTATGCCCGCGTGGCCGGCCGCACCATCGAAGAGATTCCCTCCGAGACGGCCTGCTACCGCTACCTCTTCGGCCGCAACGAGCCGTGCACGGGCTGCCCGCTGCCGGCCGCGGTGGAGAGCGGCAAGGGCGCGCGCGGCGAGGTGCAGCAGGCCGGCCGCACGTACGTGGTCTCCGCCTATCCCATGGCGGGCGACGACCGGGTGGTGTGCACCTACCGGGACGTCACCGAGGAGCAGTCGATTACCCGCCGGCTCATCGAGACGGAGAAGATGGCCGCGGTGGGCCAGCTCGCCGGCGGTGTGGCGCACGAAATCAACAACCCGCTGGGCGGCATCCTCGCCTTCGCGCAGCTGATGTCGCGCGACGCGGGCCGCACCGCCGCGGACCTCGAGTCGCTCAAGCTGATTGAAGAGAGCGCGCTGCGCTGCAAGCGGATTGTGGAGAGCCTGCTCAAGTTCAGCCGCCACAGCCGCGTGGAGGACCGGCGGCTGTTCGATTTGTCCAAGTGCGTGGAGGACGCGGCGGTGCTCTTCCGCGCGCAGCTCAAGGCGACGCCCCGCGTGGCGCTGTCGCTGGGGCTGACGGACGGGCTGCCCAAGGTGTACGGGGACCCCGGTCAGCTCGCGCAGGTGGTGCTCAACCTGTTGCAGAACGGGCTCCAGGCGCTGGCCACCCCCGAGGGCCGGCTGTCGCTGGTGACGGGGCGCGAGGGTGACCGCTGCTACTTCGCCGTGGCCGACACCGGCAGCGGCATTGAAGAGCGCCACCTGCCGCGAATCTTCGAGCCCTCGTTCACCACCAAGGCCCCCGGTGAAGGCACCGGCCTGGGGCTGTCCATCGCCTACCGCATCGTCCAGGACCACGGGGGCAGCTTCCACGTGGACACCGAGGTGGGTGCGGGCTCCCGTTTCACAGTCTTCCTGCCTATTCCCCTGCAGCTCGAGAGGTTGCCGTGATTCTTCCAGTCAAGCGCGCCAAAGTCCTCGTCGTGGATGATGACTCGGTCGTCCTCAAGGCCGTGACGCAGATTCTCCAGCGCGAGGGCCACCCGGTGGTGGCCATTGACGACGCGGTGGAGGGGCTGACGGCGGCGAAGGACCCGTCCATCGACGTGGTCGTCCTCGACATCAAGATGCCCAACCTGTCCGGCATGGACCTGCTGCGGGGCATCAAGGCCGACCGCCCGGACGTGGAGGTCATCATGATGACGGCCTTCGCCACCGTGGAGACGGCGGTGGAGGCGGTGAAGGCGGGCGCGTACGACTACCTCACCAAGCCCTTCGAGAACATCGACGAGGTCAGCCTCACGGTGGCCAAGGCGGCCGAGCGCAAGGCGCTCAAGGACCGCACCCGCGCGCTGGAGGAGGCCCTCACCGCGCGCAGCCAGTTCGAGGACCTCATCGGCCAGTCCACGCAGATGCGCTCCGTGTTCAAGCTGGTGGAGACGGTGAGCCACTCGACGGCCACCGTCCTCATCCAGGGTGAGAGCGGCACGGGCAAGGAGCTGGTGGCGCGCGCCATCCACTACCGCAGCTCGCGCAAGGACAAGCCCTTCGTCGCCGTCAACTGCTCGGCGCTGACGGAGACGCTGCTGGAGAGCGAGCTGTTCGGCCACGTGAAGGGCAGCTTCACCGGCGCCACCGGCAACAAGAAGGGCCTCTTCGAGGCGGCCGACGGCGGCACCATCTTCCTGGACGAGATTGGCGACGTGCCCCCGGCCACCCAGGTGCGCCTCTTGCGCGTGCTCCAGGAGGGCGAGGTGAAGCGCGTCGGTGCCAACGAGCCCGTCAAGGTCGACGTGCGCGTCATCGCCGCCACCCACGTGGACCTGTCCCGCGCCAAGGAGCAGGGCAAGTTCCGTGAGGACCTCTTCTACCGCCTCAACGTCATTACGATTGACCTGCCGCCCCTGCGCGACCGCCCCGAGGACGTGCCGCTGCTCGCGCACCACTTCCTCAAGGTGTACGCCGGCAAGGCGGACAAGAAGGTCAGCGGCATCTCCCCGCGCGCCATGGAGGCCCTCACCTGCAACCGGTGGACGGGCAACGTGCGCGAGCTGGAGAACGTCATCGAGCGCGCGGTGGTGCTGACGTCCAACGACATCATCGACGTGGAGGACCTGCCGCCCGGCTTCCAGGCCGCGCCCCAGGCCGACTCGACGGTGGAGGTGTTCAGCCTCGCCCACCTGCCGTATGCGCAGGCCAAGCGCCTGGCGATGCGCGCCTTCGAGCGCCGCTACCTCTCCGCGCTGCTGGAGAAGAACAACCAGAACGTCTCCAGCGCGGCGCGCGCCGCGGGCGTGGACCGCTCCAACTTCCGCCGCCTGCTGAAGCAGTACGAGGTGGCGGGCCGCTCCATGAAGCCGCGCCAGCCGAAGGCGGACGAGGGCGAGGCCATGGAGGCCGCGTCCTGATGAGCCGGTAGGAGGGCCTCCGGGCTCTCCAGGCCGGGTGGATGCGCCTCGGCCCATCCACCAGAAGAGTGTGTCCACCGGGCTCGCGGGGCTTTGCCTCGCGGGCCCGTGTCGCATCTCCTCGCAGGGGAGGGCGTCTTCAGCCCTCCTCGCCCGGCTCGCGGGTGTTGTTGCGCTCCGCGAGCTGGCGCTGAATGGCCTCGTAGCGGTCGGCCAGCTCCGCCTCCTCCCCGTTCCGGGTGGGGGTGTAGAAGCGGCGGGTGCGCAGGGCTTCCGGCAGGTAGTCCTCGGGGACGTAGTTCCCCTCGAAGTTGTGGGGGTACTTGTAGCCGCCCCCGTACCCCAGTGACTTCATCAGCTTCGTGGGCGCGTTGCGCAGGTGCAGGGGCACCGGCAGCGCGCCCTCTTCCTTCACGGCCTCGCGCGCGGCCATGTACGCGGTAATCACCGTGTTCGCCTTGGGCGCCAGCGCGAGGTAGGTGACGGCCTGGGTCATCGGCAGGGTGCCCTCGGGCAGGCCCATGAGCTGGAAGGCCTGCAGTGCGTTGACGGCCACACCCAGCGCGCGCGGGTCCGCATTGCCGATGTCCTCCGAGGCGAAAATCACCATGCGCCGGAGGATGAAGACGGGGTCCTCGCCCGCCTCCAGCATCCGCACCATCCAATAAATCGCCGCGTCCACGTCGCTGCCGCGCATGGATTTGATGAAGGCGCTGATGACGTTGTAGTGCTCCTCGCCGCCCTTGTCGTAGAGGAGCATCTTCTGCTGCAGGGCCTCCTCCGCGGAGCGCCGGTCCACCCGGGCGCCCCCGTGAGCCGCGGCCACCTCCAGCGCGGTGATTGCCTTGCGCGCATCGCCCCCGGCGGTGCTGGCGAGGAACAGCAGGGCCTCCTCGTCCACCTCCACGCGCCCGCCCAGGCCGCGCTCGTCCGCCACCGCCCGGCGCAGCAGGGGCACCAATTCGTCCTCCTCCAGCCCGCGCAGGGTGACGACGCGGCAGCGGGAGAGGAGGGCGGCGTTGACCTCGAAGGAGGGGTTCTCCGTGGTGGCGCCGATGAGCGTCAGCGTGCCCTTCTCCACGTGGGGCAGCAGCGCGTCCTGCTGGGCCTTGTTGAAGCGGTGGATTTCGTCCACGAAGAGGAAGGTGCGCTTGCGGTGCAGCTTCCAGCGGTCCTGCGCGCGGGCCACCGTCTCGCGGATGTCCTTCACACCCGAGAGGACGGCGGACACCGACTCGAAGGCGGAGCCGGTGGAGCGGGCGATGATTTGCGCCAGCGTCGTCTTCCCCGTGCCGGGCGGGCCCCAGAGGATGAGGCTGGGGACCTGGTCGCTCTCAATCGCCCGGCGCAGGAAGCGGCCCTCGCCGGTGACGTGCTCCTGGCCGACGAACTCGGAGAGCGAGCGGGGGCGCAGGCGCTCGGCCATGGGCGCCTGGCTGGCCTGCTCCTTCTGGCCGGCATGTTCGAAGAGGTCCATGAGCCCTGAAAATAGCGACCGGGGAGCCTACGTGCCGGGTCCTGTGTCGGCGGGCGGGCACCTCGGCATTTCAGGGAAGCGCCCGGACGGCCGCCTGGATTAGAACGCTGTCGCGTGCAGACCCTCGCAATCGTCGCGAAGAAGGACAAGCCCGAGGCAGCGGCCCTGGCGGCGCAGCTTCGTGAGCGCTACCGGCAATTGACGGTCCTGGGGGACCGCGCGCTGGCGCACACCCTCAACTGGCCCCGGGTGGAAGACCGGGAGCTGGCGGCGCGGGCGGACCTGGTGGTGGTGCTGGGCGGTGACGGCACCCTCATCTACGCGGCCCGCATGCTGGGCGGGCGCGGGGTGCCCATCCTCGGCGTCAACCTGGGCAGCCTCGGCTTCATGACCGAGGTGCCGGTGGAGGAGCTCTTCACCACCCTGGACGGGGTGCTGACGGGGCGCTTCCAGGTGGACTCGCGGATGAAGCTCACCTGCCGGCTCATCCGGGGCGGCCGCACGCTCATCGAGGACGAAATCCTCAACGACGTGGTCATCAACAAGGGCGCGCTGGCGCGCATCGCCGACCACGAGACGTCCATCGATGGGATTCCGATTACGACGTACAAGGCGGACGGCGTCATCCTCGCCACGCCCACCGGCTCCACGGCGTACTCGCTGTCGGCGGGCGGGCCCATCGTCCATCCGTCGGTGGACTGCACGGTGCTGTCGCCCATCTGCTCGCACGCGCTCACCCAGCGCTCCATCGTCGTGCCGGCGGACCGGGTCATCCGCGTCACCCTGCGCAGCGAGACGGCGGATACGTACCTCACGCTGGATGGGCAGACGGGCCACGGGCTGCAGGGCGGGGACTGCATCGAGGTGGTGCGCTCGCCCAACCGGGTGAACCTGGTGCGCAACCCGAGGGTGGCCTACTTCTCCATCCTCCGGCAGAAGCTCCACTGGGGCGAGCGCTGACGGGCTCCGTGTTTCTCTTCCTGTCGAAGGTGCTCGACGTCTTCCTGGCGCCGCTGTCCTGGGCGCTGCTGTTCCTCGTCGCCGGGGTGCTCGTGCGCAGGCGGGTGGGGCGCTCGCGGCTCTTGAGCGGGCTGGGGCTGGCCGTGCTCTATGTCTTCTCCACGGAGGCGGTGTCGTCGGCGCTGATGCGCGCGACGGAGGCGGGCGCGGTGAGCTCCTTCCGACCGGACGTGACGTACGACGCCGTCATCGTGCTGGGCGGTGGGTTGGACCCGGCCGCCACCGAGCGCTCCGGCAGGCCCGAGTACAACGCCGCCCCCGAGCGGGTGCTGCGCGGCTTCGAGTTGCTGCGGGAGGGAAGGGCGCAGCGGGTGCTCATCTCCGGCGGCTCGTTGGATCCGAGGCCCCAGGCGGTGGTGGAGGCGGACGTGCTGTCGCGGCAGCTCCAGGCGTGGGGCATTCCCGCGGAGCGCATCGTCACCGAGGGGAAGAGCCGCAACACGCGGGAGAACGCGGTGGAGTCCGAGCGCATCGTCCGCGCGCACGGCTGGAAGAGGCTGCTGCTGGTGACGAGCGCCGCGCACATGCCGCGCGCCGCCGGCTGCTTCAACGCGGTGGGACTGCGGGCGGACACGCTGCCCGTGGACGTGCGCACCTCGTCCACGCCGCTGCGGCGGATGAGCTGGCCTGCGCGCGCGGCACCTCAGCCAGAGCACGGACGCGCTGCGCGAGCTGGCGGGACGCGTCGTCTACGAGCGGCGCGGGTGGGCAGTGCCGTGAAGGACAGGGGTGCTAGAGGCGCCCGACGTGTCCTTCAGGGCCGAGCTCTGCGTGGCGGGCCGTCGTCGTCCGCCGCGCTGTCCTGACACGCGGCGAGCGATGCGTCGGGCTACTTGAGCGGCGCGGCCGGCCGGCGCGCGTCCTTGGACAGCGTGCTCGTCCCGAGCCGTGCAATCCGCCCGTCGCCCTTCGCGCGCGGGGCGGGCTTGCCGGAGCGGAAGGCCTCCGCCAGCACGTCCAGCGGCGTGCGCCCGTCCTTCAGCGCCAGGGTGGAGGGCTGGCCCTTCAGCATCTCGTAGCCGTCCTTGCCGTTGGCCAGGAAGCTCAGCGTGGCCAGTCGGTACGTGGCCTCCGCGTCCAGCGGCTTGCCGCCCACCTTCACGTCCACCACGCGGTCTCCCACGGGGCGGGACGGGTCATACGAGAAGCGCATCCCGGACACCTGGGGGAAGCGGCCGGGCTTCGAGTCCTCACGGCTGAGGCTGACGCCATTCTCCAGCGCCGCGCGCAGCGTGGCCCCCTTCACCTCCACCACCACCAGCGCGTCCTCGTACGGGAGGATGGCGTGCAGCTCGCGGCGCGTCATCACCCCCGCCGGCAGCACCGCGTCCGCGCGCAGGGCGCCCCCATTCACCAGGGCCACGTCCGCGCCCGACGCCGTCCGGAACGCATCCGCCACGAAGGAGCCCAGGTTCGTCTCCCGCGTGCGCACCTCCGAGGCGCGCGTGTCCAGCGCCACCGGCGTGCGGCCCACGCGCTCGGAGAGCCGGGCGAACAGCGGCTCATAGGCCTTCATCGCCGCGTTGAACTCCGCGTCCTCCGGCACCTTGCGCGTGACGGGCAGCCGCTTCCAATGGGCCTTGCGCACCGAGCCCGTCGCCGCGTCCACGTCCAGGGTGAGCCGGCCCAGCTCCACCGCGTCCGCGGGCACCTTGAAGATGGGCGTCCCGGTGGAGCGGTCCTCCGCGCCCACGTGGTCATGCCCACCGAGGATGGCGTCCACCTTCACGCACTTGGCGAGCGCGCGGTCCTGCTCCAGCGTCAGGTGCGTCAGGCCCACCACCACGCCCGCGCCCGCCTCGCGCAGCTTCGCCACCGCGGCCTTGGAGGCCTCGCAGAAGTCCGTGAAGTTCGTGTCCGCGCCGGCCTTGGACGACGTCTTCGTCTCCGGCAGCACCACGCCGAACAGGCCCAGCTTCACCCCGCCCACCTCGCGCACGTCGTACGCCTTCACGCCGGCGAAGAGGCCGCCCGCCTTCGAGTCCTCCACGTTGGCGCCCAGCCAGGTGAAGCGCGACTCCCGCACGCGCTCGCGCAGCACGTCGTCGCCGAAGTCGAACTCGTGGTTGCCCAGCACCGCGTAGTCCAGGCCGAGCGCATTCCACGCGTCCACCATCTGCCGGCCCTTGAGTCCCTTGCCCTCCACCTCCAGCAGCGACTCCACCGACGGAGACAGCGTGTCGCCGCCCAGCACCGTCACCGCGTGGGGCGACTCCTTGAGCACCTGCTTGCGCAGCGTGGCCACCCGCGCCAGCCCTCCCAGGCGGCCCGACTCCACCGGCTGCACCTGGTACACGTCCGCCAGCAGCAGCAGCGTCACCTTCAGCGGAGCAGGGGCGGCGGGCGCGGCGGGCTTTGCCCCCAGGGCAGGGGCCGCGGTCAGCACCCAGGCCAACGCGAGTGGCAGAAGCAGGGCCCCGCGTCGGGCCGGCGCTGTCGTCTTCATCATCTCGAGTCGTTCTCCGGAGGGCGCTCCCACGCGCCGCGCTTCTGTCGGAAGTAGCGCACTCGGAAGTCGAAGGCGAGCGTCCGCGCCTTCACGTTTCCCTGGGACTCACCACGGGGCCTTCCCGACCCTGTGAGCAATGATGCAGTGCGACATGATGGAAAGTTACATGAAAACACTGTCTCACGTTTGCTCGCACTTCAGTGCGGTTGCTAGGACCCTCCTCAACCAAGGGAGGTCGTCATCATGCGGGTAGGCATCAGGTGGAGTGCGATCGTGCTGGCCGGGTTGCTCGGCTGTGGCGAGTCCGCGCTCGAGTCACAGCAGGGCTTCGGTCCGGAGACGGGGCAGGTCGTCCAGCAGCTTTCGTCCTCGACGCGGCCGGGCATGGGCGCGACGGTCTACGCCGGAGGCACCACGTTCCGTACCTGGGCGCCCTACGCGAGCCGGGTCTTCGTGACGGGGGACTTCAACGGCTGGGGCACCTGGATTGAGCTCGGCAACGAGTTCAATGGCAACTTCTCCGGCGACGTGGCTGGCGCGGTGAAGGGCCAGAAGTACAAGTACATCACGCGCAACCAGTGGGGCAGCGACACGTTTCACGCGGACCCGCGCTCGGCGTGGCAGGAGAACTCGTCCGGCGCCAGCATCATCTATGACCATGGCGAGTACTGGTGGAACTCCCAGCAGTACGGCAGCCCCGGCATGAACGAGATGGTCATCTACGAGATGCACGTCGGCACGCTCTACGACTCGCCCGGCGGTGGCCCCGGCAACTGGAACAGCGCGATTGCGAAGCTCAACCACATCCGGGACCTGGGCATCAACGTCGTCCAGGTCATGCCGGCGTACGAGTTCGCCGGTGACTTCTCCTGGGGCTACAACGCGGCGTTCCCCTTCGCTCCGGAGAGCGCCTACGGGCACCCCAACGACATGAAGCGCTTCGTGGACGAGGCGCACATGCGCGGCATCGGCGTCGTCTTCGACGTGGTGCACAACCACTACGGCCCGAGCGACCTGCCCATGTGGTGCTTCAGCGGTGACTGCCTGGGCTCGGGCGGCGAGTACTTCTACAACGACTGGCGCAAGAACACGCCGTGGGGCGCCACGCGTCCGGACTACGGCCGCCCCGAGGTCCGCTCGTACATCCGCGACTCGATGATGAGTCTGAACCACGCCTTCCGCGGCGACGGGCTGCGCTGGGACGCCACCAAGTACATGCGCACGTCCGACGGCAACGAGAGCAACTCCATCGGCGATGCGTGGCGGGTGTTCCGCTCCATCAACCGGGAGATCAACGCCACGCAGCCGTGGAAGATCTCCATCGCCGAGGACTTCGGCGCGGGTGACGCCATCACCAACGACGCCACGTCCGATACCGCGGGCGGCGCCGGCTTTGACGCGCAGTGGGCGGGCGAGTTCGTGCACCCCGTCCGCACGGCGGTCATCGAGCAGAACGATAGCAACCGGAACATGACCGCGGTGGCCAACGCCATCACCCAGCGCTTCAGCGGGCGCCACACCGCGCGCATCATCTACTCGGAGAGCCATGACGAGGTGGCCAACGGCCGCGCCCGCGTGCCGGAGGAGATCTGGCCGGGCAACGCCGGCAGCTGGGCGTCCAAGAAGCGCTCCACGCTGGCCGCGGGCATCGTCATGACCTCGCCCGGCATCCCGATGATCTTCCAGGGGCAGGAGTTCCTCGAGGACGGTTACTTCCAGGACACGGACCCGCTCGACTGGAGCAAGAACGAGCCCAACAAGTTTGCCGGCATCCGGACGCTGTACCGCGACCTCATCCGCCTGCGCCGCAACTGGTTCAACAACACCCGCGGCCTGCGCGGCGGCAACGTCAGGGTCCACCACGTCAACAACACCAACAAGGTGATTGCCTACCACCGCTGGGAGAATGGCGGCCCGGGTGACGACGTCGTCATCGTCGCCAACTTCAGCGGCACGTACTTCCCCAACTACAACGTGGGCTTCCCGCGTGGGGGCCTCTGGTACGCGCGCTTCAACAGCGACTGGAACGGGTACTCGTCCGACTTCGGCAACACGGCGACGGTGGACAAGACGGCCAACAGCGGCGCCAAGGACGGCATGGGCTACAACGCCAACATCGCCCTCGGCCCCTACTCGATCGTCATCTTCTCGCAGTAGCCGGTGACGGTAGCGGCGCCCCGCGTTGGACAGCGGGGCGCCCTGCCTCACACGTGGTAGCGGCGGCCCTGGGCGAGCGGTTCGATGACGCTCGCGCCAAGGTCGAAGTCGTCCGGGTAGTGGATGAGCCGCATCCGGGCGCGCAGCTCCGCGGGCAGCGCCGCCAGCTTCTCGTAGGGCGTGTGCACGCCGTAGTTCGTCTCGTGAATCACCAAGTCCGCCTCCGAGAGCCAGTCGATGAGGCCCTCGTCGAAGGCGGTGTCCGCGCTGTACCCCAGGCACCGGCCCCCCGCGTGGATGCGCAGCGCGGTGGTGGGCAGGTGGTGGTACGTCATCCGGCTTTCAATCAGGAACGGCCCGTGCCGCACGGTGGACTCCGTGGAGAGCGGCGTGTGGTCGAAGTAGTCGTCGAAGTGCTTCTCGTTGGGAGACGCGCCGTGGCGCTCGATGAGGCACTCCATGCCCGCGGCGAGGTGGCCGTCCCACAGCCGGTCCGCCACGGCGGGGTGGGCGAGCACCTCCAGCTTCCGCTTGAGCACGAAGAAGGAGAAGTAGCCCAGGCCCTCCAGGCCCGACGCGTGGTCCGCGTGCAGGTGGGTGAGGGCCACGGCGCTGACGCGGTCCGCGTCCAGGGGCATGCCGGAGGACTCGGAGGCCTCGCGCATCATCTTCCGGATGGGGTGCGGGCAGTCCACGAGCAGCACCTGCCCTTCGGCCTCGACGGCGAGGCACGAGGAGTAGCGCAGGGCGGAGAAGGCGTCACCGACGCCGAGGGTGACGAAGGACAGGCTCATGGCTGGCTCCGGACGGAAGGTGCAAGTCGCTCTCTCAGCTTCGCCGCGACGGCGGGCGGGCAGAAGGCCGAAACGTCCTCGCCGCGCGCGACGCGCTCCTTGAGTCCGCTGCTGCTCACCTCGGCCAGGTGTGCCTCGGCGGGAAGGAAGAGGGTAGAGAGCTCGGGAGCGAGCGCTCGGTTGTTCTGCGCCAGCTCCGTCTCGAACTGCGCGTCGGTGGCGCCCCGCACCCCGCGTAAGAGGACGCTGGCGCCAATCTCCCGGGCGAAGTCGACGATGAGCCCCTCGGTGCGGGCCACGGTGACGTTGGGGTGGAGCCGCACGGCCTCGCGCACCAGGGCCATGCGCTCGTCCGCGGAGAGCAGGGAGCGTTTGTTCGGGTTGACGGCCACCACCACCACGACGTGGCCGAAGAGGCGCGCGGCCTGGCGGATGACGGACAGGTGCCCGGCCGTGACAGGGTCGAAGCTGCCGGCGTAGACGGCGATGGTCATGGTGACACCTCGGAAGCCACCTCGGGCGACAGCGTCCGGGGTGGATGAAAGGTGAGGGCGGCGTAGAGCGTGCCGGCGACGCACAGGGCCGCGGCCAGGGCGAAGTGCGCGGAGTACCCGAGCGCGGCGGCACTGAAGCCACTCACCGCGGCGGCGGCGCCGGTGGCCAGCACCACCAGCGAGGCCTGCACGGTGTAGTCCGTGGCGGCGTGCCCGGGGCGGCACGCGTCCATCATCGCGGTGAAGACGGCGGCGGTGGCCATGCCGCTGGCCACGTGCTCCACGGCGCAGACGGCGGTGAGCAGGGAGAGCGACGCGGGGCCCGCGCG
>JBKGHK010000236.1:0-13748 GCA_046520375.1 Pyxidicoccus sp. 3LFB2
GTGGGAGGGACGTGGCTCCAGGTCCGGTCCGGTGCATCCCATGACGCCGCCTTGCGCGAGGAGTGGGCCGGGGACTCGCGAAGGCACTCCGAGCGGGCACGCTCGCAGGCCGGGTGGGCCACGGGCCTCTTCGTCGGCGGCGGAGCGGCGGCGCTCGGCGGCGGCTATCTCCTCACATGGGACTGAGGCCGCTCACCACCGGGGGGCTGCGCGTGGGCCCCTACGAGCTGCTCTCGCGCATCGCGGCCGGCGGCATGGGCGAGGTGTTCATCGCCCGGCGCACGGGCCTGGCCGGCTTCGAGAAGCGCGTCGCGCTCAAGCTGCTGCTGCCCCACCTCTCCGAAGAGCCCGCGCTGGTGGAGCGCTTCCTGGAGGAAGCCCGCATCGCCGCGCGGATGGAGCACCCCCACATCATCCCGCTCTTCGACGCGGGCGAGGCGGACGGGCGCTACTACCTGGCCATGGCGCTCGTGGAGGGCGTGAGCCTGTCGCAGCTGCTGCGCGCGTGCCGCCGCGAGGGCCTGCAGCTGCCGCTGCCCGTGGTGCGGGCGGTGGCCACCGGCCTCTGCGAGGCGCTCGACTACGCGCACCACCTCCGGGGGCCCGCGGGCGAGGACTTCGGTGTCGTGCACCGCGACATCAGCCCGTCCAACGTCATGGTGTCCACCCGGGGCGCGGTGCTGCTCGGGGACTTCGGCATCGCCCGGGTGCTCTCCAGCGTGACGACCCGCAGTGGCCGCCCGTGGGGCAAGTACGCGTACATGCCTCCGGAGCAACTGGACGCGAAGGGGCCCGTGGATGCGCGGGCGGATGTCTTCGCGGCGGCGGTGACGCTGTACCAGGCGCTGACCCTGAGCTCGCCATTCCAACGCGAGACGGACCCGGCCACCATGGACGCCATCCGCCAGGAGACGCTGCCGGATGTGACACGGCTTCGGCCGGACGCGGGTGCCCGTATCCGCGACACGCTGCTGAGGGGTGCGGCCCGGGAGCGGGACGTGAGGTTGCCCTCCGCGCGGGCGCTGCTGGAGGGACTGCTGGACGGTCCGGTGGCGAGTGCGGCCGAGCTGGGCGCGCTCGTCGAGTCGCTGTGCGCCACGGAGCTGGCCCTGTTCCGCCAGCACCGGCGTTGCTCGACGCGGGCCCGACCCGGACCGTGTCCCCGCCCGGGGAGCGCGCACCGACGGTGAGCGGAAATGTCTCGCGCCCGCTCAGGAGGGGGTGGAGCCTCGCCCTGGCGGGAGGCGCGGCGGTGATGGTGGGAGGCCTCGGGCTCTGGTGGCATGGCGCCCGTGAGGCCGCGTCCCGTGCCCCCACCGGGCCTGCCGTGGCCATTCGGACCTTGGAGACGCCTGCCATCGTGTCGCCGGGGCACTCCGGAGAACCAGGCGCCTCGGCTGGCCGCCATTCCGGGCAGCTGCCGTCCGCCCGTGCCTCGGTAAACGCATCACCTGAGGCGCAGTCCCTCTCCGCTGTCGGCTCCGGGCATTCACCGGCGGCCCGTGCCCCGGCGAACGAGGTCCCCGCTGAGGCGCCCGGACGCCCGCCGTCCGCCACCCTTCCAACGCGGCGCGAGCGCGCACGGGCCGTGGAGACCCGGGCCGCCGAAGGCATCGGCTACCTGACCGTGGACGCGCGTCCGTGGGCGGTCATCTCCGTCGACGGGCGCGAGGTGGACCGGACGCCGCTGGCCCGCTACCCGCTGCCCGCGGGCCGTCACACCATCGACTTCCACAACCCCGTGCTGGGACGGACCGAGCAGCGCACGGTTCGCATCGAGCCGGGAGCTGTCTCCACCCTCAGGGTGGACTTCGAGCCCGCCCGCTGAAGGCCGAAGTGTCGTGCCCCCGGACAGCTGTCTCCTGGCAGGGGACACCCTTCCCGCGCTCCGCCAGGGCCTGACGCGCCAACCCCGCGAGATGTGGCGCGAGGCGCGCCGGGAGCGCACCGGCGCCGATGAGGGCATGGGGCATGCAACCCCTCCTGTCCGCACGCACGGAAGCCGCGTGCCACAAACCATCATCCCCATCTCAAACGGAGCTGCTTCTCCATGAAGACGTTCGTTCTGCTGCTCGCCGCCTCGATGTCTCTCGCCGTCGCCGTCACCGCCTGCGGAGATGATGAATGCACCGCCGAGCAGTCCTCCGCATGCACGAGCAAGCACACCACGTGCGTGGCCTCGTGCGGCTCCGGCGTGGAGCCGGGCTACGGGGCCTGCGTCCAGACCTGCACTGACAAGCTCTGCGACTGCCACGAGGCCTGCGGCACCAACTGCGACGCGGACCTCGACTAGGACGCGTCCGGCATCGTCCGGTCGTTGGCGGCTTGTAGCGCGCCGCCGACCGCCGGTAGGGTTACGAGCGGAGGCGGATGTCGAGAGGGCATGTGCCGAGGAGCGTTGACGGACGCCCCAGGGTGCACCTCGGCGTGGCGCTTGACGGCTCGCGCATCGGGGCCCGAAGGTGGCGCGATGGCACGAATCCATCTGGTCGTGGGCCCCGTCGCGGCGGGCAAGTCGACATTCGCGCTGCAGCTCTGCAAGGAGCACCGCGCCGTCCGCATGAACCTGGACGAGTGGATGGCCGGGCTCTTCAGTCCGGACCGTCCGCCCGGCGGCAGCCTGGAGTGGTACATCGAGCGCACGGGCCGCTGCATCGAGCAGATCTGGAAGCAGACGGCGCGAACCCTGGAGGCGGGCAGCGACGTCGTGCTCGAGATTGGCCTCATCCTGCGGCATGACCGCGAGCGCTTCTTCCGCCGGGTGGACGCCGCGGGCTACGACCTCCGCGTGTACGTGCTGGATGCGCCCCGCGAGGTCCGCCGCAGGCGGCTGGAGCAGCGCAACCGCGAGCGTGGGGAGACCTTCTCGATGGAGGTGCCCCTGGCCTTCTTCGAGTTCGCCAGCGACCGGTGGGAGCCGCTTGACGACGTCGAGTGCAGCGGGCGCGACGTGCGCTTCATCTCCACGGAGCACCGCCCCGACGTCGCGGGCTAGCTGCATCCCCCAGCGTGCTTCGAGACCGCCTGCCTGGTGACGCCAGTCACCAGGGCCCGGAGCGCAGTCATCAGGGCGGGCGGCACATGGCGGCGCATGTGGGAGACAACCCCCTGTAAACACATACACGCCGGTGACGCCCGAAGGTGGCACGCCAGCCGCAATGAGCCCCAGCAACGAAGTTCTCGCCCCCCCTGCTGGAGCGCCCATGGCCCTCTCTCCTGTTTCCCGGAAGCCCCTCGCCCCCGTTGCCGTTCCCGCGGTCACCGAGCGCCCTGCCCCGCCGAAAGACGTCCCCACGCCGGTGGAGGCGAAGAAGGCCGCCGTCGCGGGCGACTCCTTCGAGACGCAGAAGCCCGCCACGGGCCCCGTGCTGGCAGAGGCCGCCATCAGGAGCGCGCGCCTGGACACCCCGCGGGTCGGCGCCCTGGCCAACGCCGCACAGGCCACCGCCGCGTCGGTGGTCAGCGCCACACCGCCGGCCGAGCGGCAGACGGTGTCCGGCGAGGACAAGGCGAAGCAGGCGGTGGAGCTCAAGAGCGTGAGCGAGCGCCGTGACGAGACGGCGGCCGCGCAGGAGGCGCTGCGCACGAAGACCACCGAGCAGGCCGACGCGCTCTTCAACATGGCGGACGGCAAGGCGCCCGTGCCCGAGGGCGGCAGCGTCAAGCGCGTGTCGGACGCGGAGGTGGAGTTCACCCGCGTCAACGACCAGAAGGAGGTCGTCGAGCGCTCGGTCGCGACGAAGAAGGACGGCGCGGTGACGCTGGACACCGCCGCCTTCGAGGACGGCACCAACAAGCGCGACCGGCTGGAGATGAAGGCGGACGGCGCCACGCTGGTGGAGCGGGCCGAGTGGAAGAGCGACAAGAACGAGACCGCGGACCTCAGGTCCTTCGACGACATCTCCAAGAGCCGCGACCGGGGCATCACCTACACGTGCAACGAGGTGTCCACGGAGAAGAACAAGGACGGCGACCGGCTGGTGACGAACGCGTACTCACAGGCGGACGGCGGCGCGCAGACCAGCCGGACCTCCTACTACCAGCAGAAGGGCGGCGGCTCCATCGACAACAAGCTCAAGGGCCCGTTCGACTTCGACAAGCCGGTGGACCGCGCGGACACCTACAGCTACACGATTCCGCCCCCGGGCGAGGACGGCAGCCAGGGCGACGTGCAGTACAGCCGCGTGCAGGACTTCTCCCAGGACAACGTGAAGGCCACGTCCTACGTGGACCGCACGCTGGACTCCCACACGAAGCTCGCCGGCAGCGGGCCGCACACGATTGAAGACCTGCACAAGGTCCGCGACGAGTACGGCAAGGGCGGCGGCGAGAACTGGGACGCGGACAAGACGGGCAAGGGCCGCCCGCCCAAGCGCTGGGCGGTGGAGATGCAGAAGGGGCAGGACCGGCTCGACTCGCAGACCTTCATCGAGGGCTACCCGGACGCGACCATCAAGACGCAGAAGACGCGCGAGGGAAGCACCATCAAGGAGTCGTACGAGGGAAAGACTTTCGAGAAGGCGGACTCCTCCAAGCGCGTGCCGGTGCACGGCGAGGTGTCCACCACCTACGGCCAGGACGGCTCGGTGGAGAAGATGGACTCCAAGAGCCGCGAGCCGGATGGCTCCGACCTGGAGCAGCACTACAACAGCAGCCGCAAGGCGACGGACGCGGGGCTGGAGCTGCAGGAGTCGCTGGAGACGAAGCGCACCAAGGACAACAAGACGGAGTCGGCCCTCAAGGAGGACACGTCCCTGCTCTCCAGTGAAGGCATCCAGCTCGTCAACTCGCGCACCACGGTGACGGACGCGGACGGGCGCAAGGGCGTGCACGAGGTCGGCAAGGACGGCGAGAAGCTGCAGCTGTCCGGCCCCGAGGGCCGCGACATGCGCGACGTCTCCAACCCGGACGACTTCAAGGACGACGCCTTCGGGAAGATCCTCCTGGAGCAGGCGAGCATCTCCACCGCGAACACGGTGAACCAGTATGCGAATGGCGGCGGCGCGCAGGCGCTGACCGTCCTCAAGGGCCTGAGCCAGGACGCGGGCCGGCTGCCAGAGAAGGCCACGGCCCTGCTCGGCAAGGACACCGTGAGCAAGGGCCTGAACGCGGCGCAGGGCGGCGCCACCACGCTGGGCGGCGTGGCCAGCGTGGTGGCGGGCGGCATGTCGCTGGCGCGGGGCATCCGTGAGAACAACATGCCGGACATCGTGAAGGGCGTGACGGACACGGCCACCGGCGCGGTGAGCCTCTGGATGAGCCCGGAGGCGTACTGGTACACGCTGCGCGGGCTGGCGGAGGGGCACGCATGGGGACGTGGTGCCCGCGCGTCGCGTGCCACGCTCATCATCGCCGCGGCCGACGACACCCTCGTTCCGCTGAGCGAGATGGAGCGCATGCGCGACGCCATGCCGCACGCGCACTGGATGCGGGTGGATGACGCCGGCCACGCGGGGCTGCTGGAGGCGGGCACCGAAATCGCCGACGCCGTGCGCGGCTTCCTCGTGCAGCACGGGATGGAGGCGCCCGGGCCGGGCACGGCCTCCATCCCCGTGGAGCCGCTGCCGGGCTGAGGAGACAGGCTCCCCACTCGATGGGTCTGGCTTGCCCCACCACAACCGTGAAAAGGTATTCACGGTGGTGAGGCTGGCAGCGGCCTCTGAAGGGGGGCCGTGCGTGAAGATCCTGCTCGTCGAGGATGAGGAGAAGATGGTGGCGCTCCTCCAGCGCGGGTTGGCCGAAGAGGGCCACACCGTGGACGTGTGCTCGGAGGGCCGCGAGGCGCTGGAGCGCGGCGCGCAGGAGGGCTACGAGGTCATCATCCTCGACTGGGCCCTGCCGGGCATGGATGGCCTCACGCTGCTGAAGCACTGGCGGGGCGCCGGGGTGCGCACGCCGGTGTTGATGCTCACCGCGCGAGGCACGACGCCGGAGAAGGTGGCGGGGCTGCGCTCGGGCGCGGACGACTACCTGGTGAAGCCCTTCGACTTCGACGAGCTGCTGGCGCGGCTGGAGGCCCTCTGCCGCCGGGGCGAGTCGGAGGACGGGCCGCTGCGGCTCGGGGGCCTGGTCCTGGAGCCTCGCCGCCGGGTGCTGCGCCGGGGGGAGCGCGAGGAGCCGCTGACGGCGCGGGAGTTCGCGCTCTTCTCCGCGCTGGCGAAGCACCCGGGAGAGCCGCAGGTGAGGGCCCGGCTGCTGACGCAGGCGTGGGGGCCGGACTTCGACGGCAGCGGCAACGTGCTGGAGGTGTACGTGGGCTACCTGCGCACGAAGCTGGAGCGGCTGGACGCCACGGACGTCACCATCCGCTCCGTGCGGGGCGTGGGCTACAAGCTGGTGGTGGCGGCGCCGTGACGCTGACACGGCGGCTCTGGCTGCTGGGTGCGCTGGTGCCGACGCTGGCCACGCTCGCCGCGCTGGTCATCGCGGGGCAGCTGTTCCGCTACGACCTGGAGCGCTCGCTGGACCGGGCGCTGCTGGCGCAGGCCGCGGTGGAGAGCGTCAGCCTCTTCGACGGGCCCGGCCAGAAGGTGCACCTGCACATGGCGGTGTCCCCGCTGGAGGAACAGGTGCGCCCCTTCGCGCCACGGGGCTACCTCTACGGGCCGGACGGCATGCTGGTGATGCGCTACCCGCCGCTCCCGGAAGGGGCACCCGTGCAGACGCGCGTCGTGCCCGGCGAGCCCGGAGCGGAGCCGGTGCTCTCCATCCGGACGGACCGGAGCGGAGGCCGGTGGCGCGAGGTGCTGGTGAACGTGCGCTCGCCGCATGGAGAGCGGTACGCGCTGCGGCTGTCGGCGTCGCTGGGGCAGGTGGATGGCTCGGTGGGCACGTACTACCGCATGGCCTTCTCGATGGCGGCGGTGACGGGGCTGCTGCTGCTGGTCGTGCAGACACTGCAGGCGCGGCGGCTGGCCCGGAGGTTGGATGCGATGACCGGGCACCTGGGCCAGCTGCGCGAGGGGGACTTCTCGCACGCGCCGCCAGAGGACCGGGGCAGCGACGAGATTGGGGAGCTGCGGGATGTGCTGGCGGAGGCGACGCAGCGGCTGCGGGGGGCGAGAGAGGCCCAGGAGCGCCTCATCGCGGACGCGGCGCACGAACTGCGCACGCCGTTGGCGCTGATGCGCACGAGCATGGACCTGGCGCTGCGGCGCGAGCGGGACCCGGAAGAGCTGCGGGCCAGCCTGCGGGAGGCGCGGCGCGAGGTGGATCGGCTGGCGGTGCTGGCGGAGCGCCTGCTGGACCTGGCGGCGGTGGGGCGGGGGGCGTGGGACCGCAAGAAGGGGGACCTGTCGGAGGTGCTGACGCAGGCGGTGGAGGGGGCGCGCGCGGAGGCGGAGCGGCGGGGCCTGCTCATCCGCCTGGACGCGCCGGGGCCCGCGGAGGCGCGCTTCGATGCGGGAGGCCTGAGGCAGGCGGTAGACAACCTGCTGTCCAACGCCATGAAGTTCTCACCGGACGGTGGGGCGCTCCGCGTCCGGCTGTCCCGCGAGGCGGAGCGCTACCGGGTGAGCGTGGCGGATGACGGGCCGGGCATTCCCCCCGCCGAGCGCGAGGCGGTGTTCGCGCCCTTCCACCGGCTGGTGGACACCGCGTCCGGCAAGCCCGGCGCGGGGCTGGGCCTGGCCATCGTCCGCGAGGTGGCGGCGAGGCATGGCGGCCGTGCGTACGTGGCGGACGTCCCGGTGGGGCAGGGGACGGAGGTGGTCATCGAGCTGCCCGTCGCTCCTGGCACGGAGGGGTAGGGCCCGGTTCCGTCGAAGCTCACTCCGGGCTTTGACCGGGCCGGCACTTGTGTCTATATGACGCAGACTGGTTCGATAATGATTCTCAGAATCGAAATTGTGTCCTGCCCGTCGCAGGGCCCCTTCTGCTTCACCGCGAGCACTGGCTGGACGACATCGTGAGCACACCTGACCGGCGTTCCTTTCCTCTCTTCGCGATTCTCGGGGTCGTCGTCCTGCTGGCCGTCGTGTGGGTCGGCATGAGGTTCCAGCGGTCCGCCGCTCCCGAGGCTCCCGCCACGGCCCCGGCCGCCGCGGAGGGCCGCACCGTCTCCCATGCCCAGGGCACCACCGTCGTCCCCCTGAGCCCGAAGCGGGTCATCGCTTTCGACCTGGTGGCCCTGGACATCCTCCAGGCCCTGGAGGTGGACGTCCTCGGCGTCGCGGGAGACCAGTTCCCCGAGCACCTCGCGCAGTACCGCGACGCGAAGTACCTGCGCATGGGGACGCTGTTCGAGCCCGACTACGAGGCCATCCACGCCGCGCGTCCGGACCTCATCATCACCGGGGGCCGCTCCAGCGCGAAGTACGCGAACCTCTCCCGCCTCGCGCCCACCGTCGACCTGCCGATGAGCGGGAAGGACTACCTCGCCACCGTGGTCGCCAACACGCGGCTATTGGCCGGCATCTTCGGCAAGCAGGCCCGGGCCGACGCCCTGGTGGCCGAGCTGCGCCAGTCGGTTGCCTCGCTCAAGGAGACGACGGCGAGCCGGGGCAGGGGCCTGGTGGTCCTCGTCACCGGCGGGCGGATGAGCGCGTATGGCCCCGGCTCCCGCCTCGGCGTCATCCACGAGGACTTCGGCATTCCCGTGGCCGCCGAGGGGCTCGGCGCGTCGCTGCACGGCGAGGTCATCAGCTCGGAGTTCATCCGCGAGAAGAACCCCGACTGGCTGTTCGTCATCGACCGGGACGCGGCCATGGGGCAGCAGGGCGGCGGCGCCCGCCAGGTGGTGGGCAATGAGCTGGTCCAGCAGACCACGGCCTGGAAGAAGGGACAGGTCGTCTACCTGGACCCGGGCACGTCCTACCTCGCCGGTGGCGGCATCCAGGCCGTCAAGCTTCTGCGCGACCAGGTCGCGAGCGCCTACGCGGGCGCTGCCGCCGCTCCGAGCCCGTGAAGCACCTGCTCGCCGCCGTCGTCCTCGTCGTGCTGGCCGGCATCAGCCTGCTGATTGGCGCCAGCCACGTGTCGTGGGACGCCGTGTTCTCACCCGGCCCGGATGAGCGCGCCGTGCAGGTGCTGGTCATCAGCCGCCTGCCGCGCCTGTTCGCCATCATGCTCGCGGGCACGTCGCTGGGGGTGGCGGGCCTGCTGATGCAGATGATTGCGCGCAACCGCTTCGTGGAGCCCACCACGGCGGGGACGGCGGAGTCCGCGAGCCTGGGCCTGCTGGCCGCCACGCTGCTGGCCCCAAGCCTTCCGGTGCTCGGGAAGATGCTGGTCGCCGCGCTCTTCGCCCTGGGGGGGACGGCGGTGTTCCTGCTCGTCCTGCGGCGCATTCCGCTGCGCTCGGCGCTCATCGTCCCGGTGGTAGGGCTCATCCTGGGCGGCATCCTCGACTCGACCACGACGTTCTTCGCCTACCGGTACGACTTGCTCCAGTCCGTCAACGCGTGGACCACGGGCGACTTCTCCACCGTGCTGCGCGGGCGGTACGAGCTGCTCTGGGTGACGCTGGCGCTCACCTGCGGCGCGTACGTCGCCGCGGACCGCTTCACCGTGGCGGGCATGGGCGAGTCCTTCACCACCAACCTGGGGTTGAACTACCCGCGCATCATCGCGCTCGGGCTGGTCATCGTCTCGCTGGTCACCGCGATGGTCGTGGTCACCGTGGGGATGATTCCCTTCCTGGGCCTCATCGTCCCCAACCTCGTCACCCAGGTGCTGGGCGACAACGCGCGCCGCTCCATTCCCTGGGTGGCCGTGAGCGGCGCCGGCTTCGTGCTCCTCTGCGACATCGTGGGCCGGGTGGTCCGTCACCCCTACGAGATTCCGGGAGGCACCATCGCCGGAGTCCTGGGCAGCGTCGTCTTCCTGTACCTCCTGCTCCGGAGAGGCGCCCGTGTCGGCTAGCAGCGCCGTGCTCGCCAGGCCCGAGCGCACCCTGCTGGTGCTGGGCGGCATCGCCACGGCCTGCGCGCTCCTGTTCATGCTCTTCGACGCCAGGGGGCAGTGGGACTTCGTGCTGCCGTTCCGGGCGCGGAAGCTCGCGACCGCGATGCTGGTCGGCTACTCCGTCGCGGTCGCCACGGTGCTCTTCCAGACGGTGACGGGCAACCGCGTGCTGACGCCCGCCATCATGGGGTTCGACTACCTCTACGTGCTCATCCAGACGTGTCTGGTATTCCTCCTGGGGTCCACCACGGTGGCGGGGCTGGACTCGTGGCTGCTGTTCGCGGGGGAGGTCACCCTCATGGTGCTCTTCTCCGCGCTGCTGAACGGGTGGCTGTTCGGGGTGGCACGGGGCAGCGTGCACCTCCTGTTGCTCATCGGCGTCATCATGGGCGTGCTGTTCAGGAGCCTGGCGTCCTTCCTCCAGCGCGTCATCGAGCCCAACGAGTTCGTCTTCCTGCAGGACCGCTTCTTCGCGAGCTTCAACGACCCCGAGCACGACCTGCTGCTCATCTCCGGAGGGCTGACGTTGGGCGCCACGGTGCTGGGGTTCCGGCTGCTGCGCACCTGCGACGTCCTGGTGCTGGGCAGGGACATGGCCATCAACCTGGGTGTGAATCACTCGAAGGCGGTGGCCCAGGTCCTGGCGCTGGTGGCGATGCTCGTCTCGGTGTCGACGGCCCTCGTCGGCCCGGTGACGTTCCTGGGCCTCCTGGTCGCCAACCTCGCCTATGCGGCGATGCGCACGTACCGGCATGCGCTGGTGCTGCCCGCCGCCGCGCTCATCGCCGCCATCGCCCTCGTCTCGGGGCAGTTCGTCCTGGAGCGGGTCTTCGACCTGGACACCAACCCGAGGGTCATCATCGAGTTCGTGGGCGGCCTGGTGTTCCTCGCGATGCTCATGAGAAAGGCCACGAGATGATCGAGGCGAAGAACGTCACGAAGCGCTATGGCGACACGCTCGTGGTGGACGGCGTCAGCCTGCGGCTGCCCGTGGGCGGCATCACCTCCATCATCGGCCCCAATGGCGCGGGCAAGTCGACGCTGCTCTCGATGATCAGCCGGGTGCTGCCCCTGTCGTCGGGGACGGTGCTGGTGGATGGGCTGGACGTCACCACCACGCCCGGGGACGTGCTCGCCCGGAAGCTGGCCATCCTGCGCCAGGACAACCACCTCACCGCGCGGCTGACGGTGCGGGAGCTGGTGACGTTCGGCCGCTACCCGCACTCCAAGGGGCGGCCGACGGTGCAGGACCGTGAGCACGTGGAGCGGGCCCTGGAGCACATGGGGCTCGGCGCGCTGTCGGAGCGGTTCCTGGACGAGCTGTCGGGTGGCCAGCGCCAGCGTGCCTTCGTGGCGATGGTGCTCTGCCAGGACACGGACTTCGTGCTGCTGGACGAGCCGCTCAATGGCCTGGACCTGAAGCACGCGGTGGCCATGATGAAGCGGCTGAGGCATGCCGCGGACGCGCTGGGAAAGAGCGTCGTCCTGGTGCTGCACGACATCAACTTCGCGTCCTGCTACTCCGACCACATCATCGCGATGCGGGACGGGAAGGTGGCCTTCCAGGGCCGCCCGGAGGACATCATGCGCTCCGAGGTCCTCCGCGCCGTCTACGAGCTGGACATCACCATCCAGCGGATTGATGGCGACTGGATTGCCACCCACTACCGCTGAGCCCGACGGACCTCGCGCAGGCGAGGGGCGGGGTCATCCGACGGCTCCGGCGGGGCGGCGGACGGAAAGGGCGACGGCCACGGTCCACACCCCCAGCGCGAGCTCGAGCACCCGCTGCGCGGCGCCGTGGAACTCGAAGGCGGGATCGATCAACAAGCTCGCCATGAACGCCGGCACGCCGCACACCAGTGCGACGCTGAACAGGCCGCGGCCGGCGGGGCGGCTCCGCATCGCCAGGCCAATCACGAGGAGCCCGACGAGCCCCGCCAGATAGCCGAGCCCGCCGAGCAGCTCGTGCAGCATCGCCGCCTTGCTGGGCGACGCCAGCGAGCACTCGAAGTCGCAACGGAAGACACCGCCGAAGAACAGGCCGAGGCCGTTCAGCGCGCTGAGGCCGAAGCCAACGGTCAGCAGCGGCGACTTCGGAAACAGGCGGGCGCACATCAGCCAGAAGGCGGCCAGCAGGGTGCCCGAGGCCATGAAGGCGAGACTGACCGCCTGTCCGGTGTCCGCGCCGGTCGCGCCCAGCTCGCTGATGTACTGCCGAAGATGGTCGTAACCCGGATAGGCCAGGCCGCCTGCGAGGGTCGCGCCAGCCAGGGTGAGCAGGCTCAGGCTCGCGCAGGCAAAGGCGATGGTTCGCAAAAGGTCAGTCCCCCGGGGCCGTGGCTCCGTCATCATCCAGCCGCTGGCCCGGTTTGACCAGATGTCGCCACGGAATCGCGCCCTCTCCGGCGACGGTGGACGCGGAGCCGTCGCGCGCCGGCCGCACCGCATGCCGGCTCACGGCGTCAGGGGAATCCACTCCGACGCCGCCACGAGGCGGCCCGTCGCCGGGTCCAGCGCCGCGAGCTGCGCGCCCTGCACGCCCACCCGGCGGTTGATGCCGAAGGTGACGGGGGGAGACACGCCCGTGTCGAAGTCACGGAGCGCTTCCAGGTGCTGCACCAGGCTGGCCCGCGTCACGTCCGCGCCGGTGCGCGTGAGGGCCTCCACCAGCACTCGCGCCGCCGCATAGGCTCCCAGCTGGAAGGCCGTGTGTCCGGGCGCCAGGCCATGCCGCTCCATGAAGGAGGCGAACTCCTTCAAGTCTGGCGCACGCTCTCCCAGGCCCGCCGGGTACACGAAGCGCACGCGTCCGGTCGAGCCTCCCACCGCCACGGCGTCCGCGAGGCTTGCCGGAGCGAAGACGGGGACCGCGGGGGCATGGGCCTCCAGCGCCCGCAGCAGCGTGCCCAGGCCGGACGAAGTGCCCGCGTACAGCACCGCGGGAGGCGGCGCGGAGGCCCACCGCTTCACCGTGGCCTCCAGGTCCGCCAGCGCTCCGCCCGCGTCCGGAGTCAACTCCACCGGCGTCGCGAGCTCACGGCGCTCCGCCTCCTGCCGCACCGCCCGGGCCCAGGCCTGCCCCGCCTCGCCGCCCGCATGCGCCACGACCAGTGGCTTGCGGCGAAGCTCCACCTCCCGCAGGCGGGCCAGGTGCTGCACCGCCAGCCGCGCCCAGTGAAGGCTCGTCCGGGTAGAGGACGAACACGGGGCCATCCTCCTCCGACGTGCCGCCTCCGAGCGTCAGCGGCAGGACCAGTGGAACGCCCTCCTGGGCCAGCAGTGCGTCCGAGGGCAGCGCGCCCTGGCGCACGCTGGCCACCAGCGCCAGCACCCCGCTGTCCAGCAGCCGCGCGGTGGCATCCGGCTCCACCGCGGGCGTGCCCTGTCGCGAGCGCGAGCCCACGTGGCCCTCCTGCACACGACTGTCCGGCGCCCCCGGCTTCCCGACGTCCGCGAAAGAGCGCGCATGCAGGGCCGCGTCGTCCTCCACCACCAGCTCCAGCTTGCGCCGGAAGATGCCGCCGCCCGCATTCACGTCCGCGAACACGGCGCGCACCACCGCCGCGGTCTCCCGGCCCAGCGGCCCCAGCCGCCCGCTCATCGGCAGCGCGGCCCCCACGGTGAGGGTGGTGGCGGTGACGCCCGGGTCCGGCTGGTCTCCGAGCTGCTGGAGGTACGCGAGCAGCTCCTCTCGCTCCACCTCGCCCAGCGCATACCGGGGCATGGCCACGCCCAGTTCACGGCCGCTCGCGGACACGCCTTCCATGACCGCGCGCAGCAACGTCTCGCGCGTATACGCGGGGCGGCCCGTCCTCGACCTCGCCCACCGCGCGCGGGCGCGC
>JBKGHK010000237.1:0-13679 GCA_046520375.1 Pyxidicoccus sp. 3LFB2
CGTCGCGTGGGCGCGCGCGTCCGCACCGCTCTCCTCGTCCTGGACGAGGTCCTCGGCAACCTTGTCCAGGGTGGGCTGCGTCTCGGCGAGCAGGGCGTCCACGGCGGCCTGGTCATTGCCGAGCAGCGCGGTCTGCTGCTCGAGCTCCTCGGCGGCGGCCTGCGCGCCACCGGTGCGATAGGCGGTCTCGACCGCCTGCGCCGCCGGGGACCCGGTGACGGGGCTGTACTGCTGCGTCGCCAGGACCTGGCCAGGGGCTCCGGCGGCCAGCCTGTCGCGGACGTGCTCCGGCAGCGCCCCGAGCAGGTCCTTGCCCAGGAGGCTCCGCTTCCCTTCGAGCCCACCGGCCGCCAGCGCCACCTTCGAGCCGAGCACCGTGCGGCCCTCCAGCGTCAGCCCGCCGATGTCGCGCCCCAGGCCGAGGCGGGCGTTGAGCGCCACCGACGGAGGGAGCCTCGTGCCCGGGGCGCTGCTCAGCTTCAGCCCCGGGAGGGAGGAGGGGCCCATCCCGCCCAGGACCCCGGGAGCAGGCTTGAACGCCGCGCCCCCCTGACGCAGGACGTCAGCGGCACGGACGGGCCGGGCTTCGGACAGGGCGCGCTCGGCCCTGGAGGCGGGGTTGAGGTCCACCGGGGCCGGCTTCCGGGCCGCCTGCTGGAAGCTGCTGGTGGCCCGAGCCGCGGTCTGCGCGACGGGCGCCTTCTTCGGAGCCGGGGCCGGCCTGGCCGCGGGAGCCGGAGCCGGCTTGAAGGCGACATCCAGCTTCTTCTTGAGGGAGATGGGGGCCATGGGGGGCGGACCTGTGGAACAGCGCGCGGAGCTGCTCCGGTTACGCACCCCCTGAATTTCCGGTTACAGCCGCCGGTTGGCGCCTTCCAGGGGCTGGGGGCATAGGTCGGCCGTACGAGCCCCGCGGTGCCGCGGATGCCCCGACGAAGGCGGCGCCGGTCTCCGCCAGCCGCTGGACTGCGTACGCAGGGGCAGGAGGGGGTATGTTCCCTCCGGGGCGTCGTTCTCCCGCCCCACTCACTCTTCGCGGCTCCCCTGACGTGACGTGCCGGCCGGGCGCACCCGTTCAGAGGCGTCTTCAATGCCCAGCGCCACTCCGTTCCTCGTCGTCGCGTTGCTCTTTCCCTGCGCGGTCCTTGCCCAGAACCTCCCCTCTGACACCGGGCCGGAAGGCGCCACGGCGCCCCCGCTCATCCAGGCCCCAGCGGACGACGCTCCGGCCGCTGCCCAGCCCCCGACGTCCACCGCCGAGCCGCGTGACACCTTCCCGAGGACGACGCCGGGACGGCTGCTGCTAGGCACCCTGTCCGGCGCGGTGGGAACGGCGGCGGGCGGTACGCTGGGCGGCACCCTGTCGCTGAAGCCGCTCGCGAGCTGTGGTTCGTTCCCCGGTACCGTCTACTGTGGGGAGAGCCTGGTGCCCCTGTACGTGGGAATGGGGCTGGGCTCCGGGTTGGGCGTCTACACCTCGGGCCGGCTCCTGGGCAGCAAGGGCAGCTTCCTGCTGACGATGCTGGGCGCGGGGCTGGGCACGGTGCCCGTCGCGCTGCTCTCCGACGGCCACCCACCCGGTCGCCCCCTGGTGTCGGACAACGGCACGCACCTCGTCGTCAGCCTGTTGCTGCCCACGGCGGGAGCGCTTCTGTTCAACGAGCTCTCCCACCGTTTCCACACCCCCGCGTCCGCGCAGCAGCTGCAGGCCCCGGGCTTCCAGGTCGCGCCCACCCTCGGGGCCTCGCCTCGCGGGGACCTCGTGGGCGGACTCGTCGGCCGTTTCTGACGGCTGCGTCCGCCGCCGCTGGCAGCTCGACACCGAAAGAGGTGTCTGGCCATGCCGCCAATCCCTACCGAAGTATTGGATGGAGTCTGACCGAGATGTCGCCCCAACAGACGCCAGACGCACCGATAGCGGTCTACGCAGACGTGGAGAGCTGGCACGGGGCCGTGCTGCTCGACCTCGTGGCCGTGGCCTATCTGGTCGGCTCGCGAGCGATCGGCATGAGCCTCGGCGAGTTTGACGTAATCGCCGTCGGCCTCCTGGGATTCACGGGGCTCTTCGCCCTCATCGGCGCCCGGCGCATCGAGGTCGGCCCGGCGGGCATCCGCGTCTTCCGTCGGGGGCGGCTGCGCATGAGCCGCCCGCTCTCGGACTTCGCCCGCTTGAGGCCGGTGTTGTTCGGAGTGCAGTGCATCGTCTTCCAGGACGGCGCGTGGGTCTGGCTCGCCGTGCTGGGGAAGGAAGGGACGCGCATCGTCGACTTCCTCGGCGCGCTCCCCGTGAGTCAGACGCAGCGGCGACGCGTGGGCACGCGTGCGGACGTGGTCGAGTTGCCCATCGCGGCCCTCCGCTTCCCGGAGGGGCAGTGCATTGGCTGCCAGCGTCCGGCCGAGACGGTCCTCAAGCTGGAGGCGCGCCAGGGCTTCATCCTCCCGCTGCTCGGCTTCTCCGTAGCTCGCGACATCGCGGCGCCCGGGTGCCACGCGTGCACGGGGCGCCGGACCTGGCTCGGCCGCGCGGTCTCCTGGCTGCCCATCCTGGGCCTGTGCTTCGCCCTGATGGGGCCGCGGGTCGCCCCCGAGGGGGAAACCGACTGGCTCAAGGCTGCCTGTTTCGCCATCTCGATGGTGGGGGTGGTGTTCTCCAAGCTCTGGGGGGAACGGGTCGTCGACCATTCCGTCCTCGGGGTCTCCGCCCTGTCGCTCTCGGCCGACCACACCCACGTGCGGCTGCGGGTCCGCGACCCTGCGCTCCTCCAGGCGTTGGAGGAGGGCACGGAGTGGGGCGCGGCGCGCGCCGTCGAGGGTTCCGAGGTCATGCTCGGCTGAGCAGTCGGCAACGCGGCTAGAGCGCGCCTCATGCGAGTTCACCACGGGCGCGCGAACGCGGGCGGTGGACTGAACCTGCCCGGAGGCGGCCACCGAGGTGGCCGCCCCCGAGAAGTCAGACAGCGAAGACCCCGACTCCCTCACTCACACCGGGGGAGCCGGCGTCACCCCGTAGTGGGAGAGGACGTTGCGCAGCACGTTCCCCCAGCGGGCATCGCTCCCCTTCAGCGCCATGCCCGCGGCGATGGAGCCCGCGAAGAACACCTCTCCACCCATGGGCCGCTTCCAGTGAATCATCTCGCTGATTCGCGTCACCGCGACCTCTTTCGAAACGTCGCCCGTGGGATTGAGCGCCCTCATGAAGTAATCCCAGTACGCGACGTCGAAGTACTCCTTCTGTCCGCCCGGGCGATCCGCGCTGGCCGGGCCGTAGGAGGCCTCGCTGTACGCGAGCACCGTCATGCCTTCCTGTGTGTAGGGAAGGTTGCCCTGCAAAGGCAGGTCGGCGCGGGTGTCCCACTCATGTCCCACGCTGCCAGGAGCGAAAGCCATTCCTCCCTGCAGGTTCGTCACGTTGGGAGACGTGAAGAACTTGTGTCCCGGCGTCTCACAAACATAGGAGCGCAGGACGGCTTGATGCCAGAAGCCCACGCTCTCGAGCCCGAGCAGGCTCCATGCAGGATAACCGCACTCCCGCATCAGGCTGCCGCGCTTGCCGTCATCGCTGTGGTAGGCCTCCCCCAGGCTGATGGACCTTCCCCCCGAGAAGTCGACCGCGTAGTCCTTGAAGCGGATCTTCCGGCACTCCATGCTCGTGAGACTCTCATCGAAGCTCACGCGCCAGCACATGGTGTTCCCAGACAGCGTGATGTTCCGGCCGCCCAGGCGCAGGTACCGCTCCAGCGTCTTGTAGGCGGAGGCCGACCAGTACTCACTGTGTCCATTGAGGACGACCACGCGGTAGCCGTCCAGGACGGTCGGGTCCTGGTGCAGGTCGAAGTCGGTGACGACATCGAAGGCGTAGCCCTGCTCCTCGAGCCAGCGGTGGAGGAACCTCTCGGCCCGCGTCAGGTGGCTGTAATAGGCCCCCGGCGGGTCGCTGAAGACGACGTAGGGGGCGGCCACCGGCCAGGGCATGTTCACCCCCGTCCGGTAGGTGGGCTGCCCGGACCGGTGGTTCCGGTAGAAGTTGTACTTGGGCGCCTCCAGGAACTCCGCGGGCTGGCCCTCGACATCCGGCTGGCCTTCGATTCCCCAGAACTGGCGGGGATCGCTGCCCAGGTAGTTCGGCGCGAAGGGCGTGGCGTTGTAGGCCAGCCACGTGTTGGTCGAGCAGACGACGAGGATGGGCGCCTTGACGGCGGTGGCGGCCCGTTTGACGACGAACGTCACATCGTAGATGTGGTTGTCGGTGCTGCGCCGGATGCGCCCGACGTAGATGCCCGGCTTCAGGCCAGCCGGAAGCTGCTTCGACCAGGTGACCTGCCAGCCGCAGTCGTACAGGGTATCGGACGCGAAGCGGAGGCCGTGTCCGCGCAGGGGGTCATTGGCAGGCTCGTAGTAGCCGTACCGCGTCACATCGTGGCCGTACCGCGGCACATCGCTGTTGTCGAACGAGGGGCCGCCAATCATCCACGTCGCGCCATTGATGATCTGCCCATGGCGGGCGTTGCCGCTGATGTCGTTGAGGTGGGTTCCCTTCTCCTCCGTCAGCGGCCAGCAGGCCAGCACGCCATTGAGGGCAGGAGCGTGAAGGCCCCGGTCCTGGTAGCGCGCCGCGATTTCGCTCGGAGCCAGCGCACGGCCGTAGATGACGGGCATGGCCAGGTCTCCATCCAGGAGCTTGCTGGTGAAGCCCTGGTCTCCATACGCGCCCAGGCGGAGCGGCGCGGCACCCGGCCGCACGGGGCCCGCCAACGGCCCGGAGACGACCTTGACACCGTTGAGCCACAGCTCGGCCGTGGTGCCATTCCACACGCCCACGATGTGAGTCCATTGGTGCAGGTCGATGGCGCTGGGGCTGGTGAGGACACGCGCGTTGTCGTGCCACCCTCCATCCCCGAGATAGAGATTGATGCGTCCGTCCTCACCGATGAAGAGGCCGTAGCCGCACTTGTCCGGGAACGTGTGCTGCGTCATCAGCCCCTGCCACTTCGTCAGGCTCCACGGGCGCACCCAGCACTCCAGGGAGATGGCGCTGAGAGCCGTGGTGGCGGGCAGGGCGTTGTCGACATTCACATACGAGCCCGGCCTGATGGGCTGCTGCGCCGGAGCGAAGCTCTCCGGGGGAAACACCTGCACGTCTGCTGAAGGCCCATCCAGGTTGGAGCCCAGCCGGAAAATCGAGATGGTGTACGGGACGCTGCTGCTGACCCGGAAATGTATGGTTTCACCGGCAGCGATGCTCTTCTCTGCATACGCGTGCACGTCGGGCAGGCTGATGCCAACCAGCGGCTCTTGCGCCATTCTGCGAGCTCCTGTGTGGAGGGAATTGCGTGTGAGGGCTACTCAATAGTCGACGCATCTGACATTCCTTCGCGCCGCTGGCACTGCTCGAAACACTCATCGTGACATCTGCCGCACTGCCGCTCTTCCGGCGTCCTGACGTATCGTTGGCCCCGCTCCTCCGTGTCCTCACTCCGCGCGCGGGTGGGCCCTCGAAGGGGCCACATGCTGAAGTCGCTGGTGTTGCTGCTGTCCGTGTTCCTCTTCGGTGCCACGCCCGTCATGGACCGGCCCGTGGTGGACACGACCGGGCGGCTGTCTCCCTCCGGTATCGAGGCAGTCACCGTCGAACTGAGCCGCCTGCCTCAGGACACGGGGGCACAGACAGGGGCGACCCTCGCGGTGGCGTACCGGGTACGGGGGAGGGGGCCGACGCCGGCGGAGTCCGCGGGCTTCCTGGGACTGCTCTTCGGCGGGCTCGCCGTCGGCGGACTGCTGGGGCTGTGCGTAGGACCGGGGCGGCAGCGGCTCGGCACCTCCATGCTCGCCAGCGCAACCCTCCGCCTCCGCCGAAGCCTCGGCGTCCTCGTCGGCGGCGTGGGAGGAAATAGCGCCACAGGTCCGGGTCGAGCCCGGCTCCCGCGAGGAACACCCCGGCATGGTCCGCGGGTAGCGTGATATTCGCGGCGCCAGGGCAGGGGCTGATGACCTGGCCAACAACCGCCTGGAGCGCCGGACATGATTCGCCTCGTCCTCGCCGATGACCACGCCCTGGTGCGCCAGGGGCTGCGCAGCCTGCTGGACCTGACGCCCGACCTGCGCGTCGTCGGCGAGGCCGCTGACGGCGAAGAAGCACTGCTCAAGGTCTCGGAGCTGAACCCGGACGTGGTGCTCATGGACGTGCGCATGCCGCGCATGACGGGCCTGGAGGCCCTCCGCGCGCTGCGCGCCACGGACCCGGCCCGTCGCGTGGTGCTGCTCACCACCTTCGACGAGGACGCCGCCATCATCGAAGCCCTCCGCGCCGGGGTGCAGGGCTTCCTCCTCAAGGACGTGTCGCTGGATGAGCTGGCGGACGCCATCCGGCGCGTGGCCTCGGGCGAGACGCTGCTGCCGCCCGGTGTCGCGGAGCGTGTCGCGCGCGGCGTCGCCGAGCTGTCCCACGACTTTCCCCACTCGGAGCTGCCCGAGGGGCTCACCCGCCGCGAGGTGGAGGTGCTCCGCCTCATCGCTCGCGGGCTCAGCAACCGCGAGATTGCCCAGGCGCTCGGGACGGCGGAGGGGACGGTGAAGAACCAGACCTCCAGCATCCTCTCCAAGCTGGGCGTGAGAGACCGCACCCGCGCCGTCCTCCGGGCCATGGAGCTCGGCTGCCTGTAGGCCAGACATACCACTTGGAGAGTGGGCTGGAAGTGAGGCAACCTGCTGCATCAGGTGGCGCCCGGCGTTATTCCTGCCGGACGCACGGCGCCGCGTCCCGGTGCCCTCCGTGCGCAGGAGTGACTTCATGCCCCAGGAACGAGGACCGTCCCAGCTCGACCTCTTCACCGGCGCCCCCGTCGAGGCCCCGGCGCGGGGCCGCAAGGGGACCCAGCCGGTAGGGCCCGCCCCGGTCTCCGAGCAGCTGTCCACCCTGGGCCAGCACCTGCCCGCGGGCACCTTCCTGGGGACGTCCTCGTGGACCTTCCCAGGCTGGTCCGGAATCCTCTGGGACCATGAGGCCTCCGCCTCGCAGCTCGCGCGCGAGGGGCTGGCCGCGTACGCGCACCACCCGGTGCTTCGCACGGTGGGCATCGACCGGACCTTCTACGGCCCCATCTCCGCCGCCGCCTTCGCCGAGTACGCCGAGCAGGTGCCGGACTCCTTCCGCTTCCTCGTGAAGGCGCACGAGGTCTGCACCATGGCCCGCTTCCCCCTGCACGAGCGCTACGGCGTGCACCGGGGCCAGGCGAATGACAGGTTCCTCAACGCCGCCTATGCCGCCGAGGCGGTGGTGGCCCCCTTCGTGGAGGGCCTCGGCGACAAGGCCGGGCCGCTCGTCTTCCAGTTCCCACCGCAGGACCCGCAGGCCCTCGGCGGGCCCGGGCGCTTCGTGGAGCGGCTGCATGCCTTCTTCACCGCGCTGCCCAAGGGCCCGCTGTATGCCGTGGAGGTCCGCAACGAGGAGCTCCTCACGGAGGGCTTCGCGCAGGCCCTGGCCGACGTGGGCGCCAGCCCCGTGCTGGCGGTGTGGCGCGACATGCCTCCCGTGGCGCAGCAGGCGAAGCGCACCCGCGCCTTCGAGGCGGCCCGTGCCCTGGTGGTGCGGTGGATGCTGCCGCCGAACCTGGGCTACGAGGAGGCCCGCGCGCGCTACGCCCCCTTCGACAAGCTGGTGGATGAGGACGTGGCCACCCGCGACGTGCTGGCCCGCGTATGCCTGGCGGCGGAACGGCGCGGAAAGCCGGCCTTCGTTACGATCAACAACAAGGCCGAAGGCAGCGCCCCCCTGTCCGCCATCCGTCTCGCGGAGCGCATTGTCGCGCGCAAGACGGAGGAGGGCAGGCAACAGGGCGCTTCCACATGACTGACGCTTGCCCCTCGGCACGAGGCTTGCTTACTTGAGGCGGTATGAAGTCCATGGCCGTAGCCGCGATGATGTTCCAACTGATGGCCGCCGGTGGAGCCGGTGCTCACGGGGAGCGTGCGGCCGAGCGTCGGGATGCCGCCGCGGATGACCTGGGCAAGAACCTCTCCGCGCTGAAGAGCGAGCTGTCCTCCGTGTCCGAGCAGTTCAAGGCCGCTCGGGAGCGCCGCCGGCTGGAAGCCGAGAAGAAGAAGCGCCAGGAAGAGGAGTGGCTCCATGGGCCCAAGACGCCTGCCGCGGCTCCCCCCGGGCGAGCCGCCGCTCCCTCCGGAGGGGCCGGAGCCTCTGCCCTCTGAGGACGAGGCTGTAGAAATTCCAATCGATGGCACGTTGGACCTGCATCTCTTCCATCCCAAAGAGGTGAAGGACCTGGTCGTCGAGTACCTCTGGGCCTGCCGTCAGAAGGGCCTGCTGGATGTGCGCATCATCCACGGCAAGGGCACCGGAGCGCTGCGCCGCACCGTGCACTCGCTGCTGCCGAAGCTGCCCGAGGTGGAGTCGTTCCGCTCCGCGTCCGAAGGGGACGGGGGCTGGGGCGCCACGTGGGTGCGGCTGAAGCCGGCGGAAACGCCCGGGACGTAGCGACCTGAAGGGTCCTCCGGTGTAGAGCCCCCTTCGCAGGGAGTGCCACCCGGGCTTCGCAGGGGTGGATGTAGGTGCGGTGCCGGATTCCCGTGCCCTGGGAAAGTCGTGGGCGCGCTTCGTCACGGAATTTCGAGACCTGGCAGGCATTCACACGCCAGCCCTGGTCCAGTCGCAACCGGGTTACCGCATCCACTCCATGGAGAGACGCCGCGATGATGAGCCTCGAATGGGGGCTGGTGCTCACGCTGTCCGTTGTCGCCTGGCGGGCCGAGGCCGCGGACGGAGCCGGCTCGCACAAGGCTGGTGACGTGGTGATGGAGACCGGCACGGCGACCACCGACACGGGGGAGTCCGTGCCGTACGAGCTGGGCACCCTGTACGTTCCGGAGAACCGCACGGTGCCCGGCAGCCGCCTCATCGGCGTCGGCTTCGCGCGCATCCGGGCCGCACGGCCGACGGGCGGCCCTCCCATCTTCGTGCTGCCCGGCGGTCCCGGCCTCAGCGTGCTCGATACCCTGACCGAGAAGGACGCGGCTTCGCAGCGCCTGCTATCGGTCTGGGCCGAGTACCGCACCGCGGGGGACCTGGTGGTGGTGGATCAGCGCGGCTATTCGCCGCGAGGCGATGTGCTGGAGTTCACCCGTGCGCCGCAGCCGCTGGAGCGGCCCGGCTCCCTGTCCGCGGATGCCGCCGACCTGGTGAAGCAGGCCCAGGCGGCGGTCGCCGCGCACCCCGACAAGGACTTGAGCGGGTACACCATCGTCCAGTGCGCCGAGGACGTGAATGACCTGCGCAAGGCGCTGGGGTACGGGCAGATGACCCTCCTTGGCGGGAGCTTCGGCTCGCAGTGGGGCTTCGCGGTGATGCGGCTCCATCCCGAGACGGTGAAGCGCGCGCTGCTGACGGACGTGGAGCCGCTGGACGCTGGCTATGACATGCCGTCGCACGTCTTCTCGGCGCTTCAGCGCATTGCGTGGGACGCGGACAAGGACCCGAGGCTCGCGCCCTACCTGCCGAAGGGCGGGGTGATGGAGGCACTGCGCGCGGTGCGCGAGCGCTTCGCGAAAGGGCCCCTCCGCGTCACCGTCAAGGATGCGAAGGGAGGCCGGGCCTCGACGGTGACGCTCGGGCTGGAGGACTTCCAGGACGCGCTGCTTCGTCCCGCGGCGGCCTGGCCCGCCTTCGTCTTGTCCGTCTATCACCGGCAGCCTGACGACTGGGCGCGTGAGGTCATCCAGCAGCGGACCCACCCCGAGCCCTGGCCGCTCATCGCGCCGCTCATCGACACGAGCCTGGGCGTGTCCGCTGGCCGCGAGCACTTGCTGAGGACCGATTCAGGCATCGACTGGCTGGGCATGGGCGGCTTCCATCCCTACCTTGCCTCCGCGTCCGCCTGGCCGACCCCGGACCTGGGAGATGCCTTCAGGCTCCCGGTTGCGAATCCGACGCCCGTGCTCTTCGTCCACGGAGACTGGGACACGTCGACGCCCTTCGAGAACCTGGCGGACGTGCTTCCGTACTTCCCCAACAGCCGGACGGTTCGCATCCACCGCGGAACCCACGGCGACCGCAGGAAGCCGCGCGAGCAGCAGCCCGCGCTCTGGGCGGGGCTCATCGAGTTCCTCAAGAGCGGGGACACCCAGGGCCTTCCGGCCCACGTGGAACTCCGCGTGCCCGAGTTCCAGCTGCCCTCGTTTCCCGCGCCCACCCGGCCCGCGCCTTGATGCGGCCGGCTGGGAGCGTCGTCAGGACAGCCAGAAGTAAGCGGAGGCGATGAGGGAACGCTTCTCGTTCACCTTCGCCTTCTGCGCCAGGTCCGCGAGCTGGCGGTCCTTGGCGGCGTAGCGCTTCTCCTCCTCGTTGCGGAGGGAGGACAGCTTGCGCCGGTACTCGCGCTCCATCCGGTCCGAGTGCGCGCGCGCCTTCGCCTTGTCCGCCACGTCCTCGGCCGCCGTCACTTCCTTGCGCGCGTCGAACCAGAGCTGCCGCGCGGCCTCCACGGCCTCGCGCGACTCCATCAGGCAGTCCTCGATGTACCGGTCCGCGCGCTCCTTGGCCTTGTCCAGCTCCAGCGCGTTGCGGCGCTCCGCGGCCCGGATGATTTCCTCCTTGGCCAGCACCAGCGCCTGCTCCTGCATCAGCTGCACGGACACCGGGGCGGGCTGGCGGCGCTTCTCCTCCTTCGCCGTCAGCTTCACGAAGTGCGCCCCATCCTGCAGCGGCAGCGCCCGGAAGCCGCCGTCCCGCTCGCGCACCAGCACCAGGTGCACCAGCTTCTCCTCCGGCTTCAGGCCCGTCGTCTCGAACTTGTACGCGAACCACCAGCCCTCGCAGCCGGCCAGCCGGGCCAGCCGCGACGGCAGCTCGGACGCGTCCAGCTGCAGGTAGGCCACCGCGTCCTGCGTCCGCTCCTTCACCGCGTACGCGGCCTTGGCAATCTCCAGCCGCCCCGACGTGCGGCTGCCCAGCACGGAGCTGGTGAGCGCGCGCGCCTCCTGCTGCCGCTTCGCGAGCGCCTCCTTCGTCTGGTCCTGCTGCCCGCGCAGCCTCCGCCGCACGTCGCCGTCGAAGCGCTCCAGCACCACCGAGCGCATCTCCGTCATGCGCTTGCTGATGCGGCCTTCCATCTCCTCGCGCAGCTTGTCGAAGGCCGCGTTGATGTCCTCCGGCTTCCGGCAGGACTGGTAGATGTCGAGGATGCGGCGCTCGAAGTCGACGCCGCTCTCCAGCGCGCCGAGGATTTCGTCCGACGCGCCGAAGACGCCGTCGAAGAGGTTGAGCTTCTTCTCCAGCAGCTCGAACAGGCGCGCGTCCGCCGCGTTCATCCGGTTGAGGAAGTTGATGACCAGCACGTCCCGCTGCTGCCCGTACCGGTGGCAGCGGCCGATGCGCTGCTCCACCCGCTGCGGGTTCCACGGCAGGTCGTAGTTCACCACCAGGTTGCAGAACTGGAGGTTGAGCCCCTCCGCGCCGGCTTCCGTGCAGATGAGGATCTGCGACTTGTTGCGGAAGTCGTCCACCAGCGCGCGGCGCTCTTCCGGCGTGCTGGCCAGGTCACCGGCCAGGAGGGAAATCTTCCCCTTGTAGCCGCTGTCCGACAGGAGGTTGAAGAGGTACTGCTGCGTGCGGCGGGACTCGGTGAAGATGAGCGCCTTCTCCGGCCAGCCGTGCGCGCGCATGACGCCGAAGGTGCGGTCCAGGCCGCGCTTGAGCGCCTCGCCCTTGGCGTTGACCTTGATGGAGTCGGCCAGGTCCGCGTACTGCCGCAGCTCCCAGACCTCCTGCTCCAGCGCGCGGACGTTGGGCGCCTTGGCCGGGTCGTCCGACCACTCCTCGCCCTCCTCGACGAACTGCTTGGCCTCCTCGGGCTCGAACATCGCCAGGGCCTGCTGGCCCAGCTTCGCCGCCTGGAGGCGCTTCTCGAGGTTCTCCGACAGCCGGCGCAGGGTGGGGGCGATGGCGTACGTCGAGGACGCCAGCAGCTTGCGGTAGCAGAGCGTCAGCAGCGTCTTCTTGCCGGGTTCAATCGCCGCGGCCTCCGAGCGCTGGAGGTACTCGCTGACCTTCTCGTAGAGGTCATGCTCCTCGGGGGAGGGGGTGAAGTCCTCCACGATGGAGCGGCGGTTGGTGTAGCGGACGTACTCGCGCACCTGCCGGCGCAGGGTGCGCTGCACCACGGGGGCCAGCCGCTCCTTCAGCTCGGCGACGGCGGACTCGGACATGCCGCCGCCCTCGTCCACGCGGTAGCGGCTGCGGAAGGCGTGCTCGGGGCCGAGGATCTGCTCGTCCAGCAGGGACATCAGGCCGAACAGCTCCATGATGTCGTTCTGGAGCGGGGTGGCGGTGAGCAGCAGCTTGGGCTTGCCGGCCAGCGACGCCTTCAGCGCCTGGCCCATCTTGTTGTTGGCGCGGTGGGCGTTGCGCAGCCGGTGCGCCTCGTCGATGACGACGACGTCCCACGGAATCTCCGCCACCAGCGCCGCCTTGTTGGCGGCGAAGGGGTGCGAGCAGATGACGGGGAAGGGCTGGTCGAAGCAGTTGCCGGTGGCCCGCACGGTGCGGCCGTCCACCAGGACGCTGTCCAGGTCGAACTTCTCCCGCAGCTCGCTGTTCCACTGCGCGCGCAGCGTGGCCGGCGCGAGGATGAGGATGCGGTTCTTCCCCTCGGCCATCAGCTGGGCGATGACGAGGCCTGCCTCAATCGTCTTCCCCAGCCCCACCTCGTCGCCCAGCATGCAGCCGCCGCGCGACAGGGCGTCGAGCGCGAACATGGCGCCCTCGACCTGGTGCGGGTTGAGGTCCACCTTCGCTTCCGACAGCGCGCTGGCCAGCCGCTGCTGCGTGTCTCCACTGCGGGCCAGCAGCTCTTCAGCCAGCAGCCGCTCATGGAAGGGAGTCAGCGTCTTCGTGGGCTCGGACACCGCCCCGGACGCCATCGCCGCCGCCGCCGCGTCGACCTCCACCTCAACCCTCAAGCCCCTCGCACCCTCCGCCAAGACCGTCTCCATCCGTGATGTTTGAGGTCGCCCACCGGTGAGGGGGGCGAGAGAGACGCGCCATTTTGTTGACGGAGACGTGTCTGTAAAGGGGGTCGTCTCCGGAGCCTAGAATTCGGCCTCGGCGCGATTGGCACGCTTCCGCGCGAGCGACGCCCCTACGAAGTGCGTGCGCACTTCATACAAACTTTCCGCTGGACTTGACGGAAGAGCTCACAGCAGTCCACGCGACTTCACGTCCAGGTACACGTTGAGTGCTGCCGCGCCGAAGCCCCGCGCGGGGGCTCGCACCACCAGCGCTCCGGCGTCCCGCAGGGTGGTGGCGGTGCGCCGGTACTCGGCCTCCAGCCGTGCCGCGGCCTGCCGCGCGTAGGCGTCCTGCGCCTCTCGGGGCACATCGGTCGCCGCGGCCTCCACATCCTCGTCCAGCAGCGAGGCGACGACGGGCAGGTGTCGGGGGCGCAGCGCCAGCGTGCGCGTGAGGAGGCTGGCCGAGGCGTCCGGGTCCACCAGGTCCGTGAAGAGCACCACCAGCGCGCGGCGCGTCTGGCGGGCGAAGGCGAAGTCGAAGGCGCGGCCGTAGTCGCTCTCCTCCAGCGCGGCCTCGGTGCGGTAGAGGGACTCGGTGATGAGGCGCAGGTGCTCGCGCCCCTTGCGCGGCGGGAGGAAGGCGCGCACGTCGCTGGCGAAGG
>JBKGHK010000238.1:0-13630 GCA_046520375.1 Pyxidicoccus sp. 3LFB2
CGTGGCGCTTCGCGGTGGAGGGGGCGCTGCGCGAGCAGCTCGGTGAGCGGGAGCGTGCCGCGGATTGCTTCCGTCAGGCCGCGGCGCTGGCGCGGACCCCTCCACAGCGGGCGTACCTCCTCGCTCGGGCCCGCGCGGTGTCTCATTCCTCCGGGCCGGGTACGAAGGGGTAGGTGGCTCTGGGGCGCAACGTGGTGCCCCAGGCGCGGGGGCGCTCAGTCTCCCATTGCCCAGCCCGGCGCCCGAGAGTAATTGCGGCTGCTCATGCGCGACCAGATGCCCTCCCGCTGGAAGATGCCTGGAACCTGGCTCCTGGGCCTGCTCGCGCTCGCACTCGTGCTGAGCCACAGGACGCGGCTGGACGAGGTCAACCTCTACGCGCTCCAGGCCGACGCGTGGCTGCACGGGCGCCTGGACGTGGACCAAGGGCACCACGACCTGGCCCACCATGAGGCCAAGGCGTGGGTGCCCTTTCCCCGTTCCCCTCCGTGCTGCTGCTGCCCGTCGTCGCGGTGACGGGGCCCGTGCGCGCTCCGGTCCGCGCCGTCGCCGTGCTGCTGTCCCTGCTCGCCGCGTGGGCCCTGTGGCGCCTGCTCACGCGGCTGGAATTGCCCCGGCCGGAGCGCACCTGGCTCGCCGCCGCGTTCCTCTTGGGCACCGGGTTCTGGTCCTGCGTCCTCTGGAGCGGCGGCGTCTGGTTCTTCGCGCACGTGGTGGCCACCACGCTCCTGGTGCTGGCGGTGACGGAGGCGCTGGGCCGGGGGCGCGCGGTGCTCGTCGGGCTGCTCGCGGGAGGCGCCTTCCTCTCCCGCCAGCTCGCCGTCTACAGCCTCGTGTTCCTGCTGGTGGTGCTGTGGCAGCGCGCCCAGGCGTCCGGCCGGAAGCGGCAGGTGCTCCAGCTCTTCTGGGGCCTCTTCGGCTTCGGCCTCTGTGCGCTGGTGTACCTGGCCTACAACGCCGCGCGCTTCGAGGGGCCCTTCGACACCGGCTACGCGTACATCCCCCTGGGCGACTACCTCCAGGCCCGCGTGGAGCGGTACGGCCTCTTCCACCCCGCGTACCTGCCCTTCAACTTCATCAGCATGTTCCTGGAGGGGCCGCACTTCATCTTCTCCGCGCCCCGCCAGCTCCAGCCGGTGGCGGTGGATGGCATCGGCACCTCGCTCACCATCGCCAGCCCGTTCCTCTTCGTCGCGCTGGCGGCGCGCGGGAGCGGGACGGACGTGCCGGTGCGGGCCGCGTGGGCGAGCGTGCTCCTCGCGCTGACGCACATGCTGTTCTATTACAACAACGGCTTCGTCCAGCTGAACGCGCACCGCTTCGCCCTGGACTTCCTGCCGGTGCTGATGGTGCTCGTCGCCCTCGGCGCGAAGCGCCTCCCCTCGGACCGCTGGAAGCCCCTGGTCGCCTGGGCCATCGGCCTCAACGTCTTCGTGCTGGCCGTGTTTCCCTATCTGTCGCGAGCGCTTCGCAGGCTCTGACGTACGGGCGGCTCCCACCGTGGCTCCTGTCCGCCCGTGCAGCGGGCAACCCGGCGTGAAGTCTTCACTCGCCGTGCCGACGCACGGTGATAAGGACGGCCCGGCTGTTACCCAGAGCCACTCCCATTCCCATGTCCAGCATGCACATCCTGCGTGGGGCTCCGGCCCTCTCTGAATTCCGGCTCGCCAAGCTCCTTGCTCAGTGCCGCGAGCAGGTGCCCTCCGTGTCGTCCGTCTACGCGGAGTTCGTGCACTTCATCGACGCCTCGGCGCCCTTCTCGGAAGGGGAGCAGACCACCCTCGGCCGGCTCCTCGAGTACGGCCCTCGCGTGGCCCCGGGCGAGCGGGCGGGCAGCCTGCTGTTGGTCGTGCCCCGGCCCGGCACCATCTCCCCCTGGTCCTCCAAGGCCACCGACATCGCCCACAACTGCGGCCTGGGCGACAAGGTCCGTCGCATGGAGCGCGGCACCGCCTTCTACGTCGCCGGCCCCGCCGGCCGCGCGCTGGAGCCCGCCGAGCTGGCGCGCCTGTCCGCCGGTGCTGCATGACCGGGATGACGCAGGTGGTGATGGACCGCCTGGAGGACGCCGCCGTCCTCTTCGAGGCGCACACGCCCCGGCCCCTCACCACCGTGGACGTGCTGGCCGGAGGCCGCGCCGCGCTGGCCACCGCCAACCGCGAGCTGGGCCTCGCCCTGGCCGACGACGAAATCGACTACCTGGTGGCGCGCTTCGGCGAGCTCAAGCGCAACCCCACCGACGTCGAGCTGATGATGTTCGCGCAGGCCAACAGCGAGCACTGCCGGCACAAGATCTTCAACGCGTCGTGGACCATCGATGGCAAGCCGAAGGAGCGCTCGCTCTTCCAGGCCATCAAGAACACCTACGCCCTCCACAAGGAAGGCGTGCTGTCCGCCTACAAGGACAACGCGGCCGTCATCGAGGGCTTCGAGGTGGACCGCTTCTTCCCCCACCCGGAGTCGGGGGAGTGGGGCGCCGTGCGCGAGCCGGCCCACATCATGATCAAGGTGGAGACACACAACCACCCGACGGCGATTTCTCCGTACCCGGGCGCCGCCACCGGCGCGGGCGGAGAGATTCGCGACGAGGGCGCCACCGGCCGCGGCGCCAAGCCCAAGGCGGGCCTCACCGGCTTCACCGTCAGCCACCTGCGCATCCCCGGCTACGAGCGCCCGTGGGAGCAGCCCTACGGCAAGCCGGACCGCATCGTCTCGCCGCTGGACATCATGATTGACGGCCCGCTCGGCGGCGCCGCCTTCAACAACGAGTTCGGCCGCCCCAACCTGTGCGGCTACTTCCGCAGCTTCGAGGCGCAGGTGCCCACGCCCGAGGGCGTGGAGGTGCGCGGCTACCACAAGCCCATCATGATTGCCGGCGGCCTGGGCAACATCCGCGAGCCGCACGTGAAGAAGGGCCGCCTGCAACCGGGCGACAAGCTCATCGTCCTCGGCGGGCCGGCCATGCTCATCGGCCTGGGCGGTGGCGCCGCGTCCTCCATGGCGCAGGGCGCGAGCGCGGCGGACCTCGACTTCGCCTCCGTGCAGCGTGACAACGCGGAGATGGAGCGGCGCTGCCAGGAGGTCATCGACCGCTGCTGGGCCATGGGCGACACCAACCCCATCCGCTCCATCCACGACGTGGGCGCGGGCGGCCTGTCCAACGCGGTGCCGGAGCTGGCCCACGACAATGATTTGGGCGGCCGCCTGGAGCTGCGCGCGGTGCCCAACGCCGAGCCCGGCATGGCGCCGGTGGAAATCTGGTGCAACGAGGCCCAGGAGCGCTACGTGCTCGGCGTGGCCCCGGAGGACCTGCCGCGCTTCGCGGCCCTGTGCGAGCGCGAGCGCGCGCCCTTCGCCGTGCTGGGTGACGCCACCGGCGAGCAGGTGCTGAAGCTGGGCGACACGCAGTTCGGCAACGCCCCCATCGACCTCCCCATGGACGTGCTGTTCGGCAAGCCGCCGCGCATGCACCGCGACGTCACGTCGCGCCCGCTGGCCCTGCCGCCGCTGAAGCTGGACGTGCCGCTGAAGGACCTGGCCGAGCGCGTGCTGGGCCACCCCACGGTGGCGGACAAGTCCTTCCTCATCACCATTGGCGACCGCACGGTGTCCGGCCATGTCAGCCGGGACCAGATGGTGGGCCCGTGGCAGGTGCCGGTGGCCGACTGCGCGGTGACGACGTCCACCGTGACGAGCATCACCGGCGAGGCCATGTCCATGGGCGAGCGCACGCCGCTGGCCATCGTCGACGCGGCGGCCTCCGCCCGCATGGCGGTGGGCGAGGCGCTCACCAACATCGCCTCCGCCCGCATCAGCAAGCTGTCCGACGTGAAGCTGTCCGCCAACTGGATGGCGGCGGCGGGCAGCCCGGGCGAGGACGCCAACCTCTTCGCCGCCGTGCACGCGGTGGGCATGGAGCTGTGCCCGGCGCTGGGGCTCACCATCCCCGTGGGCAAGGACTCCATGTCCATGCGCACCGTCTGGGAGGACAAGGGCGCGCGCAAGGCGGTGACGGCCCCGGTGTCGCTCATCATCTCCGCCTTCGCCCCGGTGCTGGACGTGCGCCAGTCACTCACGCCGCAGCTGGTGGACGTGGCGGACGAGACGCGGCTGCTCTTCCTGGACCTGGCGCGCGGCCGGCAGCGGCTGGGCGGCTCGGTGGCGGCGCACGTCTACGGGCAGGTGGGCCCCGAGTGCCCCGACGTGGAGGACCCGGCGCTGTTGAGCGGCTTCTTCGCGGCGGTGCAGGCCCTCAACTCGGAAGGGCGGCTGCTGGCCTACCACGACCGCTCCGACGGCGGCCTGTGGGCCACGCTGTGCGAGATGGCCTTCGCGGGCCACTGCGGCCTGGAGGTGGACCTGTCCGCGCTGGGCGGTGACGCGGTGGCGGCCCTCTTCAACGAGGAGCTGGGCGCGGTGGTGCAGGTGCGCGCCGAGGACGTGGCGCGCGTGCGCGAGGTGCGTGGGTAGCATGGCCTGGCGGCGCACTGCCACGACGTGGGCCGGCCCACGCCCGCGCTCGAGGTGCGGGTGGCGCCACGGCGACGCGCGGCTGGCCGAAGGCACCATGGCCCTGCGCCGCACCTGGTCTCGCGTCAGCTACGAGATGCAGATGCTGCGCGACAACCCCGTCTGCGCCGAGCAGGAGTACGCCGCGAAGTGCGACGCGAAGGACCCGGGCCTGTCCCCGCTGCTCACCTTCGACCCCACGCACGACGTGGCCGCGCCCTTCATCGCCAAGGGGGCCCGGCCCCGCGTGGCGGTGCTGCGCGAGCAGGGCGTCAACAGCCAGCAGGAGATGGCCGCCGCCTTCACCCGCGCGGGCTTCACCGCGGTGGACGTGCACATGAGCGACATCCTCGCCGGGCGCGTGTCGCTGAAGGACTTCCAGGGCGTCATGGCCTGCGGCGGCTTCTCCTACGGAGACGTCATGGGCGCGGGTGGCGGGTGGGCGAAGTCCATCCTCTTCAACCCGCGAGCCCGGGACGAGTTCGCCGCCTTCTTCTCCCGGCCGGACAGCTTCGGCCTGGGCGCATGCAACGGCTGCCAGATGATGTCCCAGCTCAAGGACATGATTCCGGGCGCCGAGCACTTCCCCCGCTTCGTGCGCAACGCCTCCGAGCAGTTCGAGGCGCGCCTGACGCTGGTGGAGGTGGCCGACACGCCGTCCCTCTTCTACAAGGGCATGGCCGGCAGCCGGATGCTCATCGTCGCGTCGCACGGCGAGGGCCGCGCGGAGTTCCCCAACGACGCGGAGGCCTCGCGCGTCAACGGGCTGGGCTTCGTCACCACCCGCTTCGTGGACAACCACGGCCAGGTGGCGGCGACGTACCCGGCGAACCCCAATGGCTCGCCCCACGGCATCGCCGGGCTGACCACGCGCGACGGGCGCTTCACCATTACGATGCCGCACCCGGAGCGCGTGCACCGCTCCGTGCAGCACTCGTGGCGGCCGCGCGAGTGGGGCGATGACGGCCCGTGGATGCGGATGTTCCGCAACGCCCGCGCCTGGCTGGGCTGAGCGTCAGGCGGGAGGGCAGGGGACCGCGAGCGCGGGCCCCCTCCCGTCCCTGACGCTACGCCTTCACCAACTCCAGCGGCTGCCCCTCGGGCACGTGCTTCATCGCCACCGAGTTCATGCAGTAGCGCAGGCCCGTGGGCGGCGGGCCGTCCGGGAAGACGTGGCCCAGGTGCCCGTCACACCGCGCGCAGCGGACCTCCGTGCGCACCATGCCGTACGAGCGGTCCTGGATTTCCGTCACCGAGTCCGCCGTCAGCGGCTGGGTGAAGGACGGCCAGCCGGTGCCGGACTCGAACTTCGTCCCCGCCTTGAACAGGGGGTTGCCGCAGCCGGCGCACACGTAGGTGCCGGGCGTCTTCGTCCCCAGGAAGCAGCCCGAGCCGGGGCGCTCCGTGCCGTGCCGGCGGAGGACGTCGTACTCCTCCGGGCTCAGGCGCTTGCGCCACTCGTCGTCGCTGAGGGTGAGCTTGTCCGCCATGCCGTCATGCTCCTTTCAGGCCCCGGAAGAAGCCCGGGGAGATTCTTGGATGCGCATCCTGCCCCGGCGTCGCGCCTGGTGGGCAGCCGGGCAGGTGTCGCGTTGTCCACTGGCCTGCTCAACAGCCTTCTTTCTCGTCACTCCAGCACGTACCCCCCATGGCATCCAGGGTAGGTTCGAGTGGACGTCTCACAGGGGAGGCAACACCGATGCGGATTGGCGAGCTGATGACGAAGAACCTGGAGACCATCGAAGCGGCCGAGCCCGTGCGTGCCGCGGCGCTGCGGATGCGGACCTGCAACATCGGTTCGCTCCCCGTCATGGAGGGGGGCCAGCTGGTGGGCATGCTGACGGACCGCGACATCACCGTGCGCTGCACCGCCATGGGCCAGGACCCCAACACCACCACGGTGCGGGAGGCCATGACGGCCAACGTCATCACCTGCGAGCCCGACGCGACGCTCGTCGAGGCCGAGCGGCTGATGGAGGACAAGATGGTGCGGCGGCTCGTCGTCGTGGACGGCCAGCGGCGGCCCGTGGGCATCCTCAGCCTGGATGACCTGGCTACCGTGCCCGAGGAAGTGCTGCACGCCGGCGTGGTGCTGGAGCGCCTGCAGAAGGCCTGACGCTTCACTTCCGCCCGCCCGCCTTCCTCTCGGGCGGGCGGCCCGCCTCCGCTTCCAGGCCCGGCAGCTCCTGCTGGGCGGGCGGCGCGCGCGGCGGCCTTCGGGCCGGGCGCTTCGCGGTGCTCTTCTCCGGCGCGCAGGTGGGCAGCAGCTCCTCGTCCTCCACCGCGGCCCAGCCCTCCTGGATGAGCTGGTCGAAGTCCGGGCCGGTGGCGGTGGCCTCCAGCCGGCGGGCCTGTCTGTCCAACTCGCGGAGGGCGGAGAGCTTCTCGTCATTGCCCAGCTTCGCCGCGTCCACCGCGCCCCGCAGCACGCGCAGCGTGTCGTCGTACACGTCCAGCTTCACGGGGTAGGGGTGCCGGTCCTTGCCGCCCTGCGCGAAGGAGAAGCGCGCCGGGTCGCTGAAGCGGTAGGGCGCGCCGTGGATGACCTCCGCCACATGCGCCAGCGCCGCCACCGTGCGCGCGCCCACGCCCGGGGTGAGCAGCAGCTCCGGGAAGTCCTTCGGCCCCTGCTCGGCCGCCGCCGCCAGCGTGCCGTGGATGCGGCGCAGGAGCACGTCGCTGGCCTGGACCGCGTGGCCCATGGGCATCTGGAGGTGCGGCAGGGGCTGCTCGCGCAGGCGGCGCAGCGTGTCCACCACCACCGTCGGCCCGTCGGCGGCCAGCGCCACCTGGGCCTCGCGCGAGCTGCCCGCCCGGTGGTCCGTGAGGTTGACGATGATGCCCTGGTCCGGCCCGTCGATGGCGGCGTGGGGCGCGTCCACGAAGCTCGTCAGCCCCTCGGAGAGCCAGTGGTAGCGGCGCGCCTGCTGCGAGTCCACGTTCATGCCCTGCTGCACCACCGCCCACTTCCCGTCGTCCGCGGCGATGAAGCCGTGCAGGTAGATTTCGAAGCCGTCCTGCACCGCCGCGCTGTCCACCTTCGCGGTCAGCTTGCTGGCGCGCACCAGCGGCCCGGCGTCCAGCCCAAGGCGCTGGCCCAGGGACTCCAGCTCCGCGGGGGTGCGTCGGGACTGGGCGCCCTTGCCGCCGCACACGTGCAGGCCCAGCTCGTGCTCCACGGGGGCCAGGCCCTTCTTCAGCGCCCCGAGCACCGACGTGGTGATGCCGGACGAGTGCCAGTCCATGCCCATCACCGCGCCGAACGCCTGGAACCAGAAGGGGTGTGAGAGGCGGCGCAGCACCTCGTCCCGGCCGTAGTGCAGGACGATGGCCTCCACCAGCACCCGACCCAGCCGGGCCATGCGCGTGTGGAGCCAGTCCGGCACCTTGCCGGAGTGCAGGGGCATCAGCGCGCTTCCGGTGCGGTCCATGCCTGTATTCCTAACCACCGTCCGGGCGCCGTGCCGCTGCGGGACGCCCGGCGGATGTGACCCGCCGGGAGGGCGTCCGTCCGGGCTACCCGTGACGTTCCTCGCGCGCCGCTGACGCTCGCCGGGCAAGTGGGCAGGCCCGGACGAGGCGCACCCGGGGCGCAACGGCCCGCTCCCCTCGCGGTGGAAGGGAGCGGGCCATCCCGGTTCGACTCAGGCGTCCATCGCCGCCGGACGGCACGCGGCGGCCAGCTCCGCCACCGCGTCGTCCCATGGCAGGTCGCGCTGGGCTCCATCGCGCTGGCGCAGGCGTACCGCGCCGGCCTCCACCTCGCGTTTGCCCACCACCACCAGCCACGGCGCGCCGTCGCCGTGCGCGTCGACAATCTTCTTCGACAGCGACTCACTCCGGATGTCCGCTCGGGCGCGACAGCCCGCCTCACGCAGCCGGGCGGCGAAGCGCTCCGCGTAGTCCCCGGCGGCGTCACCCACCGACGCCACCACCACCTGCTCCGGGGCCAGCCACGCCGGCAGCGCACCGCCGTGGTGCTCCAGCAGCACGCCGATGAAGCGCTCCAGGCTGCCCAGCAGCGCGCGGTGAAGCATCACCGGGCGGAGCTTCGCCCCCGAGGCGTCCACGTAGCGCAGGTCGAAGCGCTCCGGGAGCACCAGGTCGAGCTGAATCGTCCCGCACTGCCACGCGCGCCCCAGCCGGTCCTTCAGCACGAACTCCAGCTTGGGCCCGTAGAAGGCGCCCTGGCCCGGCTGCATCTGGCACTCCAGCCCCGCCTCCTTCGCGGCGGACAGGAGCCACGACTCGGCCTTGTCCCAGACGGCGTCCTCACCGGCCCGCACCGGGGGACGGCTGGAGAAGGCCACCTGCACGTCGTCGAAGCCGAAGCCCGCGTAGAAGTCCTTCAGCGAGCGCGCGAAGCGGACCACCTCCTGCTGCACCTGCTCCTCGGCGCAGAAGATGTGGCCGTCATCCTGCGTGAACTGGCGCAGGCGGAACAGGCCATGCAGCGCGCCCCCGGGCTCGCTGCGGTGCACGAGGCCGAACTCGCCCAGCCTCAGGGGCAGGTCCCGGTAGCTGGGGGCCATGCGCTGCACGAGCTCGATGTGGCCCGGGCAGCTCACCGGCTTCACGGCGAGCTGCCGCGCGCCGTCCTCCACGAGGAACATGTTCTCCCGGAAGTTCTCCCAGTGGCCGCTGCGCTCCCAGAGGGGCTGCGCGTAGATTTGCGGCGTACGGACTTCGCGGTAGCCCTCGCGTTCCATGCGGCGGCGGACGTGCTCCTCCAGCAGCCGGTACAGCTTCAACCCGCGCGGGTGCCAGAACACCATGCCAGGGGCCTCTTCCTGCAGGTGGAAGAGGTCCAGGCGCTGGCCCAGGGAGCGGTGGTCGTGTTCATCCAACATGTGCGTCTCCGATTCGGAAGTGGTGAAAAGCCCATCCGGACGGAGCGCTGAAGTGAGCGCACGGTTGCCCCGGCCGGAGAAGGCGGGGCAGAGAACCGTGCGTTCGTCAGCTCACCACGCGACGCACACCGGTCCTCAGCCCGCCGAAGCGAGTCGTGGTGGTGGTCGCAGTGGTGAAAATGACGAAGCTCACGATGAACAAGGTGCAGGCCCGTGCACGGAAAGTCAAGTCGGCCTCCCGGGCAGGAGGTCTCCGGTGCACGGGCCCGCGGCGTGACTCAGTACAGCCAGAGCAGCCGGGTGCCGGCTCGGGAGCAATAGAGCTCCGTGGTGAAGCCGCCCGAGCAGCAGGCCTGCGTTGCGTTCTCGGTGAAGCAACGGGTGTTCGCAATCGCGCTGCACTCGGGGATGCCGCTCCCACACGTGGGCGGTGCCGGGCACGGGGTGAACACGCCGTTGCACGTCACGCCCTGGAAGTCCGTCGACGAGCAACTGGTGCCAGAACAGGACACCGTCTGGCCTCCCGAGCACGCCGCGTAACAGGTCGCGAACTGGGAGACCGTGGACGCCTCGCCGCTCACGGGCGCGGCCTCGGCCTCCTCCGCCTCGGACACCGCACCGCCACAGCCCACGAGGGACAGACCCAGGAACACCGCCATCACAACCATGGAACGCTTCATGCGAGCACCCCTTCACGTTGGTGGGACGCGGCTCAGGGTAGTCCAGGTGTCCCTGTAAAAGCAGGAGCCCGGGTTGCCGGGCCCCTGCGCGGGGGGCTTCAGTACAGCCAGCGCAGCCGGCTGGAGAAGCTGTTGCGGCCGCAAATCAGCGAGCCGGTGGCGCCACCCGAGCAGCACAGCCGCTCCGCGCCCTCGACGGAGCACAGCGTGCCCGCGATGGAGTCGCACGTCGGGTAGCCGGAGCACGACGGGCCGCAGGACTTGAACACGCCGTCGCAGGTGACGCCTTGGTAGTTGGTGGACGAGCAGGTGTTGCCCGTACAGGAGACCGAGCCGCCTCCCGAGCACAGCGCGGTACAGGTCGCGAACTGGGACACCGTTCCGGACGACTCCTCACCGCTCACGGGGGCGGCCTCGCCCTCCGCCTCGGACACCGCGCCGCCACAGCCCACGAGGGACAGGCCGAGGAACACCGCCATCACAACCATGGAACGCTTCATGCGAACACCCCTGCAGGTAGAAGGAAGGTGCAAGGGTATTCGAGTTGCGCCTGTGAAAACAAAACCGTCTCAGAAGTAGAGCCACCGGGCCGCGGACGACGTGGAGGGGCGGGAGCACATGAGTGCGTCGAGGCCCCAGGTCGCGCAGCACTGCATCGTCTCACCGACGCGGGAGCAGACCGTATTCGCATACGCGCTGCACGAGGGGTAACCCGTGCACGCGGACGGGCAGGGGGTGAACACGCCGTTGCACGTCACGCCCTCGTAGTCCGTCATGGAGCAGGTGGTGCCCGAGCAGGAGACGGACTGGTTTCCCGCGCAGAGCGCCGTACACGTCCCGAACTGGGAGACCGTCGTCTCCTCGCCGCTCTCGGGGGCGGCGCCGGGCTCCGCCATGGGCTCGGAGCCCGGACCGCCACAGCCCAGCAGGGAGACACCCAACAGCACCGCCACCGCAATGATGGAACGCTTCACGGGACACCTCGCACAGCGTGGATGAGAGGGCCCATTGTATCCGAGTCTCCCATTCCTGTCCGGGCTGTCCCGTGCAGCATTGTCATTGCCGCGTCGCGTTCAGGCGCAAATCCACGCGCCGCTGCTCGTGCACCAGCAGGGGAGCACGTAGCCGCCATTGCAGCAGTCCTGCTGTGTCCCGTCGACCCCACAGTACTGGTTCGTCAGGGCGGCGCACGTGGGCAGGTCCTCGCACGACTCGAGCGCCTGCGACGCGGCCTCGGGGCCCGGGACTTCGGCCTCCGCACCACCACAGCCCACCACCGAGACGCCGACGACAGCAGCCACCACCAGGAGCAAACGCTTCACGGGAGACCTCCAGCCGGGGGAAAGAAGCCGGGACAGCATACCCGGTGGACCCACCCGTCCCGGCTGGAAGCCCCGTGACAGCTGTCACGCGAGCAACGACACGAGGCCAATCAACCCGGCGATGAGGAAGAAGAGCGACTCTCCGGCGATGAGGCCGCCACCCACCAGGGACATGCTGCTCATGTCCTCGGGGAGCGTCTCGCCTTCACCGGGGCTGCCCGCGGCGTGGGACTTCTGGCCGCGCTGCGACAGCGTGTTCCACAGCGAGGTGAAGATGCCGCCCGCGCCGAACCACAGTGACACCGGGAAGGCCACGAAGCCGCCGAAGGACGAGGCATACGGGCTGGCCAATAGCAGCGAGTCCATCGTCCAGCCCACCGCGAAGCCCGTGCGCGAGCTCTTCACGTAGCGCTGGTAGCCGGCGTGACGCTGCAAGAGCTTGCGCGCGACCTGGAGGACGAAGCCGATGACCAGGCCGATGAGCAGCAGCTTCACCGTGGCGTCCGACAGCGAGCCCAGGCCCCGGATGGCGCCCACCAGCTTGTACGTCATCGCCGAGCCCCACTGGCCCACCTCGGCCTTGGGGTTGTCGAGCTGGTTGATGGTCAGCGCGGGGTAGGCGGCCATGAAGACGCGCGCGAGCCCCACGCACAGGAGCGCGCCCATGATGACGCCCAGCACCTGGTAGCGGAACTGGGTGACGCGGTTGGTGCCCAGGCGCCAGCCGGTGGAGCGGTCCTGCTGCATGTCCACGCCCACCGAGGTGGAGACGAGCAGGATGGTGGCCCCCATCAGCCCCACCAGCGGGTTCTTCAGCCCCATCAGCGACATCACCATCACCGAGATGACGAACGCGCTGGAGATGGGGTTCTGGTCGGTGATGCCGTAGGAGATGCCGTTGATGAGCACGAACAGCAGCGCCAGGGCGATGCCCAAGAGGAGCCAGCCCACCGGTTGATTCAGCACCAGCGTCCCCACCAGCAGCGTCGCCGCGCCCCAGCCCACCACCCACGCCAGCAGCCGCGGGACGTTGACCTTCTTCCAGGCCTCCTCCTGGCCCGCGTCCGCCTCGCCCGTCCTGGTGCGGATGCGCGCGGCCGCCTGCACCGCCAGCAGCGACAGGTCCACCGCCGCCGCGCCGCAAATCATCGCCAGGCCCAGCAGGAAGCCAATCTTGCGGAACGGGTCATTGGGCCCCAGCCAGCCCAGCTCCCGGAAGTACGGCGTCATCAGCGCGCCGATGACGGCCATGACGATGGCGGGCACGGTGATGCGGCTGCCCACAATCATGCCCGCGCCCACCGTGGCGGCGCTCGTGCCGATGGCGCCCACCACGGCCACCTTCTCCGTCATCCACGCCGTCACCGCCCCCAGCAGCGTGCCGCCGCCCAGCTTGGAGATGGACGCCTTGAGCAGCCGCTTGTCGGTGAGCGCGCGAAGGATGTTCGCCACCGCGAGGCCCGACGGGTAGTCGAGCTGCAGCTTGTCCACCAGCAGGGGCGTGTAGAGCATGCCCACGCCCACGGCGAACATGCCCACGCAGCCCACGAAGAGCATCAGGTGCCAGGCGGGCGGCATCTCCATGCCCAGCCACACCATGGACTGGATGAGCACGGACATGGCGCACAGCGAGGCCACCGACGCGGCCATCGTCTGCATGTAGTTGGCGCCGTGCTTGCCCTCCGCGCCGTAGCCGTAGGTGACGGCGCTGCCGAGGATGCCCGCCAGCACCTGGCCGCCCACGAAGAAGCCCACGCTGAAGTTCATGTACGAGGCGGCGACGCCGCCCAGCGGGCCCAGCACCAGGAGCGCCACCGCGCTCAGGAGCACGTGGTACTTCCACGTGCCCACCGGGGGCAGCCAGCCGAAGCGGGGCTGGACGGACTCCGGAGCGGAGGCGGGAGCGGAGGCGCCAGGGGAGGACGGAGTCGGGGGCAGTGACGGGGCGGGGTGTGCCATGCGGGCCGAAGGGTACCGGCCTTCCCCCCGGCTGTCTCGCCAACCGCCCCGCACCCGGACGGTGCGTGGAAGGGAAAGCCCCCGCCCTCACGCGTCGCGGCATTAACATCCCCTCCATGCGAATCACCCTGCACCGGGGCGTCAGCCTGGCCGTGCTCGCGTCCGCCCGGACGGAAGCCGACCACCACGAGGACCTGGGCTGCAGCATCCAGGGGCCCACCGCGCGCCCGGTGCGCCGGGCCCACCTGCCCCTCAAGCGCCCACATCGCCACGCTGGGCCGCGAGGGCACGCTGCGCGAGGCGGACGCGC
>JBKGHK010000239.1:0-13567 GCA_046520375.1 Pyxidicoccus sp. 3LFB2
CGGCGGAGGCCACCGCCCGCAGCAGGGCGCGGTGTCCGGCTTCCTTGCCGCCGCCCGCGAAGCAGACCTCCTGCCGGTCGCAACCCAGCCGCAGCATCTCGCCCGCCAGGGGCAGCAGCGCGTGGGCCTCCGCCGGCAGGAAGAGCACCGGGCCGCCGGGCGCCGCGTCGACCGGGATTCGGCGCGAGCGGAGGAGCTCCGCCCAGCACAGCACCGGCGACGTGACACCCGCCAGCTTTCCCTCCGCCCTGACACCCAGCGAGGCCAGCTCCTTGAGCGCGGCCTTGGACAGGGCCACGTCCGGGGTGACGAGGAGCGCACCTTCGGCGGTCCGGCGGTAGCGCGCCGGTGAGGCCTGGACTTCAGCGGGGACGAGCCCGGAGGTGAGCGCGAGCTGGAGCGCTTCCTCGCTGGGAAAGAGGAGCGTGGACATCAGGCCTTCTGGCCCACCTTTCCAGAGGCTTCCTCGGCCGAGGCCGTGGGCTCCGCGGCCTGACCGGCCGGGGTGTCGCGCCGGACGATGACGCGGCCCAGCTCGGACGCCTTCAGCGTGCCGCCGGCGATGAGCTTGTCCACGAGGCGGCGGTGCTCCTCCTCGTGCTCCATGGGCAGCGCGTCCGAGTCGCTCTCGTACTGGATGACGACGTCCTTGCGGCCCGTCGCCGGGTCGACCTGGAGGCGGAGGATGAGGCTAGCCAAGGGCGGGCTCCTTCTTCGGCGCGGCCGGGGCGGGCGCCAGGTGGGTGAAGGCCTCGCGGTCCAACACCTTGCGTTCGATGAGCAAATCCCTCAGGGCCACGAGGCGGTCCTTCTCGCGGCGGAGGATGTCCCGGGCCCGGGCGCGCTGGACTTCCAGCACCTCCTGCACCGCGGCCTCCAGCGTGCCGCGCGTGGCGTCGGACAGGGCATGCCGTTCGGCATTGCGCCCCGGGGCCTCGAAGTGGCGCACCGGCACGCCGTCTCCGCCCATGCCCAGCTCCTCCACCAGCTCGCGGGCCATCTCCGTGGCGCGGTGCAGGTCGTGCGCGCTGCCCATGGACAGGTCATCCAGCAGGATGGACTCCGCCTCACGGCCTCCGAAGAGCATGCAGATGCTGTCGAGCATCTGCCCGCGCGTGACGACGTAGCGGTGCGCGGGGTCCGCGTACTGCACGAAGCCGAGCGAGCCCGCGAGGTCCCCGCGGATGCTGATGCGGTCGATGGCGGGCGCATGCGGACAGAAGAGGGCGCACACCGCGTGGCCGGCCTCGTGCGTGGCCACCACCTTCTCCTCCGCGGGCGTGAGCTCGGGCCGGTCCAGGAAGTCCGACAGGGCCTTCTCCACGTCCACCGCCTCGGTGGGGGCCTGGCTGCCGTCGCGCAGCCGGCGCCGCGCCAGGGCCCGGCACAGCGCCTGGATGTGGTCGCCGGAGAAGCGCGTGCCGGTGCCCTCCACCAGGTCACCCGTGCGCTTCACCGCGTAGTCCAGCGCGCGCTCCGTCATCCCCAGGCCCAGCTTCTTGTCGTAGATGGACAGGATGGCGCGCCGGTCCGTGCTGTTGGGGTAGGGGATGCACAGCTGGAACTCGAAGCGGCCGGGGCGCAGCAGCGCCGGGTCCAACGACTCCACGAAGTTGGTGGTGCCCACCACGAAGACGAGCTCCTCCTTGCGGAAGCCGTCCATCTCCGTGAGGAGTTGGTTCACCATGGAGTGCTCCACGCCGGAGCCGGTGAAGGTGCCACGCGCCGCCGCGAAGGAGTCCAGCTCGTCGAAGACGATGATGCTGGGGGCAGCCTGCCGGGCGCGGACGAAAATCTGGCGGAGGTTCTCCTCGCTCTCGCCCACCCAGCGGCTCTTCAGCTCCGGGCCGCTCACCACCTGCACCGCCGCGCCGAGCGACGACGCCATCGCCTTGGCGAAGAGCGTCTTGCCCGTGCCCGGAGGGCCCCAGAAAATCATCCCGCGTGGCAGCAGCCCCTCCACGCGCTTCACCGCCTCCGGGTCGTTCAGCGTGTCCTTGTGCGCGAGCACGTCCAGGATTTCCTGCTGGAGGCGCTGCTTCACCTTGGCGTACCCGCCGATGTCCGCGTTCAGGTCCATGTCCGGCACGCTGAGGTTGCCGGTGAGCGTGGCCGAGCGGAGCTGCGAGTACGCGGGCCTGGGGTCCGCGGGGTAGTCCTCGCCGGTAATCGCCCCGAGCAGCCGGCGCAGCCGCACGGCGTTGACGCCGGACACGTGCTTGTAGAGCGCGTACGGCTGGAGGCCCCGGCCGAACTTGCGGCTCTCGCGCTGGGTGATGAGGTAGCGCAGCCTGTCTCGGCTCACCCCGAGGATGCTCTCCTTGTGCGGGAAGAGGTTCTCGATGACGCGCGGCACCGGGAAGGACGGGTCCTTGAAGCCCACCCAGACCATCTCCGGGTTCTCGTACAGCAGCGGGATGACCTCGCGCGCCTCGGAGGTCAGGCCGCCGCTGCTGGTGGTGAGCAGGTCCAGGTGGGGCAGCACGACGATGCGCTCTCGCACCGCGCCGCGCACCGCGTCCCGGAGCTGGGCGATGAGCGTGGCCATCATGCTCGGCGCGGGCATGCCCGGAGGCGGCTCCTGCGCGGTGCGGCCGTCCAGGTAGAGGAACTGCTTGCCGTCCTTCTTCAGCCTGTCCCGCAGGCACTTGTAGAAGAAGGGCGTCAGCTCCTTGTCGGCCTCAATCATCACCGGCAGGCCGCGCAGCAGCGCCTCGCCCACGCGTCCCAGCTCGGCGGGGTAGGCGGCCTCGACGGCGGCGAAGGGCGACAGCTCGGTGGGGAGCGTCTCCTCGGGGATGCGCTGGCTCATACGCGCACCTTGATGGTGAGCGAGCCGGTGGCCGCGTCCTCGTGGATTTCCTCCACCGTGCCCAGCTGCCTCGCGCGGACCTTCAGCGCCTCGGCCGTCACCTTGTTCGAAACGGTATCGAGCTCGGACTTGAGGTCGCGGAGCCGACCCTCGAGCCGGCGGGTGACCTGCTCACGCAGCCGCTCGGAGGCGTCCTGCGCCTCGTCCTCCAGCCGGGCGCGTGCCTTCTGCCGCGCCTGCACCTCGGCCTCCGGCAGCTGGCCCGGGTTGGCGACGGCGACCTCGCCCTTCGCCGTCAGCTCCACCTGGGCCTGGTCGGCGAGGGTGACGCTGACGTCGCCGGTGGTGACGTCCACGGCGATGCGGACGCCGTCCGACTCGGTGCGCAGGGCCACGTCGCCGTCCCGCGTGAAGCCCCGGCTCGCCAGCTCCTCCGCGAGCAGTCCGGCCAGCTCCTCGCGCGACAGCAGGGGGAGCAGCTCCAGCTTGGAGCAGATGCCGTCCTCGGCCTGCACCACGCGGTTGAGGGACTCGGAGACGGAGACACGGTAGGCGCGGCTCATGGGGCGCTCTCGGAGGAAGGAGGGGGAAGGGTAGCTGGAAATCCGCTGGCGGTCGTGAGCGACGAGGACAGCTCCCGCTCCAGGTCCGCGGCGCGGCGGAAGCCCGCCTCGCCGAAGGGGCTCCACTCGGACAGCAGGAGCTGGGCGGCCTCGTAGCCGTCGTCGAAGAAGCGCACGGCGCGGTGCTCCGCGTCCCAGCGGGCAAGCCGGCCGAGCGCGCGAAGGAACGCCCCCGCCGCGCGGGCGGCCGAGGCCCGCACACCGAGGGAGGTCGTCATGGACAGGCCCTCCACCCAGCGGGACGCGGGTTGCTCCAGCAGGGGACGCCCGGCCACCAGCAGGAAGCCGGCGAGCTCTCTGTGGCCGGTGGAGTCCACGGCGTCGAGGAAGGCGGACAGCATGGCTTCCTGCGTGGCACCCAGGTTCACCAGCTCCGAGGCCTCGAAGAGGAAGCGCTTGGACTCCTCCACGCGGCGCCAGCGGTGCGCGAGGTCCGTCTGCAGGGCCTCCAACAGCCAGGCGCCCTGCGCGAGCAGCGGCGCGAAGGCGTCGGTGGAGAGCTTCGGCGGCGCCGCGCCAAACAGCTCCGGGTAGCCGAGCCAGCAGAGGACCGAGCGCCGGAAGAGGGGCTGGGCGCCCACGGACTTCGCGCACGGGGTGCCGGCGACGAGGCGGCAGCACAGGTAGAGGAACAGCTCATCGGCGACGGTGGGCGTGCCCTCGACGTCGAGCGACTTGCAGCCATGCTTCACGAGCGGCTGCTCCAGGAGCCACCGCAGCGCGTGGAAGCTCAGCGGGGAGAAATGCAGCGCGGGCGGCGGGTGCCGCTCCCAGAGCCGCCCGGAGCGCTCCTGGGCGCCGTCGACATAGCGCCGCTTCTGCCATCCCCCACAGCGGGCCAGGGCGAGGACGGCCCCCTTGGAGAGGGTGTCCCGCAGCACCTGCATCGCGCCGGGGCTGAGGCGCTCGGGGACGGAGAGGTGGCGATCCCGAAGGAGGTCCTCGACGGGGGCGTACTGCCCCAGGCCCACGATGGCGCGGGCGAGCGTGAGCAGCTCATGCTCCGAGGGGGAGACGCGAATCATGGGCGGAGCCGGTTGGCGAGCTCGGGCCAGCCGTTGATGATGAGCTTCCCCTCGACGAGGTGCATCTCCGCCGTGTTGGCCGAGGTGAATTGCGGCTCGTCCGGCGAGTAGCGCGCGGTGAGGAAGTGCATGACCTGGTTGCGCGAGCCAATCCACCGGCGGCGCGTCTCGGGCTGGTCCTTCTCGAAGCGGCCGTCCACCAGCAGGTCCAGCGTGGCCAGCAGCCGCTCCACGTCGGGCCGGGCCTGGGCCTTCAGCTCCGCGAGCGTGTAGCCGCTGAAGACCATGACGCTCAGGCCCGCCGCGCGCACCCGCTCGCACAGGTCGGCGAGGGGCGCGGCCTGGGAGAAGGGCTCGCCGCCGAGGATGGAGACGCCCTCGATTCCAGGGGTGGAGAGGACGCGGGCCACGAGGGACTCCACCGTCATGACGGTGCCGCGCTCGAAGGCGAACATCTCCGGGTTGCAGCAGCCCGGGCAGCGCAGGGCACAGCCCTGGACCCACAGCGAGAAGCGCGCACCCGGCCCTTCCGCCTCGGTGCGGGGGACGACCTGCGCCACCCGGAGCACCGGGCCGCTGTCAGGGGAGGGAGAAGTGCCGTCGGCGGTGGGCATGGTGGCCACCGCAGCATGCCAGGAGCAGTGCGGTCCGGGGAGGGTGTGTGCCCTCTGGAGACCGGGATACGCCGGATGCCAGGGAAGGAGACGGCCCGCCCGGGAGGACCGCCTGCCTGCCAGGCGGAGGGACGGCCTCACCCGGCGTGGCGCCCCGGGGCCTCAGGAGTCCAGCGCGTCGGGGACGAGCAGCGGCTGGAGCCGCGTCAACACGGTGGGCGCCGCGTCCAGGAAGGCCAGGCCCACCTCGTAGCGGGCGACGGCTCCCGGAGGAAGCTTCGCCGTCCAGGCCACGTACGCGATGCATTCCAGCGAGCTGCCATCCGGCAGGAAGAGCTCCACCTCCAACCGGCTGCCCTCCGCGTGGAATTCGTCGGAGTAGATGCGGGCACCGCCCCGACTGACGTCCAGCACCTGCTGCTTCGCGGCGAACTGCAGCCGCGCCGGCCGCGAATACAGCGGAGCCTGGAGGCGCGGATACGAACGGCGATCAATCTGCGCATGTGCGGTGGTCATGGACGCAATGATTGCCGAATGTCTTTCGCGCCGACTCGATATCTGAGAGCCCGATAGTCAGATTCGGAACTCAGGAGCAGCGGGTGATGGCAGCCCGACACTGGGCCTGCCCTGTCAGGCAGCTTGCGTGTCGGGCCCCGGGTCGGCCCCGCGGCGTCAGTCCTTCGTCAGGGTCTGGAAGACCGCCGGCAGCTCGTCCGCGCCGAATCCCGCGCTGACCGCGCGCTTGTAGTTGTCGAGCAGCTCCGTGGGGAACCGCGCGCTGATGCGGGCGTCCTTGCTCAACCGGACGATGTGCTCGATGGCGGCGACGTGGGTGTTGAGGCTGCACTGGTCGCCAGAGAATTTGTTGTTTTCAATCATCCCCTGGGCGGCATCGGCGGTGACGGAAACCAGGCCGAGGAAGGAGGCCTTGTGGGCGAAAAAGACCTTCGGGTCGAGCCCTTCCGCCTTGCACATGGCCGCTGCGTGGAGGAATGCCAGCGAGCTTCCGTAGTAGGCCTCCAGAATCGCGCAGTCGAGCGTCGCGGCGGAACCAATCTTCTCGTCGACGTAGACCGAGTTCTTTGCAATGGCCTGGAGGGTTTCGAGGTGCCGGTCGAAGACCGAGCGCTTCCCGGCGTAGTAGACGGTCGCGTACTCGGTGGCGACGAACGCCGGGTAGGCGAGAATCGCCGCATCCAGGTAGTCCACGCCGTAGGCCTGCGCCCACTCCAGCCCCGAGCGCGCGTCCGCGGGTGAGCCACTGGTGAGCTGGACGAGCGTCGTGCCCGTCAGCGCCGCCGAGACACCCGCGGTGGAGGCCAGCTCCGCCCAGGCCGCGTAGTTGGACAGGGAGACGACGACCAACTGCCGCCCTGATACGGCTGAGAGCAGATTCTCAATCGCGACAGTCCCGCCGCCCACGGCTCTGGCTTTGGCTGGCGTCCTGTTCCAGACCACGACGTCGTGCCCCGCGGCTGCAAAGGCTCGCGCCAGTGCGCTCCCCATGAGGCCCGTACCAATCACCGCCATCTTCGTGGAACTGCTGGATGCCATGTTCAATCTCCGGTTGTGTTGTTTCAAGCTAGCACATCACCCGGCCACGAATCCCGTCGTGTTCCTCAACGTAAGAGAAACCGAAACAAGCGGCGCTTCCGACCTGGACGCAACGATGTTGCTGGTGCATCGGCATGTACTGATACAGGGTGGGCGCCCTACTCGATTCGGAGTCCTCCATGGCATTGCGTCGGCCGACGTTGCTCCTTCTGTTCCTGCTGACCTGCGCGTTTGGATGCACAGACGGGAACGACAGCCTTGCCGACTCGGGCATCGCTGAGACACCGGACGCGGGTGCTCCTGACGCCGGTGCGCCTGACGCCGGCACCCTGGATGGCGGTGCTCCCGACGCGGGCGTGGTCGACGGCGGTCCGCTGAATCCCGCCTGGTTCACCGGCCATTCGCTGAACGAGTGGTTCGTCATCCCTGGCACCCAGGGCGCTGGCGGCTCCGCGGTCAATGCCTACTCGGGAATGGCCCTCCGGGAGGAGGTCAGCGAGCTGTGGATTGCCGCCGCGGGCGGCCACTCGGACAGTGCCGACAATCGCGTGGTCTCCCTCGACTTGCGGCTCGACGCTCCGACCTGGGTGATTCGGAAGGCGGCCAGCACCCAGATTGCCAATGACGTGACCCACTACCCGGACGGCACTCCGGGCTCACGGCACCTGTACCAGACGATTCACTGGGTGGCCTCGGTCAACCGGGTGCTGCTGGTCGGCAACCGTGGCGGATATCCCAACGCCCACCACAACCCCCAGGTCGATGGCTTCAACCCCGACACCAACAGCTGGGACCCCGCGGGCACCTGGGCCAGTCAGTCCGCCGCGTTTTCGGGAGTGGTGCGCGACGGGAACGGGCACATCTGGAACAACAACTTCCAGGTCTTCGCACCGGAGACGAACACCTGGTCGGAGCCACTCACCTCCCACCCGATTCCGATGCGCTTCCCGGTCGCCTACGACTCGCGGCGAAACCAGCTCTTCTCCCTCATGTGGGCAGACGGGCAGGGCTACGGCAACCCGGGTTTCAATTCCGCGCGCATCCCGGTGGGGGGGAATACCCAGTACAAGGTCACCCTGGCGCCAGGCCCGGCACTCACCCGGCTGCAGAGTCTCGCCCCGGTGTACGCGGCGATGGTCTACGACCCCGGCAATGACCGGTTCCTGTTCTATGACGGGCGTGCGACTCCCGGAGAGGTCTTCGTGGTCACCCCGGGCGCCACGGATGATGCGCCGTACTCGGTGAGCACCCTGACCCTGGGCCCCGGCTCGGCCGCGGTGCCGGCGACGGTGGGCGCAGGCATCAACAGCCGCTTCCGCTACGTGCCGGCACTGCGTGGCATCGTGGTCATGCCCGACGCCCGGCAGCCGCTCTACTTCCTCCGGCTCGAGTAGTCGTTCACCGGGGATGCAGCTCAGTGGGCGGTGCCGGCCCCGAGGAGGACCGCGGGCTCCTCGGGGGCCGCTGCTTCAGGACGGCGTGGAGCGGTCCGCGACGAGGCCGTCTCCCGCGCGGATGAAGAGGTCCTGGGCAAGCCGCTCGCTGAAGCCGAGCAGGGAGCAGATGGACATGTAGAGATAGAGCGCCGACTCGGGTGTCGCCGGCTGGAGGGGCAGCACGCCCGACTTCAGCAGCGCGAAGCCGAAGATGGCGCAGTACATCCCCACCACCGGCTTGAAGAAGCCCTGCATCAACATGGAGACGCGGCTGGCGCCCCGCATCTTCTCGAAGTCTCCGAGCCGCATGAGGATGCTCACCGCGCCGCCGACCGCGCCGCACAGGCCCACCAGCAGCAGCGTGCGGGCGGGGAGGCCGAAGAACGTGGTCGCCTCGGTGGTGAGCACCTGGTGTACGAAGGCGGAGATGCCCTGGCAGCACAGCAGCAGCAGCCCCAGCCCGAGCACCACCTGCGTGGCGGGCGAGCGGGAGCGGAGGATGGGGAGCGGCCGCAGCGGGTAGAGGCGGTCCGCCAGCTCGGAGGCGATGCGCAGGCGCGTGCTCCGCGCGAAGGAGATGTTGGGCTTCTCCGCCAGCAGGGCCGTGAGGCACAGGTCCAGCGTCTCCACGGCGGGGGCGCCCAGCTCCGGGGCGACCTTGCCGCGCAGGACGAGGACGCGAGACAGCTCGGCCTGGTGGTCCGCATCCAGCGGGTGGGAGAGGCGCTGACGGAGTTGCTCGGCGAGGGCCTCCGGGAGGGGCGTGGACTCCAACACCGCGGGGGGCTCGGGCCAGGAGGCGGTGAGGGTGGCTCCCGTCTCGGAGGGGCGTCGCGGCGCCAGCGTCCAGGCGGGGGCCATGACTCCGGTGTTCCGGGGGGACTGCGGCTCCATGGCGGACGGCTGGGGGACGGAGACCGCGAGCCCCGACGCGGGTGCCGGGCTGGGCGGGCTCACGGCGAGAGGCGCCGGAGTGGGCTTCGCCAGCGCTTCGCCACCGGCGTCTCCGCGCTGCAGGAGCGACTGCTGCTTCCGCAGCGCGTCCAGTGTGTCCGCGTCGAACATCGCAGTGATGGGGAGCTGCTGCTGTGCCTGGAACTTCTTGAGCGCCGCCTTCGTGTGCGTGCCCATGACGCCATCCGGCGTTCCCGGCTCGAAGCCGAGGAACATCAGCCGGAGCTGGCCTTCACGCACGCTCACGTCGGGCGGGGCCTGGGTGGACAGGCGCAGGTACGCCTCCGCCAGCTTCTTGTCGTACTGGTTCTTCGCGTAGGCCGGACCGTTGTAGCCCTTGGCGAAGGTTGCCCAGTCATGCGCTCGCATGGCCTGCGCCAGTCCGTTCTTCTGGATGAAGGCCGCGAGCGCACCGAGCTGCTCGTCCTCGGACTCCATCATCCGGCTGACGAACTGCTCGACGGAGCCGTAGCCCAGGTCGCTGGCGTGGAAGCCCATCACCTGGCCCAGCCCCCAGGACGCGCTCATCAGCGCGGCCTGGGCGTCCAGTGCCAGGGCCCGCTCCAGCCGCGCGTACTCCGCCACGCCGCCGGCATAGCCTCCGGCCTTGGCGCTGCTGATGTCGGGCGCCTGTGCGTCGTAGCGCCCCTGCGTCCTCCGGCTGAAGATGTGCCGCTCGAAGAGGATGGCGGGCCGGCGGTCCGCGAAGTAACCACAGCCCCGCGTCTCCACCTGGAGGACCGTCCACAGCTCAGCGGGGTGGACGGAGAGCGTGGCTGCGCAGGCTTCGATTCCGCGGGCGGTGAGTGGAGTCGCGGCTCCGGTGAAGCGGTTCGTGGCAGACCTCGCGGCTGTGGGGGGCCCGGAGCGTAGCCGTGTAGGTGTTTCACGAGCCATCCCCCCTCCCTGGAGCGCCAGCCTGCTCCCTCGGACCTGGGGCGCGACGGACCGCATGGCCTCGCGCAGGGGCCCGGCTGGCCCCGAGGACCTGACTTCAGCGCTGACGGGACGCCACCGTCCGCCTCAGGCAGGCTCTCTTGGAGGGAGACAGTGCCTTACATCCGTTTCGAGCGTCGCCAGGGCAGGCGGCCTCAACACCGCCCCGCGGGCGTAGCGTCGCGGTGCCGGAATAACGGGGCCCGGCGTGCGTCGGGAGGGCTCAACCGGAGGGTGCATGAGCGGCTCCCGCTTCAGGAGCGTCGTGGTGAGGGGTTGCGCGCTGGCACTCGTCCTGGTGGCGAGCATGGCCTCCGCGCGGGACGTGCCCGCGGGGGCCTTCCTGCGCTGGGACCTGGAGGAGCGTGTCCGCGCGGACGGGCCTCAGCCGGAGACGGTCTGCCAGGCCGTTTCGGTCAGCTGGCTCGACGCGCGAGACCGCGTGCTCTGGAGGGCTCCACTCCCGGAGAGGATGCGGAAGGTGGATTGGGAGCCCTGCGGCTGCCGCCCGCCCGGTGATGGCGGCGTGTGCGTGTCAGCACTCCACACGTACGTGGCCGAGCCGCGTGCGTCCACGCCTCCCTTCGTCGTCGGCACGCACCGGAAGGGCGACGTCCTCGGCGTCGCGGACATGAGCGGCGTGCTGCTCCTGGACGTGCGCACGGGCAAGGTACTCCTCGACTGGGAAGCGCCGCGAGAGCCGAACGCGGTGCTCTTTGTGGACGAGGGGCGCTTCACGCTCGAGGGCATCCCGGGGTGCGCGGGCACGGTCGCGAGGGGACGCCTGTTCCACCGCTGTGGCTCGCGGTTCCTCTACTTCAATGGGAGCGCCGTGGCGCTTTTCCAGACACGGCCGCCGGGCCTGGAGACCGCGGTGCGTGCGGAGACCGCCCATCTCATCCCCCAGCGTCCCTCGCACGTGAAGGCGCGCATCCCCATTGCAGGCGGCACCTTCATGCTGGAGGGGCGGGTCTACCTTCGCTGAGAAGCGCCGCGGGGCGTACCCTCGATTCCGTGCGGTGCACCTCGTGCACGGGCCCTGCACTCAGGACCCGAACCATCAGAGGCGCCGTGGCTCACCGGGCCCCGGGGACGCGCTCGAACAGGCGCGTCGGGCCCCCCTTATACGTGCCGTGTGCGAACTCGCGGAAGCCGCACCTGTCCGCGACCTTGGTGGACGACGCGTTCTCCGGGGCGATGATGCACACCACGCGCTCCGGGCCGAACCGGCCGTCGGCCCATGCGAGCATCGCGCGCACTGCCTCCGTGGCGTACCCCTTCCCATGCGCCTCTGGAACGAGCGCCCAGCCGGCTTCCTTCGCGCCGTCGAACGACGGCTGGATGTCCCGGCGGAACTCCGCGAGCCCCACCTCGCCGACGAACCGGCCCGTGGCCTTCTCGCGCACCACCCAGTACCCGAAGCCCATCACGTCCCAGTGGCCCACGTAGCGCAGCAGCCGGGCCCAGCAATCCTCGCGCGTGGAAGGCTTGCCGCCGATGTAGCGGGTGACCTCGGGGTTCCCCCACATCGCGAAGGACTCGTCGAAGTCCTCGAGTCGGTGGCCACGCAGCGTGAGGCGTTCGGTGTCGACGGCGGGGATGACGGTGGCGGGCATGGATTCCTCTCCTCTGGGCAGGAGTGAAACCAGAAGGCTCCGGGCGCTGCAACCGCCATTCAGGGGCAGGAGGCTCATCCCGCCTTCGTTGCCACCGCCAGGGCCGTGGGAATCGTCTTCTTCATCAACTCCACGAACCTGCGCAGCCTCGCCGGATGGAACCGCGCATGGGGATAGAGCAGGTACATCGGCAGGGGCGCGGCCCGCCACTGTGGCACCAGGTGCACGAGCCGGCCCTGCAGGAGGTCCTCGTGGAGCACCCACGACGAGGCCACGCACACGCCGAGCCCCTTCACCGCGGCGCTGCGAATGGCGTAGAGGCTGTCGGTGCTCAGGCGTGGCTGGAACACGATGGGCTGGACCTCACCGGTGGCCACGTGGGTCAGCGAGAGCTCGGTGCGGTAGAACGTGCGCAGCGACAGCCAGGGCAGCCGGGCGAGCTCGTCGGGATGGGTCGGCACGGGCAGGCCCGTGAGCACGGAGGGCGCGGCCGCGACGATGCGCGGCACCTCGGCCACGCGGATGGCCACCACGCCCGGGTCATGCACTTCGCCGACGTGGATGGCGCAGTCGATGCCGTCCGCGATGAAGTCCACCGGCCGGTCGTGCAGCAGCCATTCGACGGAGACTCGCGTGTGGCGGTTCAGGTATTCCGTCAGCGGCTCCACCAGCAACTGCTGGCCGAAGGCATGGGGCACCACGACGCGCAGCGTGCCCTCCGGTTCGTCGCTCGCGCCGCGCAGGTCGGCCTCCAGCATCTCCCAGTTGGCCAGCAGCTCCTTCGCCCGCTCGTAGCAGCGAGCGCCGTCCTCGGTGAGCTTCATCGCATGGGTGGAGCGCTGGAGCAGCCGCAGCCCCAGTGAGCGCTCCAGCGCCTGGAGCCGGCGGCTCACCGTCGGCTGCGTGGTGCCCAACTGCGCGGCGGCGGAGGACAGGCTCCCGGCGTCGACGATGCGGAGGAAGGTCTGCATCAGCTCGAGCCGGTCGGCGGTGGCTGGCGCCGTCCGTGGGGGAGGCCGCGTCCGGGAAGCACGCTGCCGAGCTGGCTTGGGAGGGGTGGCCATACGCCAGGCGTATATCCGATGTGCGGCGCGCGCTACTACCGATGCACGTCCCTCTGGCGCACTCTCATTGCAGCTCGCAGCACCCGAGGTGAACACCATGTCCTTCATTCGCCCCGTACATGAATGCGCCGGAGACGGGACCGGCCCCGCATCGGTCCAGGCCGTGACCACCAGCCACGGCGGCACCGAGCCCTTGTCGAGCGGCCTGCGCCTGCTGCTGGCCGCGGGCGCCGGGCTGTCGGTGGCCTCGATTTATTACAGCCAGCCGATGCTGGGGGTGATGGGGGCCACCATCGGCGCCTCGGACACGGCGGTGGGCCTGGTGCCAACGCTCACCCAGCTGGGGTACGCGCTGGGCATCCTGCTGCTGACGCCCCTCGGCGACCGCTTCGACCGGCGGCGCATCATCCTCATCAAGGCCGCGCTGCTCAGCGGAGTGCTGCTGCTGGGCAGCATCGCCCCGAACATCGGCCTGCTGCTGGCGGTGAGCTTCGCCGTGGGCCTGACGGCGACCCTGGCGCAGGACATCGTTCCGGCCGCGGCGACCCTGGCCCCTGAGCGTGAGCGTGGCAAGGTGGTCGGCACGGTGATGACCGGCCTGCTGCTCGGCATCCTCCTGTCCCGTGTCATCAGCGGGGTGGTGGCCGAGCACTTCGGCTGGCGCGCCATGTACATGATTGCCGCCGCCAGCGTGGCCCTGGTGGGCGTGGCGTCCTGGCGCGGCCTGCCGCGCTTCCGTCCCACCAACACGCTCTCGTACGGCGCGCTGCTTGGCTCGCTCGCCAGCCTCTGGAAGAGGCACGGCGCACTGCGCAGGGCCGCGCTGGCGCAGGGGCTGCTCTCCGTGGGCTTCAGCGCGTTCTGGTCCACCCTCGCGGTGATGCTGCATGGCGCACCGTTCCACCTGGGCAGCGCGGCCGCGGGGGCCTTCGG
>JBKGHK010000023.1:0-33110 GCA_046520375.1 Pyxidicoccus sp. 3LFB2
CCAGCGCGAGCCGGTCGGTCCTCAGCCCGCCGCGCTCCAGCCGCTCCAGGGCGCGCTCCAGCACGGCGGCGCGGGGGTCTCTCACGCGGTAGATGCGGTGGCCCATACCCATGATGCGGCGGCCCGCCTTCAGCTCCCCTTCCAGCCATGACGCCGCGTTCTCCGGCCGGGCAATGGCGTCGAGCATGTCCAGCACGGGCCCGGGTGCCCCACCATGCAGCGGACCCTTGAGCGCACCGAGGGCGCCCACCGTGGCGGACACCGCATCCGAGCCCGTCGAGGTGATGACGCGCGCGGTGAACGTGGAGGCATTCAGGCCATGGTCGGAGACGGTGACCAGGTACGCCTCGAGCCCGGCGGCGCGCTCGGGCTGGGGCTCGCCGGTGAACATGCGCAGCAGGTCCTCGGCATGGGACAGCCCGGGCTCCGGCCTCACGGGGGCCAGCCCGCGCCTGCGCCGGGCCCACGCGCCGGTGAATACGGCGGCGGCGCCTGTCAGCAGGAGGAACGTCGCCTGCTCGTGGCCCGGCTGGCTGGGGACATGGGCCATCGCGGCCCGGAGCGCGTCCATCCCATCCTCGGCCGAGAGGGCATTGCCCAGCCCGTCCAGCAGCCCGAAGGCCCGCACGCGCGCCTCCCCCAGGGCGGCCTGGAGCGAGGCGGGCAGCGGCGCCTGGGCGTAGGGCGCCCACAGCCTCGCGCACACCTCCTCGAAGGAGACGGCGCCCGCGAGCGACTCCACATCACTCCCGGCAATCACCAGCCGTCCGTGCTCGCCATCCACTTCGCTCAGCCGGGTCTCCGCGACGATGACGCCATCAAGCCCCGCCTGCAGTGCTGTCTCTGTCGTTCCCATGCTCGGGTTCCTCCTGCACAAGGATTAATCCCCGGCCCCGAGCCCGGAATCTCGATTCGACCATCGACATGAAGGCGCCTGTGTACGACGGGGCTGGGGCCTTGAGACGGCCGCGCCACCGGGCTGTCACACTCTTGTGGTATCCGGGCACCTCCACCCGGAGACACCACATGAAGCTTCGCACCCTCGCCCTCACCTGCCTCGCGGCGCTGACCGCTTGTAACAACACCCCTGCCGATATGCCGGAGGAGACCGGAGTGGCCACCTCCGAGGCGGTGACCGACCGCCTCTACGCCACCGTCGGTGACAACGAGCTGAGCTTCGAGACGCTCGGCACCTTCGAGGTGCGCAACGGCGTCCGCTCGCTCATCATCCGCGCCACTGCCAACCGCTACCTGTCGCATGTCTACAGCTTCGTTCCCGACGACATCTTCGGGACCGCGAGCGTCATCAGCGAGCGCCGGTTCGAGATTGCCCTCGCCGAGGGCCACGAGCTCAACACCGTGCTCTCCGGCCTGCCCCTCTTCGTCTCGGTCAACACCTTCACCGGCACGCCGCGCTCGTACACCGCGCGCATCGTGATTGCCCCGCGCTTCTTCGACTTCCGCGGCTCCTCCGGCATCTGGATCCAGGAGGAGGTCAATCCCGTCTACGTCGTCCAGAGCACCACCAACCTCCTCTACCGCGGGCGCGCCGGCGTGAACTCCGACTGGCTCACCGTCACGGCGCCCGACGGCATCCCCTCGGTCTATGGCCGGCCCAACTACCGCCTCGACTGGGGCTACCCGGGCATCTACCAGGCCATCGACCCGCACACCGTCCCGCTCACCTTCTCCGCGGGCTACGATAACGGCGTGGAGATGCAGAAGACGGCCCGCCTCGTCGCGCGCGTGACGGAGTTCGCGGTCACCGACGGGGACGCGTACGACGTCTGGCCCACCCCGCCCTGCGACCCCGCCGTCTACACCTGCTACCACTCGGCCCCCACGGGGACGCGGGACTTCAGCCACTGCGGCACCTACCGCCAGGTCCAGCGCTGCACCTACTGAGACTCCTGAGCCGTGGCTGACTTTGGGGAAGGGGCCACCTGTCGCTCCTTCCCCCTTCGTGGGCCTGCGTCTTCAGACATTCGCAGCCATCGCCTTTGACGGCAGTGGCAAGGCTCCGGCGGCGGGTTCGACTCCCGCCGCCTCCCGCACGGCCAGCCACGGGCGCGCAGCCCTCATTCGCCGAGGACCTCTTCCAGCGCCCGAGCCAGCGCCCTGGGGTCGACTGCGTGGGTCTGCCCTTCCAGCGTCCGGTGCCGCGCCTGGGGAATGGCACGTGCCAGGGTCTGAATGGCTTCGCGCATCCAGGGCGGACTCGCACCTCCATCCATGACGAGCGTCTGCGAGCGCACGGCGGACAGCTGCTCGAGCCTCGTGGCCCCACGGGCCGTGATGCGAAGGTCGTAGCTGAGCGTGTGCGCGAGCCCCGTGAGCCCTTCCCACATCGGCGACGCTCGCATCCGGGCGACGCCCGGCTCGGGCATCTGCATCACCTGGGTGAAGTAGAGCTCGACTGCCTCCGAACGACGTCCCCCCGCCGAGGCCTCGTCGAGCTGCTTCGCAAGCGCCTCGAAGTGCTTCGCCCGGCGCGTATCGAGGATGACAGGAGGTTCGTACAGGACGAGCTTCGGAATCGGGAGTCCCTGAGCGGCGGCATCGAGGGCCAGAAGGCCGCCGGACGAGTTACCGAACACGAACGCCGACCCGCCTGCGGCGGTGATGAGCGCCGAGAGGTCCTGCACCTCCCGGTTGATGGCATAGGGCGCCGTGTCCTCGCTGTCTCCACGGCCGCGCCGGTCGTAGCTCCACACGGTGAAGCGCTGTGCCAGGAGCGCCGCCAGCGGCGTCCCCGACGTCGGAGCGGAACGGTCGCAGAACGCGCCTCCCACCAGGATGAGCACCGGGCCCTTGCCCGTCCTCTCGAACGCAACGGAGGTGCCGTCTGAGGACCGGACTGTCTCGAGCTTCATGGTGGCGCCTTTCAGACAGGACCCGGGCGGTAGCCGTGGGTGCGGAAGGGGACGTCGAGCTCGCGACAGACCTCGGAGAGCACCTCTGGCGAGTGGTAGTAGTTGCGCAGCCGCGCAATCCGGTCGCCGTCCACCTCGACCCGCACGACGGCATGCACCTCCTCCCCCGACCACCAGAGGAAGATGGATTCACCCCGGTGCGCACGGAGCTCGCACCGAGGGGGCGCCACGAGCACGTAGCCGCCTTCGGGACAGCCGAAGAGGGTCCCCTGCAATGAGCCCGAGCGGACCGCCGCGGCCCCGGACTCGAGCTTGAACCCCGGGTACTCCAGCGTCGCCGTATCGAGGAGCAGCGCCGTGAGGCGGTCGAGGTCTCTCGCGTTGAAGGCATCGCAGAAGGCATTGAGGACGGCGGGTGCCACGGGGGCGTCCCGGTCCGGCTCGGGCGTCACCAGTTGGGCACGGCCCCTGTGCAGGGCGGCCTTGATGGCGCCAGTCGTGGTGGAGAGCGCCTCGGCGACCTCCTCCAGCGACAGCCCGAAGGCATCCTTGAGCACGACGGCGGCACGTTCCTGCGGCGACAACTGGCCGAGCAGCGTTCCCGCCGCCTCACGGGTCGCCCGGGGCTCCGCGCGCGTCGCCGGTTCCGGATGCTCAGGCGAGAAGCCGACCGGAAGCTCGCGCGCCTGCCGCATCCGGTTGAGCCACAGGTTGGAAGCAACGCGAAAGAGCCATGCCCGGGGGCTGCGCGGCGGGTCCGCCATGATGGCGAGGCTCGCGAACGCCCGCGCCATCGTCTCCTGCGCCATGTCCTCGGCAGCCCAGGGACTGCGCGTCAGATTCCGGCAATACCGATAGAGGTCCGGCCGGAGCGGCTCGTAGGTATCGAGAAAAAGGCGCCAGGACGCCTGGATGGCGCCGTCTGGCGGCTCAGCTGTCTGAGGGCTCATGACCGTAAGACACGCGACCCGAGGGAAAGGATACGGGCTCCATTTCCCTCGGGGCGCGGCTTAGAGCACCGTCACCGACACGCCGGTGGTCCTGCTGTTGCCGGCCAGGTCCGTGACGCGGACCTGGATGTAGTGATTGCCCGGCTTCCCGGTCGAGTCCCATGGGACGTTGGTCGGCACGGACGGGCCCGAGAACACCGTCGCCCCGTCCACGGTGAACACCGAGCTGCCCAGCGCCCCGGAGTCACTGGCGTAGACGGTGATGGTGACAATGCCGCTCACCTGCGAGTTCGCCAAGGGGCGCATGATGGAGACGGCCGGCGGCGTATTGTCGACCCGGACCGTCACGGGCGTGGAGGTCGCCATGTTCCCCAGGGAGTCCCTGGCCTGGGCAAACACGCCGTAGGCGCCATCCGAGCGCGTCCGCGTGTCCCACGAGCTGCTGTACGTGCCGTTGCCGTTGTGGGTCGCGGTGCCCCCCACGGAGAACCCGAAGGCGGTGATACCCGCGGCGTCGGACGCGGTCGCACGCACCGGCACGATGCCCCGGACGAAGTTGTTGGTGGGCGAGCTCGGGACTGGCGAGGTGATGACCAGGGCCGGCCCCTGGTTGTCCACGTTGACCACCACCGCCGCGGACGTGGCGGCGTTGCCGTCCAGGTCGAAGGCCTGCGCCGTCAGCGTGTGCGCTCCGGCGGCGGCGGCCACGGTGTCCCAGGCCACCGAATAGGGTGCCACCGTGGCCGAGCCGATGAGCGTGGTGCCGTCGTAGAACTCGACGCGGTCGAGGACGCCCGAGTCATCCGTGGCGTTCGCCACCAGTTGGACGGTGCCACGCACGAACGAGGCCGCGAGCGGCGCCACCAGCTCGACGGTGGGCTCACCGAGCCGGCTGCGGACCTGCTGCGTCGGACCCGTAGGAGTTTCCGGAGCGTCCTGCTCCGCGCCACAGCCCACGCTTCCCGATACGCAGAACACGGTCAGCGCGGTGAGGCTCCCGCGCAACGACTTCGACACCGCTTGCATTGCATCCCCCAACGAAAAGGCTCACAGGCCAGCGCAGCCTGTGATTGCAGGCATGTCTAGCATGGGCGCCTGTTCCGCTAGAAGTGGGCGAGCCAACGCCAGGACCGCCGCCTTGTGCGGGGAGGTCTCGGAGTCCCGGGCCCCCACTGCGTGGGGCCCCTGGTCAGTGTGACGCGGAGCGCGGGCGAATCGAGGCTGGGCCTGGGCGTCGAAGCGACCTTCAACGCCTTCAAGAAGACGCCGAAGGACCACACCGCACTGGGCGCCTTCGCGCAGGTCCAGTCGATGGAAGGCGAGTCCCTGCGGCTGGGCGGAGGCGTCCAGGCCACCTACGTGTGCGTGGGCGTGGAGTTGGGGTTCATGCACGAGACCGCGAGCCGGACCCACGTCGCCGAGACGTGGCTGCACTTCGCCCCCTACGTGGCCTGTCCCTTGGGCTCGGTGGGCGTCCGCTTCGGGCTTCCTCTCACCGGGGCCGGAGCGGAAGCCGGAGAGCCGGGCCTGTCCCAGCGCGAGAACGAGTGGGGCCTCGTCCTGACAGCCAAGTTCCCCTTTCAGCTGAACGGCTAGGACGGGCGCAGGGCCATACGCTCCGCCTGGGATAGACTGACGCGGTGAGCGACGCCCTGGATGACCTCCTCGCCCGCGCGGCCGAGGCCTTCGAACGCCACGAGGAGCTGGAGAGCTTCCAGTTCCTGCTGAATGCCTGGCGCCAGCGGCGCGAGGCGCGCGTCGCCACGCTGGTGGAGCGGCTGTCGGCGCGGCTCACCGGCCACCCCACTCCGCTCCAGTACAGCGCCTGGTCTCTGACCATGAAGGAGCATCACCCGCTGGAGGTGCCGGGGCTGCTGGCCACCTCGATGAAGACGGTGGACGGCGGGCTCTGGGGCCACCTGCCCACCGAGCTTCACATCCTCACCCAGGGGTCCTCGGACCCACGCCTCACCCCGGTGTTGCTGGACCTCGTGTTCAGGCCTGCCGCGCTCGACGGGCACGCGTTCAGAGCGCTTTGCCGCGCGTTCAAGGCCACGAAGGACCCGCGCGCCCTGGAGCCGCTGCAGGCGCTGCGGCTGACGCTCCCGTCTGACTTCAGCCAGACCGGGTTGCTGGACGAGGCGCTTCAGGCCATCGCCGCCGGGGTGCCCCCGCCGCTGGACACGGCGACCCTGGCCCGGTGCATGGACCTGGAGCAGGCCCTCTCCGAGCGCGAGGCCGCCGAGGCACGAAGCGCGTCCACCCGCGAGCTGCTCCTGGCACGCGTGTACGCGGCCCCCAGGGACACGGCCGCGAGGATGGTGCTGGCCGACCACCTGATTGAGAACGGCATGCCGCGGGGCGAGCTCATCATGCTCCAGTGCATGCCGCGCTCGGACAGGGCTCGCATCGAGCGACTGCTGGAGACGAACGCGTGGCAATGGGAGACTCCGCTCGGCTCCCACGTGGCGCGGGGCTCCATCCGCTTCGAGCGGGGCTTTCCCTTCGCCGTCCGACTGAGGCGCGACTGGAGCGGCCCACTGCCCGAGCCCGGGCGGGTCTGGAGGACGGTTCGGGAGGTGGACCTGGCCGGGACGCAGTTCCTGGACGCGGTGAAGTGGCTCTCGCACGAGAACCTGGATGGGGTGACGATACTGAGGCGCGTGGCTCCACTCATCGCACGGACACTGGCCTCCCAGGGCCTCGGCGTGCGGCAGCTCGGATTGCCGGATGCCGTCCCCCCAGGATTCTTGACCCTGTTCAAGGAGCTGCTGCGGCTGCCCCGGCTGACGCGCCTGTTCATCCGGAACGCGACTTTGACGGACGTGTACCTGTGCGTGGACTCGGGGCTGGCCTCGCGGCTGGAGCGCTTCGACGCACGCGCCCCGGGCCAATGGGCGCTCGTGGTGACCCCCTCGAAGGAGGTGCCCGTTCGTGCCACGCTGGTGGGCAGTGCGGGCGCGTATGGGATTGCTGGCGCCCTGCACGCCGCGAGGAGCGTCAGCACCCGGGGCGTGCGCATCCAGGGGGCGGCCCGCGCGCCCCCCGAGACGCAGCAGATGCTGAGAAATGTGGTGTCCGGGTACGCCCGAGTGGAGTGGCGCTGAGCTGAAGCCTCTCTGGGACGCACCGCTGGACGTGAGCGTGGGCAGAGCGCCAAGCTCGTGGAATGCCCCTCGAGCATCTCATGCGCATCCACAGCCCTGAATCCCAGGAGACGGGGGAGAGGGTTTTCAGCCCCGAGTTCAAGGCGATGAGCGAGCGGGTGCTGCGGGTCACCGAGCTGACGTCGCGCCTCAACGTCCTGCCTTTCGAGGACGAGGTGGGAAAGGCCGCGCTGTTCGAGCAGATCCTCGGCAAGCCCCTCCCGAGGAGGGTCACCATCTATCCGCCCTTCTACACGGACCACGGCCTTCAGCTGGACCTTGCCGAGCGTGTGTTCATCAACCAGGGCTGCACGTTCCTCGACTACGCCGGCATCCGGTTGGGCGAAGGGGTGATGGTCGGCCCGAAGGCCACGTTCATCACCGTCAGCCATCCGGTCGACCCCGGCGAGCGGCGGCTGTACCTCACGGGCGCCCCCATCCACGTGGCGGAGAACGTGTGGATTGGTGCGGGCGCGACCATCATGCCCGGGGTCAGCATCGGCCGCGACGCCGTCATCGCGGCCGGGGCCGTCGTCGTCGACGATGTGCCCGCGGCGAGCCTGGTGACCGGCCCCAAGGCGACCATCCGCCGACAGTGGTGATGCAGACCGTCTCAATCTCTTGCGCGACAAGAAGCGCTGAGCCTGTCTTGTTTCATTCGCACGGCAAGAATGCGCCCGTTTCCAGTCCCACGTGAAATATGGATAGTCAGGCTTTACCTGACTGCCAATTGAACTCTGTCGCAGCTCCCTGTACAGACATTCGTCACGGATTCGACTTGCCTCCCCCCATGCAAGGGAATGCGAAGCCATGACGAAATACGAAGCGACGCGGTGTTTCACGGCACTGCTGCTGGTAGGCCTCTCCGGAGCGGGCTGCGCGCCGGAAGAAGAACTGGCGGAGGCCGCCGCCTTCGGCAGCAGTCCCACGGCGGTGCTCGCGTGCGAGCCCGGCACCACGACGACGGCCTGGGCGACGAGCTGCCCCACCACTCCCCCTGCGTGCACGCCGGGCACATGGACGGCGGGGGGCCCCGACCCGGACCACTCCACCTTCAGGCTCATCCGCGAGTCCGCGCACTTCGCCATCTACTCGGACGAGGCCATCTCCAGCACCACCGCGCAGGCGGCGCTCGACACGCTCGAGAACACCATCTGGAAGACCTATTTCGGGTCGCCCATCTTCTTCAAGGAACCCCTCTGCAACCTGACCCAGAAGACCAAGGTCAGCGTCCACGTCCACTCCAACTGGGGCCTGTCCGGCGGCGCCTGGAGCCCGACGCGGATGGGGATGTGGATTGGCCCCGGCGCGCTCAGTGACCGCTGGGGGCTGGCACACGAGTTCATGCACGCCGTCCAGAGCGTCAGCGGCGGCATGACCTGCAACCAGTCCAACACGTGCGGGTGGATCTACGAGAGCCACGCCAACTTCATGCCGCACCAGCTCCCCGAGTACCGCACCGAGGTGCACTGCTCGGAGATGCTGGTGAACGCCCCGCACGTCTACCTGGGCTCGACGCGGGACCGGTACTGCAACTGGCAGTTCATGGAGTTCCTCAAGGACAAGCACTGCTACAGCGCCGTCAATGAAATCTGGACGAGCAGCCCGAGCAACGACCCGTTCTCGCAAATCATGAAGACGCGCGGCTGGAACATCGGCCAGCTCAACGACTTCTTCGGCGAGTGGGCCATGCACAACGTGACGTGGGACTACAAGGACCCGCCTCCCACCAGCGGCGGCAACCAGGGCCCCACCTACCGCGCGAGGTACGGCGCCCTCACCAGCAAGACGCGCCCCGAGCGGCGCCTCCGGCTGACGCAGCTCGAGCCGCTGGACACGGCCTTCGCGGTGAACCGGCGCTTCGTGACGCCGTCCGCCTGGGCGCCGCAGCGCTGGGGCTACAACATCGTGCGGCTCTACCCGGACGCGGGCGCCACCAGCGTGACGGTGACCTTCCGCGGCGTCACCCAGAGCGGCGCGGACTCCGACTGGCGCTGGGGGCTCGTCGCCACCGACAGCGCCCTCACCACGCCCCGCTACAGCCCCCTGCAGCGCGGCTCGGACGGTGCGCTCACCTTCTGCATCAACGCTGGCGAGTCGCTGTTCCTGGTCGTCGTCGGCACCCCGTCGGTGCAGAAGCAGATTGTCTGGGACCAGCCGTACAACACCCTCCACCGCTACCCGTGGATGGTGCAGCTCGCGAACGCCTGGCCCGAGGGCTTCAGGACGGGCGCGCAGGACGCCTGCCCCACGGGCACCCTGCGCCACCCGAACGGCGGCGGCTGCGTCACCAGCAGCGTGCCGGCGAGCGTCTATGTGGGCCCCTACGCGCAGGTGCTCGGGGGCACCGTGAGTGGCTCGGCGCGCATCGACGACCATGCCGTCGTCCTTTCGGGCACCGTCACCGGGGGCACCGTCACCGGGCTGTCCGTGCTGACCAACGGCTTCAGCGTGAGCGGCTCGGCCCGGGCCGCCGCCACGTTCTACCCGCTCGGCTTCTACGAGGGGCAGCAGGCGCTGTCGGGCACCGCGCGGCTCATCGGTGACATCGAGTACCGGGGCGCGGGCCTGAACAAGTCCAGCGGCACCTACTTTGGCTTCGTCGATTCGAGCACCCCCTCCGCCTCGAACACCACGGACGTCACGCTCGCGCCGCCCTACACCTGGCGGCCGTAACGGCAGCCCCCTCAGGTCCCCCCATGCGACAGACCCTCCTCCCCCTCTTCCTCTTCTCCGTGCTCGCCGCCACCGGCTGCGGGCCGGAGTCCGATGTTCCCCCCGAAGACGCGCTCGCGGCTGGTACCGACGTGGCGTGGGAGCAGCCCGCCAGCGGCGGCGAGACGCTGGCCCTGCTCGCGGATGCCGGCACGCCGGATGCGGGCGTCCTGCCCCCGGTGCGCACCACGCACCCGCACGTGCTCCTGAACGACGAGCGGCTGGCCCTGCTCCGCGCCAGCTTCCCGAAGCCGGTGTTCCCGGCGCGTGGCGCCTTCCAGTTCACCCTGACGCCGCGCTTCCCCTCGCCCCAGGCCCCACCGGAGCTCAACACCGCGGGCAACCCCGTGTACGTGAACCTCTTCGACGGCTACGCCACGGACCGCAACAGCATCTTCATCCGGCACGTCCCCTCCTATGATGCGCCGACGGCCTCCCCACCCACGGTGGGCCTGCAGGTCGCACTGCAGGCGGACCTCCGGCAGCCCCGCTACGCGGAGCTCGCCGCCCGGGGGAGCTACATCGCCGCGGGCCGGCTGGACCTCCCCGCCAACGTGGCCTCTGTCATCCGCATCACCTGGGATGCCACCGCGCACACCGCGAGCCTCCAGGTCGGCAGCGGCACCCCGGTGCAGCTGGGTTGGTTCCGCCTGAGCAGCGGCGCCTTCATCGACTGGACGCCGGATGGGCAGCGGTTCGAGTTCCGTGGCCGCGACAACGAGGTGGTGTCGCAGCTGTCCATCACCGATGCGGCGGCGGGCACCAGCGTCAGCTACCCCGGCGTCGACCTCAACCTGCACCGCGCCTGGAACAACCTGCGCCACCAGGCGGACGGCTTCGCCACCCGGCTGTATGACCAGTGCACCGTCAAGACGGACCCCGCCACCTGCCCCAGCCCGGTGGTGCTCACCGGCACCACGCCGGCCCACCCCACCCACGTGCAGGACGTGGCCGAGGTCCTGGCCATGGCCTCCATCCGCACGGGGGAGCTGCGCTTCCGGGAGGCGGCCTTCCACTTCGCGAGCAAGCTCGTGGAGGTGCCCTACCTGGAGGGCGGCGAGTACTCCATGCGCGGCCGCGTCGCCGCGATGGGTGTGCTGTACGACTGGCTGTACGAGGTCATGTCGAAGACCGACACGCGCGGCACCCGGGCCGGCGCGCGCTACACCCAGCGCCTCGCCGAGGCCATCATCGGCACCATCACCGCGAAGGACGCCAGTGGCCGCTACCCGCTGGGCGAGACCTTCTGCGGCAGGCAGCCCCTCCGCAGCGACACCGTCGTGCTCGACTGCCAGGAGAAGCCCATCATGGTGGGCTGGGATTCGGCGGTGCACGGCACGAAGCCCACCATCGCCCCCTTCTACCTGTCCGGACATCACCGCGGAAACGTGACGGCCATCGCCCTGGCGCTGGCCGCCATCGCCCCCGAGTACCCGCGCGTGCTGCCCATGCTGCAGACGGCATACGAGCACTTCGAGCTGGGCTTCAACCGGGTGCGCGCCCACGCGGGCTCCGAGGGCGGCCACCAGATGGGCTGGTACTACGGCTCGAGCAACTACGAAGCCAACGAGGTGTTCCGCACCGCCTTCCAGTGGGCCACGCCGCCGACGGCGCCCGCGTTCGCCCGGCGCACGTTCCTGTTCTGGCTGTACGGCCTGCGCGGCACACCGAGCGTGTCCTTCCCGAAGCTCGGAGACACCTTCGCCGGCGGGTGGGACGAGTCGATGGCCGTCGCGGCGCTGTACGGCTCGCACTACGGCCCGGCGGACACGGCGCCCGTCGGCCAGTGGCTCTATGACGAGCACATGCTGCCCCGCAACACGGGTGGCGGCCTGTGGGACTTGCTGCTGTGGCGCTCCGGCAAGCCCCGCCAGGCGCCCGGGGTGTTGCCGCTGTCGCGCAACTTCGGGCCCACCGGCCAGGTGGTGATGCGTGAGAGCTGGCAGTTCGCCCCCACCACGACGCTGCTGGAGTTCCACTCCGCGGCGTTCACCAGCAGCAACCACCAGCACCTGGACCAGAACAGCCTGTCGCTCTTCTACCGGGCGCCGCTGCTCGTCGACAGCGGCTACTACGACGCGTACGACACCCGGCACTGGCGCAACTACTACACGCGCAGCATCGCCCATAACACCCTGACGGTGTTCGACCCGAGCGAGGTCTTCATCCTGGGCACCGAGACGCTGTCGAACGATGGCGGCCAGTGGTTCGCCGACGGAAAGGCCAGCTACCCCACGCCCGAGCAGATCCTCCCGGGGGCCGTGAACTCGCTGGGAGGCATCGTCCGCTACGAGCCGGGGGCCGACTTCACCTTCTCCGTGGGCGACGCCAGCCGCGCGTACGCCCGGGCGAAGCTGCCCGCGACGTCCGGCTACCTCCGCCACGTGCTCTTCCTGCGCCAGCCGGGCTTCTGGCCCAAGCCGGTGACGCTCGTCTACGACAGCGTCCAGGTGGTGGCGGGCAAGGAGTCGCTGCGCAAGCGCGTGCAGTGGCACACCGTCAACGAGCCCATCGTCAACGGCCAGGCCTCGAAGGGGCTGGGCATCTGGCCCGTCCCTCTCACTGCGGGGGTGCCGCCCGTCACCGTGGTGCGCAATGGCGGCGGGCTCGCCTTCCTCCAGACGCTCCTGCCGGTGGCTCCGAGCCTCTGCAAGGTGGGCGGCGGGCGGCCGGACGGCTCGGGCTTCCGCTTCGCCGTGGCCAGCGCCAATGACTGCAACGCCGCCGTCTTCACCGACTACCGGCCCACGACGGACGAGGCCACGATGGCCAAGGACCCTGACGTGGGCGCCTGGCGGTTGGAAGTCACCGACACTCAAGGCCGGGACGCCGCGCAGTTCCTCCACGTCATCAGCGTGGCGGAGGATGGGGCCACGGCTCCGCCCGCGGCACGCCGCCTGACGGCGGAGGCGGGGACGGAGGCGGTGCTGGTGGGCGACTCGCTCATCGCCGTGTTCCGCCAGAAGGGCTTCCAGGACCGGACGCACAGCTTCCGCGTCGAGGTGCCCAACCGGCGGATGATTGTCACGGGCCTGGTGCCGAACGAGCTCTACGCGCTGACCGTCACCCCGGTCATCAATACCGCGCTGAGTCAGGTGCTGCTACAGCCCTCGGCCACCGGCACGTACCGCGCCTCCTCGCAGGGCGTGGTGACGGTGCCGCCCCGCTGACGTCACGGGGGCCGGCGGGGCTCGGTCGTCCGCGCCTGAGTGGCCCTTCCGGCCCCCTCGCCCTGCCCGGCGTCCCGGCCGCCGCCGGCCCCGCGGCGCCGGAGCCCTTCCGGGACTTGATACTGGGGGTGCGAGTCTCCACCTTCGCAGCCATCAACGACAGAGGGCGAGATGGTTCGGCGGTTGTGGGTGGCGTCGTTTGGCGCGGCGATGTTGCTGGGATGCTCTCCCGGGATGGTGGAGGACACAGGCCTGGAGGTGACTCCGGTCGGGGAGGAGCCAACGGCTGGGGAGGAGCCTCCACCTGTCGTGGAGCCGCCTCCCGTCACGGAGCCGCCTCCCGTCACGGAGCAGGACACCTGTCCGAAACCCGACCTGGCCCGGCTGCCCGCCGAGGCGGTGGTGGAGGACCGGCCCGCTTGGACTGCCTGCGCCATCTCCCCGGACGGGTGTGATGCCCTTCGCCCCTCGCACGCCCGGCGGGACATTCCCCGCCCGTGTCGGGTCGTGGACGTCTCGCCCTTCGCCATGGCGTCGTACACCCTCGAGCACAATGCGCGCGGGCGCCTCACCCTCTTCAATCCGGGACGTTTCCAAAACGAGTCCTTCGCCGAGGACGCCTGCCACCGGACCACGCTGCGCTCGTACTGGGACGCGCCGGGCCTGCGGGTGCGCTACATCGACAACAAGTGGACCTGGGACGCGAACGGCCAGCTCCAGGCGTGGGACTTCCAGACGAACGCCTACAACTCCACCCTGACGCCGGAGCGCGATGAGCGCGGCCTGCTGGTGGGTGCGTCCCTCGTCATGAAGTACCCCAACCTGCCGCCGTCGCCTGCCGTGCGGCACCAGTACACGCTGGATGCCGAGGGCCGCATCCTCCGCGCCACGGGGACGTCCTTCGGCGTGGAGGGGGATGCGAAGGGGGCCGAGTACTTCTGGGAAGAGGAGCGCCACCACGATGCTGCCGGGACGCTCACCCAGGTGAAGCGTACCTCCCGGGGCCGGGTCGTCTTGCTGCGGGAGCTCTCCCAGGGGCGGCTCGTCCGGTCCGTTCGGTATCGCGGTATGGGCACGCTGAGTGACGAGCGCTGGACGTACGACGAGGCGGGACAACTGGCGCGCTTCGACGCGGACTGGTCCGATGACGCAGGCCTGCAAGACCAGCTCCAGGTCCAGTACACGTATGGCCACGAAGACGGCCGCCTGCTCGGGTTCGAAGTGACGACGCGCGATCACGTGAACGGCGCGGTGAGCGAGTCGAAGCGCCGCGTCTCGTACCAGTACGCGGAGGACGGGCGCATCGTCTCCCGGGAGGACCGCTTCCTCACCGCCCCCGAACTCGAGCCTATGACGTACCAGTACGACTACGTCTGCGATGCACCCTGACGGCCCGAGGGCGGCGCACAGCGCTCCCCTGCATGAGGTACCGGCGCGTTGCGCCTCGGGAGATGCGCGGCGCGCATCATCGTGCGCGGCTCGGCCCGCGCCGTTCCCCGACGGCAGGTGAGAGGCGTTGCGGATGGGGCGGGCCGGGCTGGAGGTGGCGCACCCGGACAACGGCCCCACGGCCGGCGGCACCGGCCGGCCGTGGGGCTCCCTGCATGGCTACGTCACGGTCCGACGAAGCGCTGGATTTCGGCGTTGCCCCCGATGCCCCACACCGTTCCGTCCGCGGCGGCGGAGATCTGGTAGAGCGAGCCAGTCACGGGCGCCCAGCTCGAGCCGTTGAACTTGAACACGCGATTGCTCGGGTCGAGGCCCCAGATGTTGGAGGCATTGCCGACGGACACGTAGGTCATGCCGGCCGGCCGGGTGAACGCGTCCCACGAGGTGCCATTCCACTGGAGGACGCGCAGGTCATCCGGCGGGTTGGTGGCCCACAGCACGCCGTCCTCACCCACGGAGATGCGTTCGACGGTGCCGAGCTTCTGCTCCCAGGCCGAGCCCGTGTACCGGTACAGAGTGCCGGCCGTGTCCAGGCCCCACACGGTGTTCGCGTTGGCGATGGTGACCTGCTTCATTCCGGCGGGGATGTTGAAGGCCCACGCGGTGCCGGTCCACCGCAGCACGCGCATGTTGTCCGGCGGGTTGGTGGCCCACAGCGCGCCATCCGACGATGCGGCGAGCTCGCTCACGCAGCAGCGCAGGAAGTCCCAGCCGGAGCCGTTCCACTTGTAGTGCCGTCCCACCGTGTCGAGCAGCCAGATGTGGTTCGCGCTCCCGACAGCGACCTGCTTCGGCGTGACGCCCGGCGGCGGGGGCACCACCTCGAACGGGACGAGCAGTGAGTAGAGGAACCGGTTGGGAGAGCCCTTCGGGTCCTGGATGACGTTCTGGGTGTTGCCGTCCAGGAGCGCCTGCGCCACGGCGGCCGGAGCGGCGGTGGGGAACCTCTGGAGGTACAGCGCGGCCACGCCGGCCACGTGGGGAGCGGCCATGGAGGTGCCGTTCTTGGTGGCGGTGGCGGTGTCCCCGGTGTGCGCGGCGGAGACGATGCCCACGCCCGGCGCGAAGAGGTCCACACAGGTCCCCCAGTTGGAGAACCAGGCCCGTGTGTCATTGATGTCCGACGCGGCCACGGTCAGCGCCTCCCCGGTGCGCGCGGGACTCCTGGTGCAGGCGTCCACGTCTTCGTTGCCCGCCGCGACGACATACGTCACTCCGGCCGCGATGGAGGCGCGCACGGCGTCGTCGATGAGCGAGTACGCGCTGCTGCCCAGGCTCATGTTGGCCACCGCGGGCTTCTGGTGGTTCTTCGTCACCCAGTCGATGCCGGACAAGACACTGCCGAGGCTCCCTCTTCCGTCACAGCCGAGCACGCGCACGGCATGGAGCTTCACGCCCTTGGCCACACCGTAGGTGGTGCCTCCGATGCTGCCGGCCACGTGGGTGCCGTGTCCTTGGCAGTCCTCCGTACCGAGTCCGTCGTTGAAGGCCGTGAAGCCAGGGGTGACCCGTCCGCCGAAGTCCGCGTGCGAGGAGCGGATGCCCGTGTCGAGGACATAGACATTCACGCCCTGGCCCGTGGTGGACTGCACGTAGCGCTGGTCATAGGCGCGCGCGCGCGTATCGATGCGGTCCAGGCTCCATTGGGCTTGGGTCTGCACGGCGTTCACTTCGATGCTTCCGTCCTGCCCCACCGACTTCACCCGCGGGTCCGTGGCGATGGCGACAGCCCGGCCGTCATTCAGCCCGCTGGCGGCGAAGCCCAGCAGGCTCCCGTCATAGACGTACAGCAGCGTGGTGTGGGGGTGCCGGGTCAGCTCCTGTGCCACGGCCGGTGCCTCGGCTGGCGTCACCTTGGTTTCGTCGAAGATGAAGATGTACTGACCTGCGATGGGATTCGCCGGCCGCTCGATTGCGGGGACTGAATTCGGGCGGCCGTCTCTTGCCTGTGCACCGATACTGGTGGCCAGCAGCAGTCCGAGTGACAGACGCTGCGCCAGGAGACTCAGCTTCGACGACATGTGTTGCCTCTTCTTGTGGGGGTGTGGCCCGAAGTCATTTCAAATACCAGGCCAGACTTCACTCCATGTGAAATGGCGAGTCGCGGAGTATTGGCGAGCGGGGCGACGTCTGGATCTTCCAATTCGCGAGACGCTGACACGTCAAAGCGCAGGGCCGAGGCTCGGGCTGACACGTCAGTGCATACACATACGGGGAAGCCCCGGGGTCCGGACTGACACGCCAATGCATCTGCAACGGGGAAACCTTCCCGCATGGGCGCGCCTACGAGCCTGGAAACACGACCGCCGGGTTCCTTGTGAGGGGAACCTGGCGGCGGAGTGCGACGTCTCACCCGGGCAGACGGGGACTACCGGCCGAGGGCCTGTTCCTCGGTGAGGCAGGGCTCCATCTTCTCGGGGGTGACGAGGAACAGTGCCTCGCGGTCCAGTTCCTGGGTGAGGCCCGGCGTGGCGAAGCCAATCTGGCCGCCGCCGTCAAACCGCAGGGCCGCCCAGTCGTTCTGCGAAGCGGCGAACACGTCGGCGAAGCCGTTGCGGTTGAAGTCCCTGACGTAGGACGCGGCCTGGATGCTCCCATTGGCATTGAAATCGAGGTTGGCGCTCGCGTTGCCGACGACCTGGACGTCGTTGAAGCGCAGCCCACTGATGCGGGCGAGGTCCGCTTCCGTGGTAGGGGCGACGGGCGCGAAGGCGGAACCCTCGTTGACGCTCTGCTCGTTGAAGGCGGCCACCCGCACGCGCGAGTAGTCGAACACGTTGTTCAAGCCGCCAATGCCGAAGCCATGGAGCTGGTACTCGTAGTTCATGATGCTCAGGTAGTTGGGCTTGTAGTTGGCGTTCTCGTTGCCGCCATGGAGCAGGCCGATGTTGTGCCCCAGCTCGTGCATGAGGGTGCCGGCCTGCTGCAGCTCCGTGCCACCCGGGGTGGCCCAGCCCCCCAGCGTCACCAGGAAGTCATGGCCGGGGACGCCGCGTGAGATACCGCTGGAGTTGCCCCCGCTGTATCTGTTCGCGATCAGCATGTAGTGGAAGTACGGCGCGCGGCTCGCGGTGAAGTACTTCCCCTTGATGACGTCGAAGTCCGTCCACACGGGGTTCAGGTCCGCATCCGCGTCCGCGGCGGCAATCTCCTGGTCCACCACGAGGTGCAGCGTGATGCCCGTGGAGCCGTTGTGGTTCGTCACCGGGGCGTTGGTGAAGGCGGTGATGACCCGGTTCAGCATGGCCTGGGTGGGCCTGCGGCCGGGGTAGAAGTCCACCTCGACGAAGATGTCCTTCCTCCTCGGGTTCGCGCCGAGCCCCGCCAGGTCGATGCCGCCAAGGCCGAACGCCTCCGCGTAGTCGCTGAGGCGGTCCCCGTCCGTGTCGGTGCTGTTGGGATTGGTGCCCAACACGGCTTCCACGAGGTCGCAGATGCCGTCGGCGTCCGTGTCCAGGGCGCCAACCGGGCACGCAGGGACCGGGAGGAGCTCAGCCTCCGCTGCCGCCACGCCCTGGCGGGTGCCTTCCAGCTCCGCCTCCTGGGGGTCGGCGACGCCACACCCGTTCCAGACCAGGAGCGCTACAGAAGCCGTCAGCATGGACTTTTCAAACTTGGGCATACAATCCCCTAGAGCGTCAAAGATTGGCATCGCGCCAATCAACACGTTCTAAATAATTGCAGCTTTTTCCGCTTATTCTTTTTTGTAGTGGATAACACCGATACGACAAACCTGTCGCGGTCAGGCCCGGGAGGCTGGCGCCGCACCCGAAATCCATACGTATTACCCACCAGCACTTGCAGTGTGGTCGTGGTCTGTGAATCGGTGATGGCTGTCACAGCCTTGAGACACGAGAAGGTTGATGGCCCCGGAGGAGGGTTCTGCCTCCTCCGGGGCTCGTGGTCGAGGCTCTCGCGCCGGAACTAGATGGCGAAGAAGTTTCGGAGGGTGTCGTTCCCGAGGACTTCGTCCACCACCTTCGAGCGGCTGACCTGAAGGGGGTGCTCCAGGAAGACCCGCTGGTGGAGCTGCTCGACGGTGTCGATGACCTCCGCCGAGTTGCTGCGCGTGAGGGCCTCGATTTTGTCGACGTAGTCGGTGTTGAACACCAGGTGCTCCGGGTCCACCGCGCCGCTGCGCACATAGCTGCGGGTCTTCTTCTGGCACCGGCAGGGGTTGGCCAGGTTGACGAGCCCGCAGCGCTGGTTCATCCAGCTGTACAGGTCCTTGCGCGCCCGGGAGAGCCGGACGCGGAAGTTCCCCGGCGAGATTTCCAGAATCTCCCCGCCGAGCTGGTGGTCCACCCCGAACAACTCTCCGAGCACGTAGGTGATTCGCTGCTCGCGGTCCAGGCACATCAACATGCCCGTCGTGCAGCGGATCCGCAGCTCCTCGACGGTGCGTCCGTCCCCCATTTCCTGAGGAGTCAGCGCCTCATCGGGAACCGCGGCAATCGCGGTGAAGTAGGTCTCGAAATCATCGACGAGCACCTCCATTCCTCTCCGCCGGCTCTTCAGGAGGTGGTTGACCGTGAGGCGATAGAGCCAGGTCCGGAACGCACTCTCCGCCCGGAAGGTGCGCAGGGACGTGATGACCTTCACGAAGACCTCCTGGGTGAGGTCCTCGGCGTCCTCCCGCCGCCCGCACATCTTCAGCGCCAGGTTGTAGACGAAGGGCTGGTGCCGGGCGACGAGCCCGCGCAGCGCGTCCTTGCTGCCGTCGACCGCGCGCTCCACGAGCGCGCGGTCGCCGTCGGTGTCGTACCCGGAATGGAAGGGATTGTCGTCGCGCGACTTCATACCTGGCGCAGGCCTCCGTCGACCGCAAGCTCCGTGCCCGTGACATACGACGAATCGGGGGCCGCGAGGAACAGCACGGCGCGGGCAATCTCTTCGGGACGGCCCCAGCGCTTCACCGGAATCTGCGCGGTGATGGCCGCCCCCGCGGCATTGAGCTGCTCGGCGGGCAGTCCCAGCTTGCCCCACAGGGGGGTTTCAATGGCGCCGGGGCACACCGCGTTGACGCGAATCCCCCTCGGGGCGAGCTCCGCGGCGGCCACCCGGACGAGCGACCGGAGCGCTGCCTTCGTCATGCTCAGCACGCTCGAGCCCTCGAAGCCGATGCGGTTGAGCCACGACGTCGTCACCACCACGGACGCGCCGTCCTTGAGGTGGGGAATGGCCCGCTGCAGCGTATGGAACGTCCCCTTCATGTTCACCGCGACGAGCTCGTCGAACAGCGCCTCGGAGGTGTCGGAGAGCGGCGACAGCTTCACCACCGCCGCGTTGGCGAACAGGATGTCGATTCCGCCGAAGCGCTCGCGGGTCTCCTGGAACAGGCGCTCCAGGTCCGCAACGCGCGTCACGTCCCCTCGCACTGCATGTGCGTTCGGCCCGAGCGACTTCACCGTCTCCGCCAGGCCTTCCTCCGAGCGCGCGAAGACGACGACCTTCGCCCCCTCTTCCACCAGCAGCCGCGCCGTGGCGAGTCCGATGCCGCTGGTGCCACCGGTGATGACCGCGACCTTCTGAGCGAACTTCTTCATGTGCAACCTCCCGTGTACGAGTTGGAGGTTGGACCCACGAAATGCCGGAGTGTTACAGCCGGAGGGACACGAGAGCGAGCCCACCACCTGAGGTGATGTAGGCGGAGGGTCAGACTTCCCTGAACTTCATTCCGGTGGCGCCGGTGCGCTCCAGGGCCTCCTTGATGTCCTCGGAGACGACAAGGACGGTGGTCCAGCCCCACGGGCGGAAGACCCTGGCATCGCCCACGCGGGACTTGTCGATGCGCATGCCGACGACGTTACGGTACTCGCCTGCCCGCTCGGGCTGGTCGTCCTCGTCCTCCGGTATCCAGCGCTCCACATGCTCCGAGGCCGCATCGTCGATGCAATCCACCAGGCGCGAGACGTTGACGAGCACGTAGGGCTCGGGCTGGCCCGTCACCTGGATGGGCCAGGTCTGAAGGTCTCCAGGAGCCAGGGAGGTGAATACGTCGGCGACCTTGGGGTGGACGACGGGAACGGCACCTGCGTCCGCCAGGGAGAAGTCGAGCGGATTGCCTGGACGGAAGAGGTCGACCTTGAGGGGTTCTTGCACGGAAGCGGAACGGCCGCGCGTGAATAGCCAGCTCCCCACCTCCGTGCCGCTCCCATCAACGGGCGTGTCCAGGTACCAGAGACCGGGGATATAGAGGTTCTGGTCCAGTTCGAAGTATCGCATTGGAAGGACTCCTATCTTCCTCAGTCCTCGGTGAGGAGCCGCCGCAACTTGCTACCGCGCGTGGAGAGTTCCCGCGCGATGCGCCGAAGTTCGCGCGTCAGACTCTGACGACAGCTTGCCACGGTCTTGCATTCAACGGTCGCCTCCCGCACTCGCCGCAAGAAGGCTTCCGAGGGGGGCCGTGGACGGGCGCCTCCGAACTGTGCGCCAGACTGGAGGACAGGCCTTGAAGCTCCCTTTGGGCACACACCTGCTCAAGCTGCGCTCCCCTCAGGGGCGAGGCAGAGGGCCTAGTCACCACAGCTATGTCCACCGGAGTGTTTGTGTAATCAGGTTGTCCGGATGATGTCAGGCCCGGTTGGTACGACGGCTACCCTGAGCCCTCGAGGCGCTTCGCCGGAGGGCGCACCTGGAGCCACACCCCGTGATTCGAACCCGGATTCTTGCTGCCCTGTTCGCGCTGCCCCTGACCGCCTGTGGCGTGGACGGTGCCGAGCCGCCCCCCGACCCGCGGCCCCCCGACGCGCTCTCCGACATCCAGCGCTCCCTGGCCGCCATGCCGGGCGCCGAGGTGGTCGGCCGTCACGATGACGGCGTTCCCTTTCTCGTCCGTGGCCGGCTGGGCGAGGCGGACCCCGCGCTCGCGGGCCTCGGCTCGGCGGCCGCACACCGTGCCATCAGCGCGTCGCTGCCCGACATCGCCTCCACCTTCCGCCTGCGCGCGGAGGACCTGGTGGTCAGCCGCATCCGCGTGGACGATGAGGGCTTCACCCACATCCGCTACAACCAGACGAAAAACGGTCTTCCGGTGCGTGGCGAGGAGCTCATCATCCACCTGGACGCCGGGGGCAACATCGTCATGGCCAACGGCACCGCGCGTGACGGGGAGCCGGAGGCCCCCTCCAAGCCGCGCATCGCCGCGCAAGCGGCGCGGACGACCGCCCTGCGCGACACCATAGGCAGGGGCCTGGACGTCGACGGCGAGCCGCACCTCGTCTACCTGCGCGCGGGCGAGGGCCAGAAGCTGACGCTGGCCTATGAGGTGGTGGTGACGGGCGACGGTGACGGCCTGCCCGTCCGTGACCACGTCTTCGTGGATGCCACCACGGGCGCCATCGCGGGCCGCTCCGGAGACATCCACTCGGCGCTGAGCCGCTCGGTGTATTCCGCCAACCAGGGCACCTTCCTGCCGGGCACCCTGCGTCGCGGCGAGGGCGGGGCCGTCACGGGCGACAAGCACGTCGACACGAACTACGACCTGCTCGGGTTCGCATACAACTGCTACCAGAGCGTCTTCAACCGCGACTCGTACGACAACGCGGGCGCGCCGCTGACGAGCACCGTCCATTACGGCGTCAAGTCCCTGCAAGCCTACTGGGACGGCAGCCAGCTGGTGTTCGGCGACGGCTACGGCGACACCATGAACGTGACGTACGGCCCACCGAGCCGCGACGCCGACATGGTGCTGCACGAGCTGACCCACGCCGTGACGTCGACCGAGTCCAACCTCATCTACGCCAACGAGTCCGGCGCCCTCAACGAGAGCCTGTCCGACATCTTCGCGGCGGCGTGCGAGAGCTGGTCGCACGGCTGGGTCACCAGCACCAACGTGTGGAACATTGGCGACGACTTCGTGAGCCCGGGCTACCCGGGCAATGGCCTGCGCGACATGGCGCGCCCGACATATGGTTACTACCCCGAGCGCTACGTGGGCACCGACGACTACGGCGGCGTGCACCGCAACTCGGGCATCCCCAGCCTGGCGTTCCAGCTGCTGGCCGCGGGGGGCCGTCACCCGAACCTCAAGACGGTGACGCAGGTGCCGGCGGTGGGCGTGGAGAAGGCCGCGCGCATCTTCTACAAGGCCAGCACGGACCTGTTCACGGCCTCCACCACCATCGCCCAGGCGAAGACGTATACGGCGCAGGCCGCGTCGCTGCTGGGCTACACGGCAGCGGACGTGGACGCGGTGAACCTGGCCTGGGAGGCGGTGGGGGTGGGCTGGGCGAAGCCTCCTCCGTCCTGCACCCTGCTGCAGAACGGCGTGGCGCGCACGGGCATCTCCGGCGCCCAGGGCTCCACGAAGTACTTCTGCATGGACGTGCCGGCGGGCCGGTCCCCCAGGTTCAGGGTGTACGGTGGCGAGGGCGTCCTCTACATGTACGGCCGCATCGGCACGGCGCCGACGACCGAGTCGTACCACTGCAAGACGGCCTATAGCGGCCACGACGACGCGACCTGCACCATCGCCGCGCAGACGGCCGCCCAGCGCATCTACGTCATGCTGAGCGGCCACGAGTCCTACTTCAACGTCAGCCTCCGCCCGTCCTACTAGGGCGTGCCCGCCCACTCGGGCCAGGGACGAATGGCGGCGAGGCCCCAGGCCTCGCCGCTCCGGGGCCCAACGTCGCCGTTTGACACACGCTCAGCCTCCAGCGGAGCGATAGGTCCGGGCCAGCCTGGCGGCCTCCTTGGAGAACCGCGACATCCCCCCTGGCGAGGCCCACTCCTGACTGAGCGTGTCTGCCCAGTCCGCAATCGCCTTGCGCTGCGCGACGCTGAGCGCCGTCAACGCACCGTCAGGCCAGGCACCCTCGATGCGGCGAAGAAAGCCGTGGAGATGAATCCACAGTTCGAAGTCGCTCGGGTTCGCCAGCATGAGGCGGAGCACCACCGGCAGGTAGTACAGGACGGCGGCGCCGGTCATGTACGAGAAGTCTTCCATGTACAGCGAGCCCGGGAAGGGCTGGGACTCCACGTCGTTCCGCGTCTTGCCGAAGAAGTGGTCGACCACGTACCGGGCCTCGATACCCGGTGGAGCGAGCTCCTCCTCGGTTCCTGGAAGGGCCGCATCCTCGAACACGAGGTCGATGCCGCGGATGACGTCGTCACGCTTCAACATGGTCGGCACCCGGCTGCGCCTCAGGGCTCGTCGAGGATGAGCAACCCGCGAGCGGAATCCACGACGTAGAGGAAGTCATCTCCGGGGACGCGGATGCCATACGCGCCCTCGAAGACGCCCTCGGTCCGGCCGGGGTCCGACTCGCGGTAGGTGTTGAAGTGGCCCACCTCTCGCGGCTTCGTGGGGTTGGACACGTCCAGCACGCGCAGGCCCTCCTGGTACCAGGCGATGTAGAGGCGGTCTCCGCGCAGAATCATGTTGTGGATGGAGGAGACGGGGCGCTTGCGGTGCTCGCCAATCTTCACGATGTGGGCCGGGTCCGTGACGTCCAGCACGCGCAGGTGCGAGGCGGCGAACTCACCGCCCTCGAACGCCAGGGTGCGGCCGGCGAAGGTGCCCACCGCGCTGTGGTGCGAATAGCTGCCATGCACGTACTGGCCCAGGTGCCGCACGTCGTCGAGGTTGGAGACATCCACGACGGAGAACCCGGACGTCGCGTTGCTGATGTAGAGGCGGCCCTGGTACGCGAAGTGGTCATGGGGGCCTCCGGCGGAGAAGACCGGGTCCAGGCTGAGGGTCTGCCGCAGCACGGGCTCCAATGGGCGCGAGACATCGTAGACGCGCGTGAGGCCCTCATTGTCCGCGGAATACAGCCGGTCTCCGTCGACGAGCACGGTGTGCACGCCGAACTGCCCCGAGGGCAGGGCGCGCAGGAAGACGGGCTCCGCGGGCCGGGAGATGTCGTAGACGATGGTGCCCGAGACATCACTGGCGATGTACAGGGCGTCGCCGAGAGCCCAGACGCCGTTCCAGTAGGAATCACCGGGGATGCTGATGGACGTCTTGAAGATGGGGTGGCTCCGGTCGCTCACGTCGAAGACGGTGAGGCCTCCGGCGAGGCCCCGATTGTCGAGCGAGACGACGTAGGCATGCTCCTTGGCGACATAGACGTCCACGGGCCGTCCCAGCTCCACCCGTGACTCCGAGCGCAGCACCAGCCCGCCGGAGGACTCGGCCTCGCCGGGAGGCCAGGCCATGCGATGCGCCTCGAAGGTGCCGGTGCGGGAGACCCTTCCATTGCCGCAGCGGATGAAGCACCCGGTGATGACGCCCGGCGAGGGCGTCTGGCAGCCGGCGAAGGCGAAGTTGGTGAAGGGCGCATTCGGCGACCGGCTGCTGGCGAGGAAGAAGCTGCCGCCGTCAGTCTGCCGGGTGACGAGGGGCCGGTTGGCCAGGATGTCCGCGCCGCCGTCGGAGTGGAGCTTGAAGCCGATGGCGGAGAAGCCCACGGCGGTGCCTCCGTCCTGGGCGACCGTCTCGGCGCGCATGCCGGCCTGGTAGATGCCATGGGGCTCCAGGCGCGCGAGCGCGTCCGCGTCACACGCCGACAGGTCGAACGCGGCCGGCGTCAGCGCATCACAGTCCACCGGCGTCCCCGGGGTGAGGGTGCAGGGCGCATGGGGGCCCCGGTCCAACCAGTCGCCGCGCTCCTCCAGCACGGTGTAGCCGCCGTCCCAGGGCTCGGCCCCCGCGTCGACAGTGCCTGCGTCGACCGTCCCGGCGTCCTCCACGGGAGGAGTGCCCGCATCCACGACGGGGTCCGGCGTGTCATCGCAGCCAGCGAGGGTGACGAGCGCCAGCACACAGGCGGACAGCCACATGCGCGGAGAGAGAGAAGGGGTCGTCATGGTGCACGCCTCCAGTGTGCCGGGGAGTGAAGCACCGGGATGGCGTACGAGCCCGGAATGGTTGCCGCGTGACGCACAACTCCCCGCGCACGGCCTTGCGCGGGCCGGACGCCCAGCTCCGGGCGCTGGAATTGCACGGCTACAGTCGCTGTGCACGGACCAACCAGTCCTCAATCCTCAGCACCAGCTCGGAGAGCCTGCGCGTCTCGTAGACTTCAAGTGGGTTCGCCCAATCCTGCCCTCGGAGCAGGACTGCTCGGAACCTTCCTCCCGGCTCACTCCCTGGGTACCACCCGGCGTCGAGCAACAGGTCGTGCCGTGCTTCGCGCAGCTGGAGGAGGTCCTCCGTGAAGCAGTCCCACGACCGGGCGTCCTCGGCCAACGACGCCGGCTCGAGCTGGACGAGCTCATGGTGCTCGACGGACCACCCTCCCGGAATCCGGAGGGGTTGGCGCAACGGCTTACCTTCCGACCCTGAAGGTTCACGGTCCATGACGGAGACTTTCTCCCGGGGGCCGTGAGGGAAACAACGGGGGCCGCCCGTTGGCTGGGGCAGGCACGACACCGTGCCCCCTTCCAATGGAGCAACCCATGTCCTCCCGTTTCCGTTTCATCGCCCGCCTCACCGCGGCGGCCATTGCCACCGTCGGCGTCAGCGCCTCCGCGCAGACCTATGGCTTTCCCGGCAGCAGCGCCGACCTTCCCGAGGGCAGCCACTGGTGGATCTCCAGCGACCACGGCGGCACGGAGAACCGGGACCTGAATGCCGTGCGCTTCGACGCCACCGAGAAGCGGTTCACCCGCGTGAAGATTCCCTTCGCGGACTACGCCGTGAATCCCCGGAACTCCGACTGGGTCATCTACGGGCTGCCCGTCACCGCCATCGCGGACGGCGAGGTGCTGACCTGCTGGCGCAATGCCCCGGAGGGCCTCAAGCCGATGGTGCACGGCGGTGACGACGTGCCCAACCCGGGCCGGGCCGCGATTCCCCCCATCATCCCCCGCGCCGGCAACCACCTGAACGTCCTCACGAATGACGGGAAGGTCATCCTCTACGCGCACCTGCAGCCGGGCAGCATCCCGGAGGAGCTGTGCCCCTTCAACGCCACCTACGTGCTGAACGCGGATGACCGCGTGGGGCACCTTCCCCGGGAGACGATGGTGCCCGCCACGCAGCGGGCGAAGGTGAAGCGCGGGCAGTTCCTCGGACGGGTGGGCAGCTCCGGCGCTTCCGCGCATCCGCACCTGCACGTGCACCTGCAGCCGATGACGAGCGCGACGACGATGGGGGTCTCCCTGCCGCTGCCCTTCTCCCACGCCTGGCAGAAGAACGGGGCGGTGACGTACGACGCGTCGCTCGACTTCGTCCCGCTGCGCGCCGAGACGCTCACCCAGTTCCCCTCGGCCATCCACCCCGACCCCCTGCTGCGCCGGGGCTCCATCACCGGCGACCCGGCGATGGAGGTGGCGATGACGTCCTCGGGCGACACGGTGGTGACGGCCACGCGTGACGTCTCCGGGCGGCTCGTGCTGGGCTCCTGGCGGCTCGCGGGCGACGGCACCTTCACGACGCTCTCCGGGCTCGCCACCGGCGAAGGAGCCACCTACCTGGGGGTGGCCCACCCCGGCCTGGGCCGCGATGTGGTGACGGCCGCGCGGGACGCCGACAACAAGCTCAAGCTCATCGCCTGGCGCGTCTCCACGACGGGCGTCTTCTCCCGCAAGGCGGAGGCCGGCGGCGAGGAGATTTCGAGCCAGCTGGCGCTCGTCCCCATGCCGGGTGGCAGCCTGGGCGTGGTGAGCGCCGTGCGGGATGCGGAGCGCCGCCTGAAGGTCAGCACCTGGGGGACCTCCGCCGGCCTGGACACGATGACCCGGCTGGGCGACGGCTTCGGTGAGGACGCCACCCAGGTCTCGCTCACGCCCGTCACCTTCGGACGCGTGTCAGGGGACACGGGCGTCTTCAAGGGCGTCGTCACCGCGGTGCGCACCCCGGCGGGCAAGCTGAGCGTCACGGCCTGGGAAATCAGCTCGACGGGCCAGGTCTTCAAGCGCGGCGCCTACCTGGGCGGCGACGTGGCGGACGTGGCCATCAGCACCCTCACCCTCGGCTCCAACTCGCGGGACCTGGTGGTGGTCAGCGCCCGGCTGCCCACGGGCGTGCTGCGCAACATCTCCCTCGACGTCACCTCGGCGGGCCAGCTGGTGCGCCGTGACGACGAGGACGGCGGGAGCATCGCGGACGTGCAGGCGGCACGGGTGGTGGGCGCGCACCTGGTGACGCCGGTGCGCGACTCGGCGGGCAACCTGCGCGTGTACACGTGGGACGTGGACGCGGACAGCCAGCTGCACCTCACCGGACAGGAGCTGGCGGGGGACATCCTGGATGGAACGGCCGTCACGTCCACCCATGTGGGCGGCCGCTTCGTCATCACCGCCGTGCGCCTGACCACGGGCGGCGACCTGCGGCTCATCGCCTGGGACGCGAACCTTCCGTAGACGCGGCAACATCCTCATGGCGGGACACTGGGGGCCGCATGCGCCCCCAGTGTCACCCTCCAGCGGGATTGGAATGCGCGGACACCTGCTGCCCGGGGTTCAACATCACGGATGCAGATGCACAAAGATTGCTTGAGGCCCACGCCGAATCCCGGGAAGGAGGGAGCACACCAAGGAGCGTCTCAATGAATGTTCGTCCCCTGCCCGTCCGAGTTCGTCGAACCGGACTGGGTTTGTTCCTCGCCGCCGTCGCTGCCTGTGGAGTGCCGTCGGAGAACGGCCCCGAGCTCTCGACGCAAACCGCCGCGGTCGTCGCGGGCACCCGGCTCATCGGTGTGCAGTCCGGGCGCTGTCTCGACGTGGCCCAGAACAGCCAGACGGCGGGGCAAGGGCTCAACATCTATGACTGCCACGGGGCGGCGAACCAGCGCTTCCTCTTCACCCCCGAAGGCGAGCTGCGCGTGTTCGACGGCGCCTGGTGCGTCCAGCCCGCGACCGCCACCGCCGGAGCCAGGGCGGTCATCGGCTCCTGCACCGGGGCGGCGAACCAGCGGTGGGTCCGCAACGCCAACGGCGCGGTCGTTAATCCGGCGTCCTCGCTGTGCCTCGATGTGTCCGGTCAGGCCACCGCCAACAGCTCGCCGGTCATCGTCTGGAATTGCAACGGCCAGACGAACCAGCAGTGGTCCCTTCCGGCCGACACCCAGCCGCCCACCGTGCCCACGGGGCTGGCCCTGTCCAACGTGACGTGCAACTCGGCCACGCTGTCGTGGTCTCCGTCCACGGACAACGAGGGGGTGGCCTTCTATGACGTCTACCACGACGGCCAGCTCATGAAGTCCGTCTCCGGCGCCACGGTGTCCACCGGGCTGACGGTGGTCGCTGGCGCGACCTGGGGCCTGTATGTGAATGCGCGGGATGCGGCGGGCAACGTCTCTCAAGGCAGTGCGACGCTCTCCATCACCCCGCCGCCCTGCCAGGTGGACACCCAGCCGCCCACCATTCCGACGGGCCTCACCGCCACCGCCACGGGCACCACCGTGACGGTGGGCTGGACGGCGTCGACCGACAACCAGGGCGTGCGCGCGTATGACGTGTTCCGAGGGGGCGTGAGGATTGCCACGGTGTCCGGCACGCCGCCCGCGACGTCTTTCGTCGACAGCGGCCTCTCCGCGAACACGACCTACGCCTACGCCGTGCTGGCCCGTGACGCCCAGGGCAATGCGTCGGCCCAGAGCTCGGCCGTGACTGTCACCACCGGCCAGGCCTGCTCGAACGCCGTCTGCTCCGTCACCCAGGTCGCCACCGACACGGACATCCCCTGGGGCCTGGTGAACCTGCCGGACGGCACGGTGCTCTACGGCCGCCGGGATGCGCACAACATCGTCCGCCTGGACCCGGCGACGGGCCAGAAGACGTCGGTGGGGACCGTCCCCAACGTGCAGAGCACCGACGGTGAGGGCGGGCTGATGGGGCTGGCCCTCTCCCCCACCTTCGCCACCGACCGCTGGCTGTACGTGATGCACACCTCCCCCACCGACAACCGCATCGTGCGCCTGCGGTATGAGAATGGCGCCCTCAACACCGCGTCGCTCCAGGTGCTGGTCCAGGGCATCGGCCGCAACAAGTTCCACAACGGCGGGCGCCTGCGCTTCGGACCGGACGGGAAGCTCTACGCCGCGACGGGCGATGCCCAGAACGGTGCCTATGCGCAGGACATCAACAACCTGGCCGGCAAGGTGCTGCGGCTCAATGCCGACGGCAGCATCCCTTCCGACAACCCCTTCGGCAACCATGTGTGGAGCTACGGCCACCGCAACCCGCAGGGCCTGGCCTTCGACTCGCAGGGTCGCCTGTGGCAGCAGGAGTTCGGCAACTCGGTGATGGATGAGACGAACCTCATCCAGAAGGGCGGGAACTACGGCTGGCCGAACTGCGAAGGGACGGTGTCCCAGGGTGGCTCGGGCTGCGCGACGGCCGGGTACATCGCCCCGAAGCAGACCTACCCCACGTCGGAAGGCTCCTGCTCCGGCATCGCGGTGGTGCGCGACGTCCTGTACGTGGCCTGCGCCCGCGGCTCACGCCTCTACCGCGAGGTCATCAGCGGCACCAGCCTGACCAACGTGCAGCAGTTCTTCGTCGGCACCTACGGCCGGCTGCGCACCGTCGAGCCGACCCTCGACGGCAACCTGTGGCTGACCACCACCAACCAGGGTGACAAGGACAGCATCCCCGACAACAGCAACGAGAAGCTCTTCCGCGTCGTGCTCGGGCAGTAGGAAACGCCCCAGCCCCCGGCGCCATGGAGGCGCCGGGGGCCAGCGCGGCCTTCGCATTCCCTTGCACGAACAGGAGGCAGCCGGCGGGCACGAAGCCCATCGGGGGCCGCGCTGAATCCACTCATGGGAACGCCACGTATCCCCTACAGCCAGTTTGTGCTGAGGGGGACGCGGCTGGCCCTGCACCCTCCCCCCGGGAGTCGATGATGAAAACGATGAAGAGGGGAACCTTCGCCTTGGGCGCGCTCGCCCTGGTGTTCTCGAATCTCGCGTGGGCGGGCAACCAGGCGGCCACGCTGCGCATCGCGCCAGGCTCCAACGTGTGCCTGCTCCAGGACGAGTCGGCCATCAACGGGGTGCTCGCCGCGGGCACCGTCCAGCCGAGGGCCGACGGCTCGCGGCCGCCCGTGCGGTTCCGGCTGCGGCGCAGCCTGCTGGGGCAGACGGGGACGTTCTCCGCCGCGGCCGAGGAGCTGACGGCGGACTTCTCGTTCGCCGCGGACTCGGTCACCCGGCCCGACCTGGTGCCGGGCACCTTCCGGCTCTGCGCGTTCAACCCGCAGTCCGTCTCGGTCAGCGCGAGGTTGGACTTGCGGACGAGCTGAGGCCGGCGCAGCGAAGCGCTGAGCAGGACCGCCGGGGCAACCGCGTCGTTCAGCGCCAGGCTGTAACGATGCGCGCGGCCTCGGGGCCCTGGGGCCCCTTCAATTGGCCGGTGATGACCTCGTTGTCACGGCGAAGCTGGACCTGCTGGCTCCAGGAGATGTTCGCGACAGCGCCGCCCACGCTGGCGGGCCAGGTGACGCCTTGCGTGGCCTCCACCGCCCGGCCGAGTAACGCCTCGAAATCGGCCTCGGGCTGCCAGCGGAGCATGTCCAGCAACCACGACAGCTCGACGCGGGAGTCCAGCGTCCTTCCCGTCGCGGCCTTCAGCAGCGCGTGGCCGGCCCGCGCCTCCGGGAGGAAGTAGACGTTGCGGCCCGTCAGCACCGCATGCCCCTTGCGCTCCAGCATGCCCTTCTGGAGGACCGCCGGGAACGAGACGACCTCCACCGGGAGCTGCACCCGCGCCGTCCGCGCCCGCAGCTCCGCGTGACGGAACAGCTCCAGCCAGAGCCTCAGCCGCTCCGCCTCCCAACGTCCCAGGGGCAGCTCGACGCGCCGATTGCCCACCACCACGAGAGGGCCCTTCCCGCCATGGAGGCGGATGCCCCCCTCGGCGATGGAGTCCATGCGCACGGTGGCGCCTTCGCCCGAGCGGGGCAGCCAGACGAGCCGCTCCGGAGTGAGCCAGACAGCGCCCCTGCGCAGCCGCCGCAATCCCACGGAAGACAGCCCGGTCAGCACCAGGGCCACCCCGAAGCTCCCCCACCACATCGCCCCGTCTTCCAGCAGCGCCTCGCCGCCCAACAACATGACCGGGAGCGACAGCACGTCGACCAGCAGGCTGTCCTCCAGGGCCGGAATGCCTCCCTCCGATACCGTGATGAGGAACAGGAAGAAGGCCGTCACGCCCAGGATGAAGAGCGAGCCCAGCAGGAGCACGATGAGCAGGAGGCGGGCGTAGGGCTCTGCCGCGGACGGGAGGCCCAACCAGTGCACCTGCCCTCCCAGCGTCACGAAGGCCTCTTCCGGTCGCTTCTTCCAGGTGGGGAACTCTCGGGCGTGCGCATCCAGCCGGCGCAGCCCTGCCTCCAGCGTGGGTGCGCCGATACCGGGCATCAGCTGCTGCGCCAGCTGCCGCACCCGGTCCACCAGCTGCTCCCGGCGGGCCCTGGCCTCACGCAACGTCCGGACGGCGGGAGCGTCCTCGTGCCAGCCCTCCTGCGCCGCGCGACGCAGACCGCGCTCCAGCGCCTCCGCGCAGGAGGCGTCCCGCGCCAGCACCTCGGCCACCAGGCCCGGCCGCTCCCAGAGCTGCTCTCGCCACTTCGAGCCGCGCAGCGCGTCCCTCAGCCGCTCGTAGCAGGGGGAGGCCGACTCGATGGACTCGAGCCCGCCTTCCAGCTGGCGGCGCAGCTCGTCGAGGTTCGAGGCAGGACGCAGCTGTTCTGGGGCGCGCTCGGACATGGCGGCCGCAGCGTACGCACTCCCATGCGGGCAGTTCCAGGCGCGCCAGGAAACATGCCGCCCGGTACGGAAGCCGCTCCACGGGGACGAGCCACCGCTCCATTCGAAGCGCACCCCAGGCATTCCCCTTTGTCTTTTTATTGAGATGCCCCAGAGCCCAGGCCCTCATGGAAGGGCAATGACTGCCGCCCCCCGGACAGTCCCCCCACGCAGGATGGAAATCCCCATGAACGTCGAAGGCTGGCTGAATCCCCGTACGTGGCTGTCGGGTCTCTCACTGGCGCTGCTGCTGAGCGGCACCGGCTGCGGTCCTGAGGAGACGATTGCAGGCACGCAGGAGGCGCCCACGCAGGAGGCGCCTCTCGTCGCGGCGCTGGCGAGGCCCCACTTCCAGGCGCCCTTCCCCTGCGGGCAGTCCTGGACGTACAGCCATCACAGCGCCGAGGTACGGCGCGCGCTCGACTTCGTGAAAAATGGTGGCGGCACCAGCGGCCAGCCCCAGCTCGCCTCGGCGGCGGGTTACGCCACGCGCCACTACGAGGCCGGCGGCGCGGGCAACTACATCAAAATCGACCATGGCGGTGGGTGGGTGACGTACTACTTCCACCTGTCCGCCTACTCGGTGCCGAGCGGCACCCATGTGGCGCAGGGCCAGCAGATCGGCTTGACGGGGAGCACCGGCGCGAGCAGCGGAGCGCACGTCCACTACGAGCAACTGCTCAACGGCGTGGGCCAGGACATCGTCCTCAACGGCGTGTCGCTCGCGCCCTATCCCGGCAGCTACGGCTCCAGGAGCATCACCAGCAACAACTGCTCCAGCTGCGTGCTCCAGGGGGACATCAAGGCGAAGTACGACGCGGTGAACGGCCCGGCGCTGCTGGGCAGGTGCCTGGCCGGTGAGCGGGCCACGCCGGACGGGGTGGGCCGCTTCAACCACTTCGAGAAGGGCAGCATCTACTGGACGCCGACGCTGGGCGCGCACGTGGTGCATGGCCTCATCCACAACCGGTGGGAGCAGCTGGCCTGGGAGCGCGGCGTGCTGGGCTATCCCATCTCCGACGAGCTGACGACGCCGGATGGCCGGGGCCACTACAACCACTTCGAGCGCGGCAGCATCTACTGGACGCAGGAGCTGGGGGCCTGG
>JBKGHK010000240.1:0-13537 GCA_046520375.1 Pyxidicoccus sp. 3LFB2
AGTCGCGCACCGCCAGCGCCAGCCCCAACTTGCTGCCGTAGTGCCGGTACAGCGAGCCCACCGACATGCGCATGGCCCGGGCCACCTCCGCCGCCTGCGCGTTGTCGTAGCCCCGCCGGGCCAGCAGCCCCGCCGCGTCACGCATGGCATCGGCGTGCATCATCTCCAGAAAGTCCATGGCCCTTCCCCCTCCCCGCCCCTCGGGCGACTGGTTGCGCGAACGAGACGTCCCTCCGTTGCCTCCCCCCGGGGGGAGGGGCCTCCGCGGAATGAACGTTCCTTCCACCTGAACCTGTCTACCGGGTGGGTCCGACATGAGGGGTGTCGCAAGGCGACGTCCCGGGTTGCTGGCCGGCACGACTCGCCCTGTGCCTGGCGGGCCCGTGAGTGCCCCATGGGGCTGTCCTTGCAAGGTCTCTCGGGGCCAGCGCACTGAGGGATGCCGCGCAAGGTGAGCCCGGGTGCGGTCGCGCAGTGCCGGCTCATTGGGAGGCGCTTCGGTAGAGAGGTCCTGGCGCAGCGGCTCAGTCACCTGCACTGCCTGGCATGCCGCGCGCAATGTGAGCTCCGGCGCGGGGCTCCGTGCCTGAGAGCTGGCGGACAGGCCACCCGCCAGGCTTTCCCGGAGACCACCTCAGGAGCCTTCCGCGCTCCGCACGCCCGGCCCGGAGCGGATTCCTGGAGACGCCAGAGATCTGCTCAGGAGTCTGCCGCGCTCCGCACGCCTGGCCCGGAGCGGATTCCTGGAGACGCCAGAGACCAGCTCAGGAGTCTGCCGCGCTCCGCACGCCCGGCCCGGAGCGCGGATTCCTGGAGACGAGGGCGCGTGCCTGCCTCCCCGTCCTCCGCGCTCGCCATCTGGAAAGCGGACTCTGCCTGGTGTCTGGCTCGGCCTTTCTGCATATCGGCGCGTCCCAGAGAGGGGCTGAGCCGCTGAAGGAGCGCCCTCCCCGCGGGCCATCCGAAGGTGTCGGGCCAGAGTGGCGAAAGTCGAGTCTGAGGCCAGACGGGCGCCGCCAGGCCCGTGGCCGAAAGTGTGGGCTCCGTGTCCTTGCGGCCAACGGGGGGACGGGCGCACAGTGCCGTGCATGAAGCGCGTGCCCCAGCGAGTCTCCACCGTGCGCCCCGGCCCCCGGGCGCCGCCGCTGCGCATCGGGCTCCTCGCCTTCGATGACGCGCAGATTCTCGACGTCACCGGGCCGCTGGAAGTCTTTGGCCGCGCATCCCGCTGGCTCCAGGAAGAGCAGGGTGCCACGGGAGCCCGCTATGTGCTGGAGCTCCTCAGCGCGAACGGCCCCGTGCTGCGCTCGTCCTCCGGGCTCCGCCTCGTCGCCGACAGGGTGCTCCCACGCCGGGGCCCTCCCTTCGACACGCTGCTCATCGCCGGAGGCCGGGGCGTCCACCCCGTGGCGGGCGACGCGCGAGTCCTGTCCTGGGTCCAGGCCCAGGCCCCTCGGGTGCGCAGGCTCGCGTCCGTCTGCACCGGCGCCTTCGTGCTGGCCGCCGCCGGGCTGCTCGATGGCCGCCGCGCCGTCACCCATTGGAGCGAGTGCGAGCGGCTCTCCCAGCTCCACCCGAGCGTCACCGTGGAGAAGGACCCCATCTACCTCCGGGATGGCCACGTCTATACGTCCGCAGGTGTCACCGCCGGCATGGACCTGGCGCTCGCGCTGGTGGAAGAGGACTGCGGCCGCGACGTGGCGCTGTCCGTGGCACGCGAGCTGGTCCTCTTCCTCCGACGTCCCGGAGGCCAGTCCCAGTTCAGCGCGCAGCTCTCCGCGCAGACCGCCGAGCGCGAGCCCTTGAGGGACTTGCAGGCGTGGATGGCGGACCACCCCGGAGCCGACCTGCGCATCCCCGCGCTGGCCCGCCGCGCCGCCATGAGCGAGCGCAACTTCCGCCGCGCCTTCACCACCGAGGTCGGCTGTCCTCCCGCCCGCTTCGTGGAGCAGGTGCGCGTCGAGGCCGCGCGCCGCGCCCTGGAGGACACGGCCGACGGCGTGGACGCCATCGCCGCGCGCGTGGGTCTCGGCACCTCCGATCCATGCGCCGCGCCTTCACCCGCATCCTCCACATCAGCCCCACCGAGTACCGCGAGCGCTTCCGCGCCGCGAAGCCCCGCGAGCGCACCCGTGCCGCGAACCCTCTCGGAGAGAGCGCACAGGCCGCACCGTCCCACCGCGAGCGCACCCGCGCCGCAAACCCCAGGAGCCCCCGGACATGACGCGCATCGGAATCATGCTGTTCGACGGAGCAGAGGAGCTCGACTACGCCGGCCCGTGGGAGGTCTTCGCCGCCGCGGCGTACCTCCGCCCCGAGCTGTCCATCGACGTCCGCACCTACTCGAAGGACGGCAACCCCATCCGCAGCGCGAAGGGGCTGCGCGTCATCCCCGATGCGAGCTTCGCGGACGCCCCGCGCCTGGACGTCCTCCTCGCCCCCGGAGGAGAGGGCCGGAAGCGGGAGATACGCGACGAAGCGACGCTCGCGTGGCTTCGGGCCCGGGGCGCGGAGGCGAAGTGGATCACCAGCGTCTGCACCGGCGCCTTCCTGCTCCACGCGTCCGGGCTCGCCACCGGGCGCCGCATGACGACGCACTGGAGCGCCATTGAGGAGCTGCGGGCCCGGGGGGACGTCACCGTGCTGGACAACGTCCGCTACGTCCGGGACGGCAACGTCGTGTCCGCGGCGGGAGTGTCCGCCGGCATCGACATGTCCCTGTGGCTGGTGGGACAGCTGTGGGAGCCGGCCTTCGCGCGTCAGGTCCAGCGCTACATCCAGTACGAGCCGGCGCCACCGTACGCCGCCGACATCTAGCCGCTACGCCGCGACGTCGAGAATCTCCAGTGCCTCCCGCACGCCGGGCAGGCCGGCGAGCAGCTCGAACTCGGCCGCCTGGAGCATGGACACCCGACGGCCGGAGACGCGCTCCATGAGGAGCTCGATGCGGTATTCGCCTTGCGGTCCGACGTGGCGGGAAATGCGCGCACGGCGGCCTTCCGCCTGACAGGCGAGGATGTCGTGCTGCAGGCTGCGCAGCCGCCGGAACACCTTCAGCGCCATTCGCCCTTCGGGGGTGTCGAATGTGTGGAAGTGCCGGTTTCTCGACAGGGGCTTGCTGGGGTCATGGAGCCTCTCCACGAGGCGCCGAACAAATGGGTCCATCGACGAGGGAGCTTAACATCCGGTACCCTCGCGCTCAGCGATGCCCTGGCATTTTTCGATCCGTCCCTGGACCCTGGCGCTCCTCCTCCCGCTTGCTTGCAAGGAGCCTGAGGTGGCCGCGGTCCAGAACCGTGCGCAGCAGGCCCAATCCGCCCTCGCGGAGGGCCGCGCCCATCTGGCCAACAACGAACCCGGCCCCGCGCTCGCGGCCCTGCGCAAGGCCGCCACCGCCGCCCCGGACAGCGCCGAGCCGCTGCTCCTCATGGCCCAGGCCCACCGCCTCGCCGGCAACGAGGGCGCCGCCATCCTCGCGCTGAAGCAGGCCCGGTCGCTCGTCGGGGAGGACCCGGTCATCCAGCGGGAGCTCGCCGAGCTCTATCTCCAGGACGGCCACACCCAGGACGCGCTCGCGGCCCTCATGCACCTGCGCGACACGGGCGGCCTGCCGGACGCGGAGGTGCTCAAGCTCGCCCGCATCCAGGCGCGCGAGGGGCAGATTGACGCCGCCTTCAAGACGCTGGAAACCATCCTCCGAGAGAATCCGGACGACCCCGAGGCCAAGGCCGTGGAGGCCGAGGTGCTGCTGCTCAAGGGCGATGAGCTGCTCGCCGCCAACCTCATGGACCGGCTGCTCCAGCAGGACCCGGAGCAGACGTCCGCGCGGCTGCTCCGCGCGCGCTACTTCCTCAACAACGGCTTCCCGGAGATGGCCGAGGCCGACCTGGGCGCGGTGCAGGGGGCGGAGGCGGCGCGCACCGAGGTCGTCACCCTGCGCGCGCGTGTGCTGCTGGTGTTGGAGCGCCCCGCCGAGGCCGAGGCCGCCCTGAAGAAGCTGGTGGAGGCCGAGCCCAACAACGCCGAGGCCCTGGCCTGGCTCGCCGAGGCGCAGCTGGTGCAGGGGCGCCGCGCGGACGCGCAGACGCAGGTGGACAAGGCGCTCCAGCTGCGGCCCCGCCTCGCGCGGGCGCTGTATGTGCGCGGCCGCACGCAGGAAGAGCAGGGAGACAGGCGGGGCGCCGAGGAGAGCTACCGCTTCGCGCTGAGCGCCAACCCGCGCTTCGCCCCGGCCCACTCGCGCATGGGGCAGCTGCACCTGAAGGCCGACCGGAAGACGGAGGCCCAGGCGTCCCTGGAGCGGCTGCTCACCCTGGGCGAGGCGACGCTGGAGGAGAAGGCCCAGCTGGCCAACCTCTACGCCATCCTCCAGACGAAGGTGCCCCAGGGGCTGAAGCTCATCGAAGAGGGGCTGAAGCGCAGCCCCGACAACGAGGAGTACCTGCGCATCAAGAAGGCGCTCACCGCCCTCGCGCCCAAGCCGAAGAAGCGCCCCTCGGGGCCCGTCATCATCCGCGGCGGACGCCGCTGACGGCCGCCAGTACGGGGCTGGGGGCTTGGGGCGCCGGAAGCCCCGGGGCCTCCGCCACCACGCGCTCCAGGGCCTTCAGGCCCTTGCGCTGGCCCACCGCCACCACCGTGAGGTTCTCCCGGTGGAAGTAGCGCCGGGCCACCTCGCGCACCGTCGCGGCGGACTGGGCGTCCACCAGGTCGGCGCGGTGGCTGAAGGACTCGGAGGCGTTGAACAGCTCGTTGACGCCGAACCAGCCGGCCAGCTCGCCCGGCGAGTCCTGGGCGAACTCCAGCAGCATGCGGTGGCGCCGCTTGGCCCGCCGCAGCTCCTCCTCGCCCACCTCGGTGTCGCAGAGCGCGCCCAGCACGCGGAAGGCCTCCGCCACCACCTGCGCGGCCTTCTCCGGCGCGCTGGCGGCCTCAATCTCGAAGACGCCCGAGTCATGGTACGCGTCCAGCGACGCGTGGACGGAGTACGCCAGCCCGCGCTTCTCCACGATTTCGAAGGGCAGCCGTGACGACAGCCCGTCATCCAGGAGCCGCCGGATGATTTGCAGCGCCGGGTGGTCCTCGTGCCGGTCCGGCACGGTGCGGAAGTTGAGGCGGAACTCCGTCTGCGACTCGTCGTGCGCCACGAAGTGCAGCCGGGGGCCGGGCGCCGTCGCGGGCGGGGCGAGCTCCGTGCTGGCCAGCCCGCGAGGCAGCCGGGCGAAGGCGCGCTCGGTCATCTCCAGGACCTCCTGGCGATTGACGCGGCCCGCGGCGGTGACGACGAGGTTGCCCGTCACGTAGTGCTTCGCGAAGTGCTCCAGCACCTGGGCGTGGGTGAGGGCGGTGACGGACTCGCGGGTGCCGGCAATCTTCAGAGCCAGGGGGTGGCCGGGGAAGAGGAGGTCCTTGGACAGGTTGTCCAGGTCGATGTCGCGGCCCTTCTCGTCCACCTCGTCCAGCATCTCCTCGAGGATGATCTGCCGCTCCACCTCCATGTCGGTGAGGCGGGGGCGGGTGAGCATGTCACCGAGGATGTCCATGCCCACGCGCAGGTGCGCGGGGTGGATGGGCGTGTAGTAGTACCCGTGGTCCCGGGTGGTGACGCCGTTGAGGTTGCCACCCACCTCTTCCACGGCCCCGTTCATCTTCACGGTGTCCGGCCAGCTCTCGCTGCCGCGGAAGAAGAGGTGCTCCAGGTAGTGGCTGACGCCGTTGTTGACGAGCGTCTCGTGACGGCTGCCCGTCCGCACATAGATGGCGAGCAGGGCGGTGTGGAGGTGGGGAGTCTCGACAGTGACGACGCGCAGCCCCGAGGGCAGCTCGTCCCGGTACGATGTGAAGCTCATGCGCGGGGAAGCCTTAACACGAAGGCCGTGCCCTGGCCGGGAATACTCTGGCAGGAGAGCGAGCCCCCGTGGGCCTGGAGGATCTGCTGGCTCACGGCGAGTCCCAGCCCGGTGCCGCCCTCCTTGGTGGTGAAGAACGGCTCGAAGAGGTGACGTCGCACGTCCTCCGTCATCCCCTGGCCGGTGTCGCGCACGTGGACCTCCACGTCGCGCTCCAGGGGGCGGGTGGCCACGGTGAGCTGGCCGCCACCCGGCATGGCCTCGCGGCTGTTGCGCAGCAGGTTGAGGAAGACCTGGCGCAGCTGGCCCTCGTCCGCGAGCACGGGGGGCGTGTCCTTCGCGAAGTCGCGCACCACCTCCACCCCGGCGCGCTCCAGCTCCTCGCGGGTGAAGTCCAGCACCCCGTCCAGCACGGCGGTGACGTCGCGCGGGTCCAGGTCCGGGCTGGGCGGGCGCGCCATGCGCAGGTACTGCTCGGTGACGTCGGCCAGCCGGTCCACCTCGTGGGTGACGGCGGACAACAGCTCCTTCACCTCGTTGGAGTCCTCCTCGGAGGGGAAGCTGGCGCGCTCCAGCCCGTCCTGGAGCAGCTCCACGTTGAGGCCGATGGAGGACAGGGGGTTTCGCACCTCGTGGACGATTTGCGCGGAGATGCGGCCCACGGCGGCCAGCTGCTCGGCGCGCATCAGCGCCTCGGCCTGCGCCTTGAGCTGGGCCTCGCGGGCCTGGAGCGAGCGGGCCATCTGGTCGAACTCGCGCGCCAGCACGGCCACCTCGTCATCGCCGCGAACGCCCAGCTGGGCGTTGTAGTCACCGCGGCCGATGCGGGACACGCCCTCGATGAGGGTGCGCACCGGCCGCAGCGTGCGGGCGGACCAGGCGATGACGCCGATGCCCACGATGATGGCGGCCAGTGAAAAGCCGATGATGAACAGGCCCGTGGTGCGCTCGCGCTCCTCGGCCCCGTCCACGCGCTCGCGGATGCGGTTGGCCAGCGCGGCGCGGAGCACGCGGATGTCGCGGCCGATGGACGACTCCAACTGCCGCAGCTCATCGGTGGCGCGGGCCACCTGCTCGCGGTCCGGATTCTCGGTGGAGAGCGCGGTGAAGACGGCCTCGGCGGCGCGGCCATACTCCCGGTACCGGGCGTGGATGTCCCCGATGCGCGTCTCCAGCCCGCGGATGAAGGGAGCCTCGCCGGGCGGGGCGAAGGTCAGCACCTCGCGCGCCTTGGCCTGGGCGGACGCCAGCCGCTGGGACATCAGGGGCGGGAAGTACAGGCGCGCGAGCCGGATGGAGGCCCGGCGCGCCTCCACGCTGCCTTCCTCCAGCACCCGCTCGGTGTCCTTCTCCTGGGTGGTGTGGAACGTCTCCAGCTCCGCGGCGTCCTGCGACAGCTGGAGGTAGCCCTGGCTGACGAGCCGGATTTCCAGCCGGTTGCGGTGCAGCTCCGTCACGCTGAAGAGCGACACCATCCCGAAGGTGACGAGCACCACCGCGTAGCCGAGGAAGATGCGCGTGGCGAGGGAGAGCTTCATTCGCGAGGCGCAGCGTACTCCAGTCCCTGCCAGGAGGGGCGGTGGCGAACGCCTGCCTGACGGCCCGACGCCTGCCGCCGCATGGTTAGGCTTAGCCAATGCCCCTGGCAGGCATCCCATGAAACAGAGCGGTGGGTCCTTCACCATCACCCAGACACTCCAGCGGGCTGATGGCACGCTCCTCTTGCGAGGAGTGCGGAAGGCGGACCTGCGTCCGGTGCTCCTACGGGTGCTCGACCCGCGCCAGGGCCGCGCGAAGGACCTGGAGCGCCTGAAGAACGAGCAGTCCATTGGCGGCACCCTGGACCCAAGGACAGTGGTGACGCCGCTGTCGCTCGAAACCTACGAGGGGATGTCGGCGCTGGTGCTGGACGACCCGGGCGGGCGCTCCCTCGACCAGCTGCTCGGCGAGCCCATGGCCCCCGTGCGGTTCCTGGAGCTGGCCATCCCCATCGTCACGGCCGTCTCGGAGCTTCACGAGCGGGACATCCTCCACAAGGACCTGAAGCCCCAGAACATCCTCGTCCACGAGGCCACCGGCTCGGTCTGGCTCATGGGCTTCGGGCTGGCCTCCCGGCTCCCCCGCGAGCACCCGGTGGCCGAGAGCCCGAGCCTCATCGAGGGCTCCCTGCCGTACCTCGCGCCGGAGCAGACGGGGCGGATGAACCGGGCCATCGACAGCCGGGCCGACCTGTATGCCCTGGGCGTCACCTTCTACGAGATGCTCACGGGGCGCCTGCCCTTCGAAGCGGAGGATGCGCTGGAGTGGGTGCACTGCCATGTCGCCCGCGCCCCGCGGCCCCCCACCACGCTCGTGCCGGAGCTGCCGGACGTGCTCTCGGCCATCGTCCTGAAGCTGCTGGCGAAGATGGCGGAAGACCGCTACCAGACGGCGCGCGGCCTGCGGAACGACCTGGAGCGGTGCCTGGCCAGCTGGCGGGCGCGAGGCCGGCTCGAGTCATTCCCCCTGGCCACGCAGGACGTCTCGGGCCGCTTCGAGGTTCCCCAGAAGCTCTATGGCCGGGAGCGTGAGCGGGCCGCGCTCCTGGGCGCCTTCGAGCGCGTGGTGGGCACGGGCACTCCCGAGCTCGTCCTCGTCTCCGGCTACTCCGGCATCGGCAAGTCGGCGCTCGTGCAGGAGCTGCACAAGCCCATCGTCCGGGAGCGCGGCTTCTTCGTCTCCGGCAAGTTCGACCCGCACCACCGCGACGTTCCGTACGCCACGCTGGTGCAGGCCTTCCGGGAGCTGGTGCTGGAAGTGCTCGCGCGGAGCGAGGAGCGCATCGCGGAGTTCCGGCAGCGGCTGCTCGACGTGCTGGGCATCAACGCGCAGCTCGTCGTGGACCTCATCCCCCCGGTGGCGCTGGTCATCGGACCGCAGCCGCCCGTGCCGGAGCTGCCACCCGCGGAGGCCCAGCACCGGCTCAGCCTGGTGCTGCGGCGCTTCATCGGCGTCTTCACCCGGAAGGAGCATCCGCTCGCGCTCTTCCTGGATGACCTCCAATGGGCCGACGCCGCCAGCCTCGCGCTGCTCCAGGACGTGATGACCCGGCCCGGGGCAGAGTGCCTGCTCGTCATCGGTGCGTACCGCGACAACGAGGTTCCCCCGTCGCATCCGCTCATGCTGACGCTGGAGCGCGCACGCAAGGAGGGCGCGCGCATCTCCGACATCGTGCTCGGTCCGCTCTCCCGGGAGCACCTGGTCTTGTTGGTGAGCGACACGCTGCACTGTGGCCGGGAAGAGGCCGGGCCGCTCGCGGACCTCGTGCACGAGAAGACGGCGGGCAACCCCTTCTTCACCTTGCAGTTCCTGGAGGCGCTCCACGACGAGCGGCTCATCGGGTTCGACGCGCGCGCGGGGGCCTTCCGCTGGGACATGGAGCGCATCCGCGCCAAGGGCTTCACCGACAACGTGGTCCAGCTGATGGTGGGCAAGCTGGAGCGGCTCCCCGCCGATACCCGCGAAGCGCTGACGCAGCTGGCCTGCCTGGGAAGCGCCGCGGAAGTCTCACTGCTGTCGATGGTGCACGAGCGCCCCGAGGAGGTGGCCCACGCGGAGCTGTGGGAGGCCGTCCGCGCGGGGCTGGTGGTCCGGGGGGACGGCACGTACCAGTTCCTCCACGACCGCATCCAGGAGGCGGCCTACTCGCTCATCCCCGAAGCGCGGCGGGCGGCGGTGCACCTGCGGATTGGCAGGCTCCTCCTGGAGCGCACGGCGCCGGAGCAGCTGGAGGAGAAGGTCTTCGACATCGTGAACCAGCTCGACCGCGGGGCGTCGCTCATCACCTCGCGAGAGGAGCGCGAGCGCGTGGCCGAGCTCAACCTCCTCGCGGGCCGGCGCGCGAGGCGGTCCACGGCCTGGGCCTCGGCGCTGAAGTACCTCGCGGCCGGCGCCGAGCTGCTGCCGGAGGACGGCTGGGAGCGGCGCTACGCGCTGGCCTTCGCGCTGGAGTTCCACCGCGCCGAGTGCGAGTACCTGACCGGTGAGCTGGGCGCGGCGGAAGCGCGGCTCGCGAGGCTCTCACAACGCGCGGAGGGCCTCGTCGACCTGGCCGCCGTCACCTGCGCGCGCCTGGCGCTCTACACAACGCTGGACCGGAGCGACCGCGGCGTCGAGGTGTGCCTCGAATACCTCCAGCGGACCGGTGTCTCCTGGACGGCGCACCCGTCGGAAGAGGATGTCCGCCAGGAGCACGAGCGCATCTGGCGCCAGCTCGGCAGTCGCGCCATCGAAGAGCTGGTCGACCTGCCGGCGATGACGGACCCGGTGCACCGGGCGACGATGGATGTCCTGACGGCGGCCCAGTCCCCAGCGCTGTTCACCGACAAGAACCTGCTCGGGCTCGTCGTCTGCCGCATGGCGAACCTCAGCCTCGAGCACGGCAACAGCGAGGCCTCGTCTCTCGCCTACGTATGGCTGGGCATGCTGCTGGGGCCGTACTTCGACGACTACGCGCGGGGCTACCGCTTCGGAAAGCTGGGCTTCGACGTGCTGGAGAGCCGGGGCCCGCTGCGCCTCAAGGCCCGCGTGTACCTGGGCTTCGGCCATCGCGTGAGTCCCTGGTCCCGGCACCTGCGCACCAGCCCGGACCTGCTGCGACGGGGCTTCGAGGCGGCACAGGAGACAGGGGACCTCACCTACGCGGCCTATACCCTCAACTGCCTCGTCACGCTGCTGCTCGCCAGGGGAGACGCGCTCGCGGACGTCCAGCGGGAAGCGGAGGTCGCGCTGGAGTTCGCGCGCAAGGCGCGCTTCGGCCTCATCGTCGACATCGTCACCGGACAGCTCCGGTTCATCCGGACCCTGCGGGGGCTGCTGCCGAAGTTCTCCTCCTTCGACGACGCGGAGTTCGATGAGGGCCGCTTCGAACAGCACCTGGAGTCAGACCCCCGCCTCGCCATCGCCACGTGCTGGTACCAAGTCCGCAAGCTGCAGGCGCGGCTGTACGCGGGGGACACCGCCGGGGCCGTGGCGGCGGCGGTGAAGGCGGAGCGGCTGCTCTGGGCGTCTTCGTCGTTCTTCGAGGTCGCCGAGTACCACTTCCATGCCGCGCTCGCGCGGGCGGCACACCATGGCGTGGCCCCCGTGGGCGAGCGGCCGGAGCACCTGGCCGCGCTCATCGCCCACCACCAGCAGCTGGTGGCCTGGGCGGAGCACTGCCCGGAGAACTTCGCGAACCGGGCGGCGCTGGTCGCCGCCGAGCGGGCCCGGGTGGAGGGCCGGCCGCTCGACGCCGAGCGCCACTACGAAGAGGCCATCCGCTCCGCGCGGGAGCAGGGCTTCGTCCAGAACGAGGCGCTGGCGTGGGAGCTGGCGTCCCGGGCCTGGCGTGCGCGGGGCTTCGAGCTGATTGCCGACACCTACCTGCGCGAGGCGCGGGCCCGCTATCAGCGGTGGGGCGCCAGTGGGAAGGTCCAGCAGCTCGACGCGAGCACCGCTCGGAAGCTGGAGCCCCGCTCGCTTGCGCACACGGCCACGCTCGCGGTGCGCCCGGAGCAGCTGGATTTGCTCTCGGTGGCCAAGGCGTCGCTGAGCGTCTCCAGCGAGCTGGTATTCGACAGGCTGGTCCGCACGCTGCTCACGGTGGTCCTGGAGCAGGGTGGGGCGCAGCGCGCCGTCCTCGTCCTGTGCGAGCAGGAGCGGATGACGCTCGAAGCGGAGGCCACCTGCGCGGAGTCGCACGCGGCGGTGAGCCTGCTGGGTTCGGTACCGGTGGACGGCTCACCGCGGGTGCCCGGGGCAGTCCTCCACTACGCGCTGCGGACGAAGGAGCACGTCATCCTGGAGGATGTCGCCGCGGACGCGGGCCGGTTCTCCGGGGACGACTACTTCGCGCGGAACCGGCCTCACTCCGTCCTCTGCATGCCCATCCAGAGGCAGGGCGAGGTGGTGGGGCTGCTCTACCTGGAGAACAACCTCCTCGTGGGCGCCTTCACGGCCGCGCGGCTCGTGGTGTTGGAGCTGCTCGCGACGCAGGCGGCCATCTCGCTGGAGAAGGGCGTGCTCCTGGGGCGGGAGCAGGCGGCGCGAGCGGCGGCGGAGGCGGCGGAGCGCCGCTCGGCCTTCCTCGCGGAGGCGGGGGCGCTGCTGTCGGAGTCGTTGGAGCTTGGCGAGACGCTCAACCACCTGGGCCGGCTGTGCGTGCGCTCCCTGGCGGACTGGTGCGTCATCGACGTCACGGAAGGCGAGGGGCTCTTGCGCATCGCCGGAGCACATCGCGACCCCGCGAAGGAGCCGCTGCTCGACGCGTTCCGGAGGGACTATCCCCCGCGCCCGGGGTCGACCCACCCGGCCATCAAGTGCCTGCGCGAGGGGACGCCGCTGCTGTTCCAGGAGTTCACCGAGGCCGACAGCCTGAGGCACTGTGAAGACGCGGCCCACGCGGACTACATCAAGCGGCTGGAAGTCCGGAGCCTCATCGTGGTGCCGCTCGTGGCGCGCGGGCAGACGCTCGGGGTGCTGAGCCTCGTCGCTTCCATCCAGGGGCGCCCCTATGACCAGGCCGACCTCCAGCTGGCGCGGGAGGTGGCCCGGCGCGCGGCGGTCGCCATCGACAACGCGCGGCTGTACCAGAAGACGCAGGAGGCCATCCGGGCACGCGATGAGTTCCTCTCCATCGCCTCGCATGAGCTGAACACGCCCATGACGTCGCTGCTGCTCTCACTGCAGACCCTGGACCGGGCGGTGCGGTGCGCGCCCTCCGGCGAACCGCCGCCCGTGGGCAAGCTGGTCGAGCGGGCCCTGCGGCAGGGCGTGCGCCTGCGCCGGCTGAACAGAGACTTGCTGGATGTGACGCGAGTCCATGCGGAGCGGCTGCCCCTGGACCTGGCCGACGTCGAGCTCGCGGGCCTGCTCCGCGAGGTGGTCGAGCAGTTCTACCTGGACCTGGAGAGGGCAGGCTGCACCGTCTCGATACAGGAGGAGGGCTCCATCCAGGGGCGCTGGGACCGCTCACGTGTCGAGCAGATCCTGGCCAACCTCTTGTCGAATGCCATCAAGTTCGGGGCAGGGGCCCCCATTGAAATCACCGTGGGCGAGGAGGCCGGCATCGCGCGGGTCTCCGTCAGGGACCACGGGATTGGCATCGACCCGGCGCGGTGTGGACAGCTCTTCAACCGCTTCGAGCGCGCCGTGTCGGACAGGCACTACGGTGGCCTGGGGCTGGGGCTCTATTTGAGCCGCCAGCTCGCGGAGGCGCACGGTGGCACCATCCGCTTCCAGAGCAAGCTTGGGGCTGGCTCCACGTTCACCTTGGAGCTTCCCTGCGCGGGTCCTGCCTCGGAAGAGGGGATGCGGAGTGATGGATGATGATGACCTGATTGCTTTCGAGGTTTGTTGAGGCGAACCGGCCCTCGCGAATGCACTCCTCCGCTGAGGACCGGCTCCCTCCCACCCATCCATCACGCCCGAGCCGTTCGACTGGAGCAGGCTCAATCCGCCCGCTCTGACTGCCGTTCTCTGCCCCGACCAACCCGCCGCCGCCCGTACTGCCCCGTGCTGCGTGTTGCTGTGTTGCGGTGTTCCTCTGCCGTGTTGCGGTGCTGCCCCGTGCTGCCGTGATGCGTGCTGCTCTGCCGTGCTGCGGTGCTGCGTACTGCGTACTGCGTACTGCGTACTGCGTACTGCGTACTGCGTACTGCGTACTGCGT
>JBKGHK010000241.1:0-13501 GCA_046520375.1 Pyxidicoccus sp. 3LFB2
CGCGTGGTGGCGGTGGGCACCACGGTGGTGCGCACGCTGGAGTCCGCCACGGACCCGGCGACGGGCCAGCTGCGCGAGGGCCCCGGGGAGACGACGCTCTTCATCCGCCCCGGCTTCACCTTCCGCCAGGTGGACGTGCTGCTCACCAACTTCCACCTCCCGCGCTCCACGCTGGTGGTGCTGGTGAGCGCGCTGCTGGGCCGCGAGCGCACCCTGGCGGCCTACGCGGAGGCGGTGCGCGAGGGCTACCGGTTCTTCAGTTACGGCGACGCCATGCTGGTGTCGGAGTGAGCACCATGGACGAGCAGCAGGCAGGGCAGCGCGGTGGCAAGGGCGACACGCGGGTGGCACCGGGGCTGGTGCGCTTCGAGTTGCTCCACGAGGACTCGGGCACCAAGGCGCGGCGCGGCCGGCTGCACACACCGCACGGGCCCGTGGAGACGCCCATCTTCATGCCCGTGGGCACCGTGGGCAGCGTCAAGAGCGTGGGGCCGGATGACCTCGTCACGCTCGACGCGCAGATCATCCTCGGCAACACGTACCACCTGATGCTGCGCCCCGGGGAGGCGCTGGTGGGGGAGATGGGCGGGCTGCACCGCTTCGTCTCCTGGAACCGGCCCATGCTCACCGACAGCGGTGGCTTCCAGGTCTTCAGCCTCTCCGAGAAGCGCAAAATCACGGAGGAGGGGGCCGCCTTCCAGTCGCACCTGGATGGCGCGCGGCACTTCCTGACGCCCGAGCGCTCCATCGACATCCAGGAGACGCTGGGCGCCGACGTCATCATGGCCTTCGACGAGTGCCCGCCCTCCACCGAGGACCGCAAGTACCTGGAGAACTCCCTGGCGCGCACCACGCGCTGGCTGCACCGGTGCGTGAAGGCCTGGAGCCGCGAGCGCTCGTCCCTCTTCGGCATCGTCCAGGGCGGCCTCCACGAGGACCTGCGCAAGCGCCACGCGGAAGAGGTGTGCGCGGTGGACCTGCCGGGCTACGCCCTGGGTGGGTACTCGGTGGGAGAGGCCCCCGAGGCCATGCATGCCGGCGTGGCGTACTCGGCGCCGCTGCTGCCTCGCGACAAGCCCCGCTACCTCATGGGGGTGGGAACCCCGGTGGACCTGGTCACCTGCGTGGAGCACGGCGTCGACATGTTCGACTGCGTGCTCCCCACCCGCTGCGCACGCAACGGCCTGCTCTTCACCTCGGAGGGCAAGCTCGTCATCCGCAACGCGGCCTACGCCAAGGACCCGAGGCCGGTGGACCCTGCGTGCAACTGCTACACCTGCCGCAATTTCAGCAGGGCCTACCTCCGGCACCTCTTCGCCGCGGGGGAGATTCTGGCCATGCGGCTCAACACGATTCACAACCTGCACTACTTCCTGGGGCTGATGGCAGAAGTCCGGCGCGCGGTGGCCGAGGACCGGTTTGCCGCCTTTGCCCGGGACTTCCGTGAGCGCGCCCGGGCCCAAGAGAACGAGCGGACCCGTGGCCGGTGAGCGACCGGAGGGTTTGCCGGGCTTCCCGCGTTCACTTGCTCACATGGGGCCCCCTTGCTAAGAGGGCCCCCTTTCGGATGGGTTCCTCGGCCAGTGTGGGGGGCCGCCCATTCCAAGCCTTCCTCAACCGACGAGGCAGTCTGTGGCTGAGAGCTTTCTGATTCTGGCGCAGGCCGGGGGCAGCGGTAACCCGCTGGGCACCCTCGGTTTCCTGGTCGTCCTCGTGGCGATCATGTACTTCATCATGATCCGCCCCCAGCAGAAGCAGTTGAAGGAGCACCGGGCGCTGCTCGGTGCGCTGAAGAAGGGCGACGAGGTCGTCACCTCGGGCGGGCTGCTCGGGAAGATCCACCTCGTCGATGAGCGGACCGTCACGCTGGAAGTGGCCAGCGGCGTGCGCATCCGCGTGCTCAAGACCGCCATCAGCGCCAAGGGCACTGTGGCGGAAGGCCCGCAGACCGTGACTGCGGTCGACGAGAAGAAGAAGGAGGAGAAGTAATGAACCGCGGCTGGTGGTGGAAGTTCGGACTCATTGTCGCGGTGACGCTGGGGACCCTCTGGTTCCTCATCCCGACCTATTACTCGCTCGTTGTCGTGGAGCGCGATCAGCGCAACAACCTGACCGTGCTCGAAGAGCGCATGCCGGCCTGGGCGCCCCCCGCGAAGTACCGCCTCAACCTGGGGCTGGACCTTCAGGGCGGCATCCACATGGTGATGCGCGTCGACACCAAGACGGCGCTCCAGAAGCGCACCGAGCGGCGCGGGCAGCAGATCGCCACCTACGTCAATGACAAGAAGATTGGCGAGGTGACCGCGGATACGGACCCGGAGAAGCTCCAGCTCACCCTGACGGCCAAGGACCCGGCGACGATGGACGCCATCGAGAAGGAGGTCCTGGCCACCTTCACGGACTTCAAGCGCGTCAGCCGCGAGGGCGCGACGCTGGTGCTGGAGCCGGACGAGGGCCAGACGAACTTCTTCCGCGAGGACGCCGTCAACCAGGCGATGCTCGTCATCCGCCGCCGCATCGACAAGTGGGGCGTGGCCGAGGTCGACGTGCGCAAGCTGGGCACCGACTCCATCCAGATTTCGCTGCCCGGCCGCAGCAACCCCGAGCAGGCCAAGGAGCTGGTGGGCACCACCGCGCAGCTCGAGTTCCGGATGGTGGACGACACCAACCCGCAGTTCTTCGCGCAGATGTTCCAGGCGAACCCGCCGCCCGAGGGCAGCAACATCACCCTGACGGAGGAGGGCGGCTTCCCGCAGCTCGAGTCCCCGTCGCGTGAGGCGCTGCTGAACTACACGAAGGAGCGCACGCCGGACAACCGCCAGGTGCTCACCGAGTGCATGGCCAACCCGGTGAAGAAGAACGAGTGCGCCACCTACCGCACCTACCTGGTGGAGCAGAACGTGCCGCTGACGGGCGAGAGCCTGGCCGGCGCGGACGCGTCGCTCAGCCAGCTCAACGAGCCCGAGGTGAACCTGGCGTTCGACCCCGCCGGCGCGCGTGAGTTCGAGAAGCTGACCGAGGCGGGCGTGGGCCGTCGCATGGCCATCGTCCTGGACGACAACGTCCACACGGCGCCCAACATCAACGAGAAGATTGGCGGCGGCCGGGCCCGCATCACCATGGGCCGCATGGGCGCGCGCACCTTCGAGGAGTGGCTGGGCGAGGCGCAGACGCTGGCGCTGGTGCTCAAGGCGGGCGCGCTGCCGGCGCCGGTGACGGTCGGCGAAATCCGCCAGGTCGGCGCCAGCCTGGGTGACGAGCTCATCCGCCGGGGCGGCCTGGCCGCGCTGGTGGGCGTGGGGCTCGTGCTGCTGTTCATGGCCATCTACTACCGGCGCGCGGGCGTCATCGCGGACATCGCCCTCATCCTCAACGGCCTGCTCATCCTGGCGGGGCTGGCGTTCTTCAACGCCACGCTGACGCTGCCGGGCATCGCTGGCTTCGTGCTGACGCTGGGCGTGGCGGTGGACGCCAACGTGCTCATCAACGAGCGCATCCGCGAGGAGCTCGAGCACGGCAAGAGCGCCCGGGCCGCGGTGGACCAGGGCTATGACCGCGCGTTCTGGACCATCTTCGACGCGCACGTCACGGCGCTCATCGCCGCGTTCATCCTGTTCTTCACGGGCACCGGTCCGGTGCGGGGCTTCGCCACGACGCTCATCGTCGGCCTGCTGGCCTCGCTGTTCACGTCCATCGTCGTGACGCGCACCATCATGACCTACTTCGTCCACGGCCGTAACGCGCAGCGGGTGTCGGTCTAACCGGCCCCAGCTCGGGAACGAACTGCCATGCAGATTCTCAAGAACAAGACGAACATCGACTTCATCGGCAAGCGCAAGCCGGCCGTGTTCCTGTCCACCGTCATCAACCTGGCCATCATCGTCGGTATCGCCGCGTTCGGGTTCAACCTGGGCGTGGACTTCGCCGGTGGCACGGTGGTGGAGCTGAAGTACGACCACCCCATCACCGCGAAAGAGGTCCGCGAGCGCGCCCAGAAGGGCGGCCTCGAGGACGTCAGCGTGCAGAACATCGGCAGCGACGACGAGAACTCGTTCCTGCTGCGCATGGGCGGCGTCACGCAGCTCAACGAGGCGAACGCGGCCAAGGCCCAGACGGCGATTGAAGGCCTGGGCCCCGTGCGCAACGTCTATGCGGACCTGGCCAACGGCATCATCAACTTCCGCTCCACCAACGCGCTGACCGCGGACGCCATCAAGAAGGCCGTCGAGGGCAGCGGCACCGGTGTGCAGGAGGTCCGCGAGCTGGGTGAGTCCCAGAACGGCGGCTTTGACTACCAGGTGGTGGCCAGCGGCATGGCCGACAAGGTCACCCAGGCGCTGAGCCAGGGCCTGGAGAAGCCGGACTTCGAGCAGCGCCGCGTGGACTACGTGGGCCCGCAGGTGGGCAAGCAGCTGCGCAACCGCGGCATCATGGCGCTGCTGTACTCCATGGTCGCCATCCTCATCTACGTGGCGTTCCGCTTCGACTTCAAGTTCGGCCCGGGCGCGCTGCTGGCCATGGTGCACGACGTCATCATGGTGGCCGGCTACTACCTGGTGACGCGGCGCGAGTTCAACCTCACGTCCATCGCCGCGCTGCTGACCGTCGTCGGCTACTCGGTGAACGACACCATCGTCATCTACGACCGCATCCGCGAGGACATGGCCAAGTTCAAGGGCAAGCCCTTCGCCGAGGTCATCAACATCGCGGTCAACGACACGCTGGGGCGCACCATCCTCACGTCCCTCACCACGGCGCTGTCGCTCATCGGTCTGCTCATCTTCGGCGTGGGCGAGATCTTCGACTTCGCCGTCGCGATGCTCGTCGGCATCTTCGTGGGCGTGTACTCGACCATCTACATCGCCAGCCCGCTGACCATCTGGCTGGACGAGCGCGCCGCGGCGAAGGAAGCCCGCCAGGGCGGCGGCATCGACCAGCAGCCGAAGACGGCGTAAGCCCCCGGCCGACAACGGCCAGGCGGTGACACGACGAGGGCCCTGCTCCCCACCCGGGAGACAGGGCCCTTGGTGTTTTCAGGGCAGCGTCAGAAGCGGGCGCCCAGCGTGAGGGAGGCGTCCAGCAGGCCGCCCTCGTCCTCATCCGCGATGGGGTCTTCGACCCAGCCCTCGTTCAGGAGCACGCGGTACGTGGTGCGGAAGCCCGCGGTGAGTCCGCCGCTGTTGAACTCGATGCCGGCCGCCAGGGGCACCTCCTGCATCGTGTCCGAGTCGTAGAGGCCCGCGCCCGCGCCACCCCGCACGTCCACATAGGACATGCCCAGGCCCGCGCCCACGAAGGGGCGGATGGCCGTCAGGAAGGGCGGGGACACCTTGAGGAGCGCACTGCCGCCCTGGCGTACGAGCGACGGCCCCTCCAGAAGGCGGACGTCCTCCACGCCGTTCTGCGAGCCCTCGTAGCCCAGCTCGAAGCCGAGGAAGGTGGTGGGCTGCACATTCAAGGTGAGGCCCCAGGCGGGGCCGGTGGCCGTGATGTCCCCCAGGCCGCCGGTGTAGTCACCCACGCCGCCTCGCAGGAACACATTCACGTCTCCCCGCTTGCCGTCCTTGCGCTCCTGTGCGGCCGCGGTGCCGGCGCCCGCCAGCGTCAGGGCCAGCGCAGCCGTCATGATGCCTCTTGGACCCATGCCGTCCTCCTGTCACGTGGTGTGCGGGACAAGCTGTACACCGGTCGCCCGCGAGGCTGCCGGGAGCAGGCAGGCCAGCAGGCGCACGCCTGAACGCGCGTGCAGGAGGGGAAAGGTCGTCCCCAAGGTTGACCTTTCCTCGTCAGACGTCTGAGGTACTGTCTGCTTGTCAAGAAATCGTCCCGGCCAACCTCCCTGTTGGGGAGGACCGAGGAGGAGCGACAAGCGTGCGGTGGTTGCTGCCAGACGTGGTCGAGGAGGAGGTGGCGTCCCTGGCGGGGGAGCTGTCGCTGCACCCGCTGGCGGCGAGGGTGCTGCTGCACCGTGGCTACCGCACCCCGGAGTCGGCGTCCGCGTTCCTGTCCGACAAGCTGGCGGACCTGCCGGACCCGTTCCGGATGAAGGGGATGCCCGCCGCGGTGGAGCGGCTGACGCGCGCGCTGCGCATGAAGGAGAAGGTCACCCTCTACGGGGACTACGACGTGGATGGGGTGTGCTCCACGTCGCTGCTCTACCTGTTCCTCAAGGAGCTGGGCGCCCCCCCGGCCACGTACATCCCCCACCGCCTGGATGAGGGCTACGGCCTCAACCTCGCCGCGGTGGAGCGCATCGCCTCGGATGGGACGCGGGTGCTGGTGACGCTCGACTGCGGCATCACCTCCGTGGCGGAGATTACGCGCGCGAAGGAGCTGGGCCTGGACGTGGTGGTGGTGGACCACCACACGGTGCCGCCCACGCTGCCCCCGGCGGTGGCGGTGCTCAACCCGCACCAGCCCGGCTGCGAGTACCCCACCAAGGCGCTGTGCGCCGCGGGCGTGGCCTTCAACTTCTGCATGGGCCTGCGCAAGCGGCTGCGCGACGACGGCTTCTTCGCCACGCGCAAGGAGCCCAACCTCCGCTCGATGATGGACCTGGTGGCCATGGCCACCGTGGCGGACGTGGTGCCCCTCACCGGCGCCAACCGCATCCTCGTGTCGCATGGCCTCCAGGAGCTCAGCGCCGGCCGCCGCCCGGGCGTGCGCGCCTTGAAGGAAGTGGCGGGCATGGACCCCGACACCGTCGTCACCGCCGGCCAGGTGGGCTTCCGCCTGGGGCCCCGCATCAACGCCGCGGGCCGGCTCCATGACGCGTCGCTGGGCCTGCAGCTGCTCTGCTCGGAGTCGGCGGAGACGGCGCGCTCACTGGCCACGGTGCTGGACCGCGCCAACGCGGAGCGCCAGGGCATCGAAAGCCACATCCTCACGCAGGCGCTGGCGCAGGCGGAGTCCCGCAAGGACTCGCGCGGCTTCGTGCTCTACGACGAGGGCTGGCACCCGGGCGTCATCGGCATCGTCGCGTCGCGCGTGGTGGAGCGCTTCCACCGGCCCACCGTCATGGTGGGCGTGAAGGACGGGGTGGGGAAGGGCTCGGCGCGCAGCATCGAGGCCTTCCACCTCTTCGATGCGCTCAGCGGCTGCTCGGAGATGATGACGCGCTTTGGCGGCCACAAGCACGCCGCCGGTCTCACCATCGACGCGGGCCGGCTGCCGGCCTTCCGCGAGGCCTTCGAGAAGATTGCCTACCAGCGCCTCACGCCTGAGGACCTCATCCCCCGGTGCCGGGTGGACGCGGTGGTGAGCCCACGCGAGCTGGATGCCCATGCCGTGGAGTCGCTCCAGCGCCTGGGGCCCTTCGGCCAGGGCAACCCGGAGCCGGTGCTGGTGCTGCGCAGCCAGGTGGCCCGCCCGCGCGTGCTTCAGCCCAAGTCGGGCACTGGCAGCGGCCACCTCAAGCTGGCGCTGGCGGACGCTCCGGAGCTGGACGCCATCGGCTTCAACATGGCGGACCGCGTGACGCTGGTGGAAGGGCCGGTGGACCTGGCCTTCCAGGCCGGCTTCGACACCTTCCGGGGCCAGCGCAAGCTGTCGCTGCGCCTCAAGGACCTTCGCAGGGCGGCATGAGCGGGGTGCTGGGGCCTTAAGAAATCCCCCAGCGCACCCGGCCGGGCGTCAGCAGCGCGCCGACACGGGCCAATTCATTGAGCCGGAAGCGCTCCGCCTGACGCTCGAAGGCGTGACGGCACCGCTCCGAGCAGAAGAAATACCGGCGCTTCTTGTACTCCGCCGTGGGCCGCCCCTCGGGTGTGGCCAATTCTTTCCCACACACGGGATCCCAGTGCTGTCCCTGTCCCTGCTGCACGCTCTTCATTCACGCCTCCCCGACCCCATGGGAGCTCACGCCCCCGCCCGGAGAGATGAATAAGCACGGTGCGTGCCAGTGCCCAACTCCTTGGACTGCCAAGGAAGCGGGGCCCGGCGCGGTTGGAAGGGGTGAAGTATTTTCCGCCGCCGCTCCCAGGATTCGAGAAGGGAGCGGCGGGCGGAGTGTTCTTCAGAAGGCGGTGCCGAGGCTGCCGCCGAGGAAGAAGTCGTTCATGTAGCCACGGCGGAAGCCCATCGCCTCCAGGCGGAAGGCGAGGCGGAGGTTGCCGGAGCCGATGCGGGGGCGGCCCCGCAGGCCCACGCCGTACTGGAGCAGGGGCTTGAGGCCGTTCACCTTCGTCACGTCCGCGTCCACGGTGATGGAGGTGGCCTGGTAGGCCACGCCGCCGCCGGCCTGGGCGAAGAAGCCGAAGTCGGACTTGCCGAACTTCAGCTCATAGGCCGGGGCGATGGTGAAGTAGTGCAGGCGGGTGTCGCCGCTGATGAAGCGGGTGCCGTCGCTGAGGCTGCCGTACGTCCAGCGCAGGTCGGCCCAGAGGGCCTCGCGCAGGGGCTCGCTGTCGAGGATGCGGCCGTACTCCCAGGTGGCGCGCACGCCGAGCCCCAGGCGCGTGTCGAAGGACTCGCCGCGGGAGCTGTCCACCAGCAGGGCGCCGCTGATGAACTCGATGGCCACGCCCAGGTTCGGGTCGTCCAGACCGGAGAGCGCCTTGAAGTCGCCGTCCTCGCCCTCCTGCTCGGAGGCCTCGCGGAAGTCGTCCGTCTGGTCGACGTTCTTCCGGCGGCGCTCCGCGTAGTCGTCTTCTTCTTCCTCGTTGGAGCGGGCGGGCTCCTCGTCGGGGTATTCGTAGGGGTCGTCGTCATCCTGCGCGAGCGCGGGCGAGGACAGTGCGAGGCCACCCAGGAGGCAGCGTACGAGCCAGGTCTTCACGGGGTGGGTCCTCATCCTTCGGTGGTGGGCAGCAGCGGGCAGGTGGTCCCAGGCTGGGCGCTGGGAGGACACAGGTTGGGGTTCGACGTTCCCACGAGGAGGTCCCTGGGAATCTGGAGGTGGTCCATCAGCTCGTTGCAGACGGCCTCCTTCAGCTTCGGGTCGGTGACGTGGGTGATGATGGCGCCGGCGGCCACGGCCAGGGTGAACTTGTTCTGCTCGTTGGCGTACTGCTCGGCCAGCTGCCGCAGGCCGGGCGTCTGGGGATTCGTGTCGCTGTAGGCGGCGACGACGGCGCGCATGAGCACCTCGCGCTGCCCGGCGCCCTGGCCGGCCTGGTACAGCGCCGTCGCGAGCAGGGTGCCCACCGTGTATTCCCTGCCGCTGAAGTCGCCCAGGTTCAGCCCGTTCAGCTGGTTGCGCAGGTTCTCCGTCATGCAGCGGCCCGTGTTGGCCAGGTCCCGGGCGTCGGCGATGTCGTCGTACGGGTCGTCGTGGAAGGACGTGTTGAAGAAGCGCGGATCACACCCGGTGGTGGTGCGGCAGGTGGTGCCGTACGCGTGGTAGTCGGCAAGGCCCTCGTCGAAGGACTTGAGGATGTTGGCGCCCGGGCTGGGGGTGGTGGCCGACCAGAGGCTCAGCACCTGGGGGAACGGCTGCCCGTTGTAGACCTTCAGGTTGTAGACGCGGTGCGAGTACTCGTGCGCGATGATGCCCGCGTTGATGGCCAGCGGCGCGCGCTGGAGCTGGTCGAACGGCAGCACCAGGAACGACTCCATCACCGAGAAGTAGAGCGCGTTGTCGCGCTGCGGGTCCTTGTCCACGTCGGCGAGGACGAACTCGGGGAAGTAGTACGTGGTGACGGGCTCCTTGAAGTCCGCCGAGGGGATGTTGCCCACCGTCTGGAAGTATTCGAAGGCGCGCTCGAGGCCGTGGTACGCCGTCACCATGTTCCAGGTGTGGAAGTCCGCCGGCCACAGCACGCCGTCCTGCGTGATGTAGCTGGCCTTGACGTCATGGCCCTTCTCCTTGAGCAGGGCGTTGGCGAAGGCCTCGGCCGTGGTGGCGTTGGCGAGGTCCTGGTCATTGGAGTCGAGGACGATGCGCGCCCCGCCGCGCAGGTCCGCCACCGAGCCCTTGAGGCCGATGATGTCGGAGACCGTCTTGAGCTCGACCTCCTGGGGGACGTATTCGCCGCTGCTGTTGAGCACCAGCGCGCTGACCTTCGTGGGGGCGCTCGTGTCGGGCGCACAGCCGACGGCCAGGCCCAGCGAGGCGGTGGCGGTGGCGGTAAGGACTGTTCGGAGCATGACGCCGTTTTACTCCGGACCGGTCAGAACGTGTATTCCCCCCCGACCGTCATGAGGCCGGAGCGGACCCGGGAGGGCTCCCCGGCGTCGGCCTCTCCCTCCAGGGGTGCTCGCCGGTCCTCCTGCAATGCCACCGCGGCCCACACCCGCGCTGACGCGCCCAGGCGCACCGTCCAGCGGGTGGCCAGCACGTGGGACAGCCCCTCGCCGGGCACGTACCGGGTGAAGGCGTAGGACAGCTGCCCCCGAACGACGCGGCCGGGACGCCAGGCGACGGAGGGCTTGAAGTCGAAGCGCGAGGGGGCCGTGGGGATGCCAGTGGTGGCGTTGACGTCCGACACCCGCCGCGCCACCCCGGAGCCCAAGTCCCTGTTGACGCGCGTGCGCAGGCCCAGCAGGGCACGGCGGGCCTCCAGGGCCGTCTCGAAGCGGCGCGTCAGCTGCGCCGTCTCCGCGTCGGTGAACTGGCCGGCCGTGAGCGGGTCCTCGCTGTAGAGGGTGAGCCCGGCGCGCAGGCCCAGCTCCCAGCGTGTCCCCAGCAGCAGCCGGCCGCCCAGCGAGGGCCTCGCCACCCAGAGCAGGTCCTCGCGGGCGTAGCGCAGGGGCTCCCCCGTGCGGGGGGAGACGGTGAGCTCGCGGCTCAGCGGGTGGCGGGTGAGGGAGAGGCTCGCGTCCAGGCCGTACTCCACGTCGTCGAAGCCCGCCGAGTCCCAGGCCGCCGACAGGAGGAGCGCCTGGCTGGCATGGCCGGTGCGGGCGTCCACGGCGGGCAGGGCGAGCCTTGGACGCTCGGGGGCCAGCGGGGTGAGCGTGCTCTTGGGAAGCGCCAGGCTCGCCGTGGCGGACACCAGCCAGTGCGTCCCCACCAGGTGGTCCACGCCGAGCGACAGCTGGTGCGTGGGCGCGGTGCCGGCCTCGGGGCGGGCGGCGGTGTAGCCCAGCGTGAGGAAGGTGGCATCCTCGCGCAGCTCCACGTCCCCCAGCAGACTCCAGGCGCGGTAGCCCCGGCCCGCGCTGACCTCCAGGGAGGCGCTGACGTCGCCGGGCTCGGCATGGACGGGCCGGGCGGCGAGGACGGCCGAAGCCAGCGCGAGCAGGGCAAGGCTCCGCCCGCGCCGGACGGAGGCCTGGACGGCGGCGCGGAATTCCCCCTGCATGGGTGCTGAAACCCGCGAGCGCTCCCGAAGTTGCGGGACGGTCGGCCGAGCCGGCCGAGCCTGGGGTGCGTCAGGAATCGCCCACAATTCCGACCGTTTGAGGGGAGTCAGGCCTGCGCGGATTCCTTGACGCATCGTTTCCACGATCCGTATGGTGCCGCGCTTTCCCATCCTCTGAACCCAGCAGGCGGTCTTGTCCATGGCGGTCCCGTTCATCACCGAGGTCAAGCGTACCCACAATTGCGGCCAGCTCACCGCGAGCAACGTCGGCGAGGAGGTCGTCCTCTTCGGCTGGGTGCACAATCGCCGAGACCATGGCGGCGCGGTCTTCATCGACCTGCGAGACCGTGAGGGGCTCACCCAGGTGGTGTTCGAGCCCGACGCCGCGGAAGCCCACGGGCTGGCCGGCAGCCTGCGCCTGGAGTTCTGCATCGGCGTGCGCGGCAAGGTGGTGTCGCGCGGGAAGAACGTGAATCCGAAGATGAAGACGGGCGAAATCGAGGTCAAGGCGACCGACCTCACCATCTTCAATCGCTCGGAGCCGACGCCGTTCCCCATCGAGGACAACATCGACACCTCGGAGGAGAAGCGGCTGGCGCACCGCTACCTGGACCTGCGCCGCGCGCCGCTGCAGAAGTCGCTGATGACGCGCTCGAAGATGAACGCGCTGACGCGCTCGTACATGGTGTCCAACGGCTTCCTGGAGCTGGAGACGCCGTTCATGGGCAAGTACACGCCCGGCGGCGCGCGCAACTTCCTCGTCCCCAGCCGCATGAACGCGGGCAAGTTCTACGCGCTCGCGGAGAGCCCGCAGCTCTACAAGCAGCTGTTCATGGTGGCCGGCTTCGACCGGTACTTCCAGATCGTCAAGTGCTTCCGCGACGAGGACCTGCGCGTCGACCGGCAGCCGGAGTTCACGCAGATCGACGTGGAGATGAGCTTCGTCCAGCAGGACGACATCTTCACCATCATCGAGGGGCTCATCAAGACGCTGTGGGGCGAGGTGCTGGGCATCGACGTCCCCACGCCCTTCCTCCGGATGGACTTCTACGAGTCCATGGCGAAGTACGGCAATGACAAGCCGGACCTGCGCTTCGGCCTGGAGCACGTGGTGCTCACCGACCTCATCCGCGAGCACGGCGAGGCGGGCGGGGTGCCGATGATGCACGAGGCGGTGCAGAACAAGGGCATCGTCAAGGCCATGGTCATCCCCGCGGACAAGGCGATGAGCCGCGCGGAGAGCGACAAGCTGGAGGAGTTCGCGAAGCAGGCGGGCGCCAAGGGCCTGGCCCGCGCGAAGGTGGCCGAGGGCGGTGAGTGGACGCAGTCGCCGCTGTCCAAGACGATTACTCCCGCGCTGCGCCAGGCCATCAACGCGGCCGTGGGCGCGAAGACGGGCGACCTCATCCTGTTCCAGTTCGGCAAGGAAGCCCTGGTGCACACGGTGATGGCGAACCTGCGCGTGCACGTGGCGAAGAAGCTGGGGCTGATTCCCGAGTACGGCAGCGGCGGCAACTGGAAGTTCCTGTGGGTGGTGAACCCGCCGCTGTTCGAGTTCGACGAGGAGACCAACACCTGGGCGGCGGCGCACCATGCCTTCACGCGGCCGCACGACGGGGACGTGGACTACCTGCTCACGGACCCGGGCCGGGTGAAGTGCCACCGCTACGACGTGGTGCTCAACGGCTTCGAGATTGGCGGCGGCTCCATCCGCCTGCATGACCCGAAGGTGCAGGCGCAGGTGTTCAAGGCGCTGGGCATCAGCGACGAGGAGGCGCAGGCGAAGTTCGGCTTCCTGCTGGACGCGCTGAAGTTCGGCGCGCCCCCGCACGGTGGCATCGCCCTGGGCATGGACCGGCTTGCCTTCCTGCTGACCAACGCCGAGTCCCTGCGCGACGTGATTCCGTTCCCGAAGACGAAGACGGGCACGGACCAGATGACCGGCGCCCCCGGCGAGGTGGACGACCGGCAGCTGCGCGAGCTGCACGTGCGGCCCGTGCCGCCTCCGCAGAAGTAGCGGACTCGTGGGAGCCGGGCGCGTGCCCGGCTTCCTCCACGGGGCAGGCGCGGCAGGCGCCACCCTTCTCAGACGATGGAGGCGAGTGGCTCCGGCCCGCCTTCCAGCGCCTTCGTGAGGACGGGCGCGAGAGCTCCGCGCAGTGTCCTCAGACGATGGAGGCGAGTGGCTCCGGCCCGCCGTCCAGCGTCTCGCGCAAGCGCTTGAGGCCCTTCTCCAGCGAGGCGCGGGTGCGAGGGGC
>JBKGHK010000242.1:0-13452 GCA_046520375.1 Pyxidicoccus sp. 3LFB2
CCCTGTGCCACGGGCCCTGGCTCGGCTGCCACGGGGCCCGCCCCCGCCACGCCCTCCGGTGCACGGCTCCCCTGCCCCGGCTCCCGGGCCACCGCTGCCTTCATGCCGCTCACGCGCGGGCCTACCTCTCCTGCCGGGGCTCCAGCGGGCGGATGCCGGCCTTCTCGAGCAGGGCCATGTCCTGGCCGTACTCGGGGTTGCCGGTGGTGAGCAGCTTCTCGCCGAAGAAGAGCGAGTTGGCGCCCGCCATCATGCAGAGCAGCTGCGCCTCCTCGTTCATCTGCTGGCGGCCCGCGGACAGGCGCACCATGGCCTGGGGCATGAGGATGCGGGCGGTGGCGATGGTGCGCACCATGTCCACCGTGTCCACGCGCGGCTGCTCGGCCAGCGGCGTGCCCTCGACGGCGACGAGCGCGTTGATGGGCACCGACTCCGGGTGGTGGTCCTGGTTGGACAGGGTGCGCAGCAGGTTGCAGCGGTCGTCCACCGACTCGCCCATGCCGATGATGCCGCCGCAGCACACGGAGATGCCGGCGTCCCGCACCCGGTTGAGCGTCTTCAGCCGGTCATCGAAGGTGCGGGTGGAGATGATGTCGCCGTAGTGCTCGGGCGAGGTGTCCAGGTTGTGGTTGTACGCGGACAGGCCCGCCTCGCGCAGGCGCTTCGCCTGGCTGTCGGTGAGCATGCCCAGCGTGGCGCACGCCTCCATGCCCAGGGCGCGAACGCCGCGCACCATCTCCAGCACGCTGTCGAACTGCGGGCCGTCCTTCACCTCGCGCCAGGCGGCGCCCATGCAGAAGCGGGTGGCCCCGGCGGCGCGGGCCTTGGACGCGGCCGCCAGCACCTCCGGCACCGCCATCAGCTTCTCCGCCTTGACGCCCGTCTTGTAGCGGGCCGCCTGCGGGCAGTACGCGCAGTCCTCGGAGCAGCCGCCCGTCTTGATGGACAAGAGCGAGCACAGTTGCACCTTGTTGTCCTGGAACACGGACCGGTGGACCGTCTGGGCCCGGTGGACCAGGTCCAAGAGCGGCATCCCGTAGATGGCGCGGACCTCGGCCAGCGACCAGTCATGGCGCACCTCCACGCCCGGGGGCGGCGGCGCGGCCGTGTGGGAATGACCGTGGAAGGACTCGCTGGGGGCGGAGGTGTCGGGCATGGGCTCCTCGGCAGGCATGAGGAGCGCGAACGTGCGCGGGCGGCGGGAAGTTGTCAACGCCGCTGAGCGAAGAGGTTGACGACTTCCCCAAAGACAACGGGCCGGCACGTCCCGGGAAAGCCCCGGGGTGCCGGCCCTGCCCTCTTCAATGCTTCAAGCGAAGCGCGGGCTGGCTAGACGCGTACCCGGCGGCGGCCACCGGCCATGCCTACCAGGAACAGCACCAGCAGCGCGCCCAGGACGGAGAACAGCAGCCCCGTGGGGTGCAGGTCGAAGATGCGGCCGTCGCTGCGGAACAGCGAGGCGATGAAGCCGCCCACGAAGGAGCCGGCGACGCCCAGCAGCGTGGTGGCGATGAGCCCCATGGACTGGTTGCCCGGCATGATTGCGCGAGCGATGAGGCCGGCCAGCAGACCGATAACCAGGAAAGCAATGATCCCCATGACTACCTCCCTTGCTTGGGAGCAGCGCTGCGTGCGCTGCTCACTTGAAGGGAATCTGGGTTGCCCCTCCCGGCGGTACAACTTGACAGCAGGGGGTTGACACCGAGCTTGCCTGCTCTCCGTTCTGGCCAACCTGTAAGGGGGTAAAAACGTCAGGGTTCCGCGCTATGCCCCAGGCATGGCGAAGGCGAAGACGCACTACTCCTGCCAGGCATGCGGGTACCAGACGGCGAAGTGGCTCGGGAAGTGTCCGGACTGCGGCGCCTGGAGCTCGCTGCTGGAGGAGACGGAAGCAAAGGTGGACGACAAGCGCCCGGCATGGGGCGCGTCGGGAGGCGCCTCCCGGCCGGTGTTGCTCAAGGACGTGACGGGCGAGACGGAGGTGCGCCGCCGCACGGGCATCGCCGAGTTCGACCGGGTGCTGGGCGGCGGCGTGGTGGCGGGCTCACTGGTGCTGCTGGGCGGAGACCCCGGCATCGGCAAGTCCACGCTGCTGCTGGCGGCGCTGGACAAGCTGGCGCGCCACGGGCCGGTGCTCTACGTGTCGGGTGAAGAGAGCCTCCGGCAGACGAAGATGCGCGCCGAGCGGCTCCACGTGACGGGCGACGCCCTCCACCTGTTCGCGGAGACGGACGCGGAGCGGGTGCTGTCGGCCGCCGAGTCGCTCAAGCCGCAGGCGCTGGTGGTGGACTCCATCCAGACCATGTACCTGCCGGAGCTGGGCAACGCGCCGGGCAGCATCACCCAGGTGCGCGAGGTGGCGGGCCGGCTGATGGCGTACGCCAAGCGCACGGGGGTGCCCACCTTCCTCGTGGGCCACGTGACGAAGGAAGGCTCCATCGCGGGCCCGCGCGTGCTGGAGCACATGGTGGACACGGTCCTCTACTTCGAGGGCGAGCGTGGCCACCCGTTCCGAATCCTGCGCGCGCACAAGAACCGCTTCGGCTCCACCAACGAGATTGGCGTCTTCGAGATGAAGGGCGCGGGGCTGGTGGAAGTCACGGACCCGTCCGCCCTCTTCCTCTCCGAGCGCCCCGTGGGCAAGTCGGGCAGCGTCGTCACCAGCACGCTGAATGGGACGCGGCCCCTGCTGGTGGAGGTGCAGGCGCTGGTGGCGCCCACGGGCTACGGCACCGCGCGGCGCACGGCCATCGGCGTGGACGGCAACCGCGTGGCGCTGCTGGCGGCGGTGCTGGAGAAGAAGGAGGAGATTCCGCTGGTGGGCTGCGACTTGTTCGTCAACGTGGCGGGCGGCATGCAGCTCAACGAGCCGGCGTGTGACCTCGCGGTGTGCGCGGCGCTGGTGAGCAGCCTGCAGAACCGGCCGCTGGACGCGAAGACGCTGGTGCTGGGCGAGGTGGGCCTGGCCGGCGAGGTGCGCGCGGTGGGCCAGGTGGAGCCCCGGCTCGCCGAGGCGGCGAAGATGGGCTTCCAGCGGGTGGTGATGCCCGCCGGCAGCGCGCGGCGGCTGGAAGGCCCGGTGAAGATGAAGGTGGTGGGCGTGGAGACGCTCGGCGAGGCGCTGGCGGCGATGTTCGACTGAAGGGTGCGCACAGCGACGCGGCCCGGGACCGAGTGGTCCCGGCCGGCGCGCGGTGCCTCACGGCCCGCCCCGTGGCTGGCAGCGGGAACAGCGTCCCACCCTGGCGGCCAGGCACGCACCGCGGGGCAGGCGCCTCCTCGTGCTTGTCCCGGTGTGCCTACGGCTTCGCGGCGATGAACTCGCGCAGGTGGCGGACCACCTCCTTCGGCCGCTCCACCGTCACCCAGTGGCTGCACTCCGGCAGCTTCCGCACGGTGAAGTCCTTCACGTACTGCTCCAGCCCGGTGAGCCCTTCCTGGAGGATGAACGGGTCCTGCTCTCCCCAGAGGATGAGCACCGGCACCTTCACCTGGAGCTGCGCGGGTGTGAGGCCATCCATCAGGTTGCTCCCGCCGGGGCTGCCCTGACCATCCGGGGGCCCGATGCGCGCGGCGCGGTAGTAGTCGAGCCCCGCCTTCATGGCGCCCGGCTGCCGCAGCGCCTCCAGCCAGTCATTGATGTCCTCTTCGTCCAGCTCCGCGCCGTGGGAGCGCGCGTCGGCGAAGATGGCCTGTCGCACGAAGCCGAAGTCGTCGGCCATCAGCATGGCCTCGGAGCCGGGGGTGCGGAAGGTCAGCATGTACTGGCTGGCCTCCTGCTGCCGGGGGTTCTCCCGCAGGTCTCGGTTGAAGAGCGTGGGGTGGGTGACGTTGATGGTGGTGAAGCGCTTCACCGTGTCCGGGTGGCGCACCAGGTAGCTCCACCCGAGCAGGGCGCCCCAGTCCTGGCACACCAGCGTCACCTGCTTCAGCCCCAGGTGGGTCAGCAGCCCGCGCACGTCGGCCACGAGGTGCTGGATGCCATACGCGGCCTCGTCCGGGGGACGCGAGGTCCGGTTGTAGCCGCGCAGGTCCGGGGCGATGACGCGGAAGTCCTTCGACAGGTCCGCCATCACCCGCTTCCACACGCCCCAGTACTCGGGGAAGCCGTGGAGGAAGAGGATGGGCTCCCCCTCCCCGGCCGTCACGTAGTGCATGCGGATGCCATTCACTTCCGCGTACTCATGCTTCATGTGCGTGCTCCTCGCGCCCGCCAGCGACATGGGTGGGCCCGGTGAGCATACGGAGTCCTCGCGGCGGAGTGGCGATTGGCTCCGACTACGGCGCCGCCGGTGTCTTGAACTCGGGAATGAGCTCTCCGGTGAGGCGGATGCTCTTCATGACCTTGTCATGCGGCAGGGCGCCCACCTGGTGGAAGGACATGAGCGCGTCGATGCCCAGCGCCTCGTAGCGCTTCAGCCGCTTGCGCACCTGGTCCTGGGTGCCGACAATCAGCGAGTCCTGCTCGCTGAGCACCTCCCAGACCTGGCCGTCCGACACGTCCTCGCCCCCGACGATGCGGCCGAGCAGCCGCTGCGCCCGGGACTGCGGCGCGTTCGGGTCCTTCTTGCGCAGGAACTGTCCCGTCAGGCCGCCCCCCGCGGGGTCCTTCGCCAGCGCCTCCAGCTCGGCGGCGGTGCGGAGGAAGGCCTCCTTCGCCTCGAAGAAGGTGAAGGAACCATTCGTGTACCAGGCCGCCGCCTTCGCGGCGCCATTCTCCATGGCCTCCCGCTCGGTGTCGGCGCAGTGCACGAAGGTGAAGAAGGCCACCTGGTCGTTGACGAACTCGCCCACCGGCTCGCACCGCGTGCGCAGGGCCTCGCGGTAGATGTGAATCATCTCCGCGACCTCCTCGGGCGAGGCCCAGAGCGTCACGCCCAGCGCCCCCACGCCGTTGCGCCCCGCCTGCTCGAATGAGGCCGGGCTGGAGCACGCCTGCCACAGCGGCGGGTGCGGCTTGCGGTACGGCTTGGGGATGACGCTGATGTCCTTGAGCCGGTAGTCCGGGCTGTCCCAGGAGAACTTCTCCCGGGTCCACATCTTCGGCACCATCTCGAAGGCCTGCTGCATCTGCCCGCGCGTGGAGTCCGGGTCGATGTTGAAGGTGCGCCACTCGGGAATGGTGCTGCGGGCCAGGCCGAGCTGGAAGCGGCCTCCGCTCAGGTGGTCGATGAAGGCCCCGCGCTCGGCGATGCGGATGGGGTGGTTGAAGCGCCCCGGTGCCAGCACCGAAGAGTGCCCCACGTGGATGTTCTTCGTGCTCGTGGCGATGGCCGTGAGCATGATTTCGGGCGCGGAGCTGTAGCTGAACTCCACGGCGGCGTGGTGCTCGACCTGCCACCAGACGCCGTACCCCAGCTCATCCGCCAGCTTCGCCTGCGCCAGCGTCTCCTGGATGAGCCGGTGCTCATGATCCGGGCCGGTCCAGTGTTCCTTCGGGTGCTGCATCTCCGAGAAGATGTCGAGTCTCATGTCCCCCTCCTCTTGTTCGCACGGGTGCGTGCCGCCCTTCGGGGCCGGCCCGGCCAGCCTAGCCCACCAGGCAGGCAGGCAACCCGGAGGCCCTTGCAGGTCGGTGGTAGTCGCAACCCTGACATCGACACGGCGGACGCCCGCGCTGCAGGATTGAACGGCCCGGGCACCCCGAAACGCCGAGCAGGCGCCGAGTCCCCCGGAGGCAGCGACACCTGACAGGAAAGGCATTGCCTCCTCCCGCTGTCGCCAGGCCCGTTCTCCTCTGAGAACCAATGCCTTGCACTCCTGCCCACCCTCCATGGCGGGGGCCTTGCGAAGTGCCGAAATGACTCACCCCACGCCTTGAAAGTCGACGGCGGCATTTGGTGTTTGTGCTGCCACTTGCCAGGCACCCCTTGCACGCCCGCCACTCCCGGCGCGGCTGGAGCACCATGAGAAATCAGCTCAAGTGGTTCATGTTGGCAGTCGGCGTCCAGGCCACCGCATGCGGTGGCGCGTCCGACTTTCAGGGCACCCCGCCGGAAGCCGCCATCCCAGAGGTCTCCGCCCCGGAGACAGCGCCTCCCTCCGAGTCCGCACCTGTCGACACCGAAGCCACCGCGGTGGACTCCAACACCCTCTTCGCGGACGCGCTCGGCACGGGCTGGGCGGACTGGTCCTGGGCCACGCGCAACCTCGCGGCCACGTCCCCCGTCAACTCCGGCACGCGCGCCCTGTCCGCGACGTTCGGCCCCTGGACGGGCCTGTACTTCCACCACACCGGCGTGCCCACCACGGGGCTCGAGTTCCTGGAGCTCCAGGTCCATGGCGGCGTGACGGCCAACCCCGCCCTCACCGCGTATGCCACCGTCGCCAACCAGAAGCGCGCGACGGTGCCGGTGAATGGGTACTGCGACGGCGGCACCATCAAGGCGGGAGCCTGGACGCGCTGCCGCGTGCCCCTGTCCGCGCTCGGCGTCACCAACGTCACGCTGGACGGCATCGCCATCCAGGAGGGCGCCGGCCGCACGCTGCCGGTGATGACGTTCGACAACCTCCGCCTGGGCACCTCCGTGGCCGCGCCGCCCGCGGCGCCGGGCGGGCTGAAGGCCACCGCGTCCGCCAACGAGGTCTCCCTGTCGTGGACCGGCGTCACCGGCGCGACGGGCTATCACGTGTATCGCGCCACGACGCAGACGGGCACGTACGCGAAGCGCACCACCACGCCTGTCACCACCGCCGCGTACCGCGACACCGCGGTCTCCGCTGGCGCGACGTACTGGTACACCGTGTCCGCGGTGAACACCGGCGGCGAGGGGGCCCGCTCCACGGCCGTCTCCGCCACCGTCCAGCCGGCGCCGCAGGGCGTGAGCATCGCCGTGACGCCCACCAGCGCGGCGCTCAACACGGGCGCCACGCGGACCTTCGCGGCCACCGTGACGGGCAGCCCCAACACGGCCGTGACGTGGTCCATCCAGCAGGGCGCGGCCGGCGGCACCATCACCAACGCGGGCCTGTACACCGCGCCTCAGGCGGCGGGCACGTACCACGTCATCGCCACCAGCCTGGCGGACACCACGAAGAAGGCGACGGCCACCGTCACCGTCACCCGGCCGCCGACGGGCGGCACCGGCAAGTGGGTGTCTGGCTATTACACCGGCTGGAACGCGGACCTGTACCCGCCGGAGAAGGTGGACTTCAGCGCGATGACGCACATCATCGTCGGCCGCGCCACGCCCCGCACCGACGGCACGCTGAGCACCGCCTTCGACAACTCGAACGGCCCCGCCATGGCGCGCACCCTGGCCACCCGGGCCCACGCGGCCGGCCGCAAGGCCATCATCATGGTCGGCGGCGCCGGTGAGCACGCCAACTGGGTGGGCGCCGCCAGCAACGCCAACCGCGCGAAGTTCGTGCAGAACCTGCTCTCCGCCATGGACAGCCTCGGCTACGACGGCCTGGACATCGACTGGGAGCCCGTCGAGGCGGCCGACAAGCCCAACCTGCTCGCGCTGGTGAAGGAGCTGCGCGCGGCCCGGCCCGGCATGCTGCTCACCTTCCCCATCGGGTGGATCAACACCAACAGGGTGTCCGACGTGGACCCGTGGTTCGCCCAGCTCGCGCCCTACCTCGACCAGATCAACATCATGTCCTACGAGATGATTGGCCCCTGGGACGGCTGGCAGTCCTGGTACACGTCCGCGCTGTACGGCCACGCCGGCAACCGGCCCACGTCCGTCTCCGCCAGCCTCAATGGCTGGGTCGCCGCGGGCATCCCCAAGGCGAAGCTGGGCATGGGCATTCCCTTCTACGGCATGGCCTGGCGCAACATCTCCGGCCCCTACCAGAACTTCACCAACTGGTCCGACTTCGTGGGCAGCGACAACGCCTTCACGTACAAGAAGATCCAGCAGCTGTCCGCCTCCGGCACCTACCGCTGGGACGCGGCCGCCGGGGCCAGCTACGTGACGTTCTCCTCCCCCGTGGAGGACGGCACCGTGCGGTGGATTTCCTATGACAGCCCCCAGGCCATCGCCGTCAAGGGCGCGTACACCCGCGACAATGGCTTCGGCGGCACCATCATCTGGACCATCAACCAGGGCTGCACCGACCCCGCCACGGGCGCCAACCCGCTCCTCGACGCCGTGAAGGGCGCCTTCCTGCAGTAGCCGGAAGGGCCGTTGCGTGTGACATGGCTGCCCGGTCGGCGCACCGCCGGCCGGGCAGTCATTGTTCAGGGGTTGGAGCAATTCCAACCACCTGGGCGAGGGGGCGGTGCTTCCGTTGCCTCGGCGGAGGCAGATACGGTAGAAGGCGCCGCCCTGTCCGCCCGAGCATGGGGGCCCTACGGTGAATACCGGCCGGGTCCGCTGGGTTCCCCCCCGGGCAGGCAGATAGGCAGGCCCCGCTCGAAGCTCCCCCGTGTGTGTGTTCCTGGTGGGGGCTAGACTGCCGGGCCCTTGGTCGGACAGGCCGAAAAGGAGTTGGTGGACGTGAAGAGGAAGCAGCGTATCTCGGTCGTCATCCCCTGCTACAACGACGGAAGGTTCCTTCCGGAGACCCTCGACAGCCTCGCGTCCCAGACCCGGAAGGCGGACGAGATCCTGGTCGTCAATGACGGCTCCACGGACCCCGATACCCTCGCCCTCCTCGGCCGGCTTCCGCCCGCCATCCGCGTGCTCCACCAGGAGAACCAGGGCCTCGGCTTCGCGCGCAACAACGGCATCAAGCTGCTCACCGGCGACCTGGTCCTCATCCTGGACAGCGATGACCTCATCGCGCCCGACACGCTGGAGAAGATGGAGGCCGCGCTAGAGGCCAACCCCGACGCGTCCTGGGTCTACACCCAGATTGAGTCCTTCGGCGCGTGGCAGGACATCGTCCCGGTGCCCCGCTGGAACCCGTACCTCCAGCTCGACAACAACTACTGCGTGGTGATGTCGCTGGTGCGCCGCTCCGTCTACTCGGAGCTGGGGCTGTTCTACCCGCGCATGCGCGGCTACGAGGACTGGTCCTTCTGGCTGTCGTGCATCGAGGCGGGCCTCAAGGGCGTCGTCATCGACGAGCCGCTGTTCAAGTACCGCCGCAAGCTCGTCGGCTCGCTGCTCACCTCGTCGGACCGGGTCCGCCACGAGCTGCGCACGGAGATGATGCAGCAGCACCCCGCCCTCTTCACCCGCGAGGCGCGAGCCGCCCTGAAGTCCGCCCATGCGCCCGGGCTGGAAGTGCTGTGGACGGGCCCGGCCGCGGACGCGCCCAAGGTCCGCGCCTTCCTGGAGCGACAGACCCTCTCGGACGTGGTGCTGACCACCGACGCCCCGACGGACGCCCGCGGGCTGCTTCGCGCCATCAAGGGCAAGTACGTGGTGGCGTTCGGCCCCGCGCACCTGCCGCTGCTGGAGCGCTGCGCGCCCAGCTTCCTGGAGCAGGTCATCCGCGCCTCGGAGACCCGCTACACGCCGGCCATCGTCGTCCCCACCGACGCGGCCACCCTCGTCGAGTACAACACCCGCCCGCGCGTGGCGGAGTACCCGGTGGAGCGGCTGGGCCGCGCCGCGACGGACCTCTTCTTCCTGCGCACCTTCTGCGCCAGCACCCTCACCACCGCCGACCTGTCCGAGGGCAGCGACGCGGCGGAGCTGTTCCACAAGGTGATGCGCGATTTGGGCGGGCTGCTCTTCGCGCACGACTTCTTCTTCCAGGTGAAGGAGCTGCCGGCCAAGTCGGCCCTGCCCTCCGCCAGCGCCCTCCAGCGCCAGCCGGACGAGACGAAGAGCCTGCGCATGGCCGTGTCCCTCGCACGCAAGGGCATCGTGAAGGTGCTCGGCGAGGACGAGACGGCGCGCCTGCTGCACCCCATCAAGGTGGGCCTGCGCGGCCACAAGCAGCGGCTGCAGCGCATGGTGCCCTCCCTCCTCGGGCAGCGGCCCCAGAAGCTCCTCCCCTCGAGGGACCCGCGGCTGCTCTGCCCGAGCCAGTTCGAGGAGCGCCGCATCCTCAACGGCCTGCCCGTGAATCTGGAGCGCCACGCCCCGCTGGCCACGCAGGGCAGCGGCCGGCGCGTGCTGATGATGCTGCCGTGGGTGAACTGCGGCGGGGTGGACAAGGCGGCGGTGGACCTGGCCGCGCTCCTCAGGTCCTCCGGGTACGAGGTGGCGCTGACCACCAACGTCAGCGCGACCAACGAGTGGGCCCACAAGTTCAACGCGCACGCGAGCGACCTGTGGCACATGGACTACTCGGTGCCCCCCGTCGAGCAGGCTGGCGTGGTGGCGGAGCTGGTGCGCAACCGCGGCATCGACGCCGTCTACACGTGCCACTCCTGGCTGGGCTACCACACGGCCGAGGCGCTCAAGCGGAGGCTGCCGGGCGTGAAGACGGTGGACTACCTCCACATGAACAGCGCCTACATGAAGGAGTCCTACCGCTACTTCGACCAGTTCCTCGACATGCACATGATGTCGAGCGAGTACCTGCTGGAGAAGGCGGTGAAGGCGGGCGTGAGCCGGAGCAAGCTGCGGCTCATCCGCACCGCGTGTGACCAGGAGGGCCTCTTCAACCCGGCCCGCGTGTCGGAGGGCTGGCTGTACGAGCGGCTCCACCTGCGCCGGGGCACGCCGCTGGTGGGCTTCGTGGGCCGCCTCCACGCGGACAAGAACCCCCTGTTCCTGTCCCGCCTGCACGCGCGCATGCGCTCGCGCTGGTCCCAGCCCAACCGGCCGCTGCACTTCGTCTTCATCGGCAACGGGCCGGAGGAGGAGCGGCTCAAGGCGCTCGTCACCGAGCAGGGCATGCACCACTACACGCACTTTTTGCCCAGCGACACCCCCATCGCGCTCGCCATGCGGGACTTGTCCCTGCTGCTGCTGGCCTCGAAAATCGAGGGCCTCCCGCTGGTCTTCTTCGAGGCCATGGCCATGGGCGTCCCGGTGGTGAGCACCTCCATCCAGGGCATCCCCGAGCTCATCACCAACGACGTGGGCGCCATCGTGGCCAACCTCAAGGACCCGGAGCGGCGCATGGAGCGGCTGAGCGACGCCGCCCTGCGCATCCTGGAGGACGACGAGCTGCGCCGCCGCCATGGGCCGCCGCGCCCGCCTGCGCGTCCAGGGCGGAGGCTTCAGCCTCGCCGAGTCGAACGCCGCCTACCTCCAGGCCTTCGAGGACCTGCTGCGCGGCTCCGCCGACGCGGCGCCGGGCACGGTGGAGCTGGCCAAGGTCGGCTGAAGCCGGCGCCTGGGGGAGCGCGGTGGCCCGCGCTCCCCGCCTGCCGCTTTCAGCTCACTCCGCGGGCATGCCCGGAGGCGGCATGGGGTTCGTCCCCGGCGCGCCCGCGGGCAGCACCGCGTAGCGCAGGAGCAGCACGCCGTTCTTGTAGACGCGCGTGGACAGCAGCTCCAGGCTCTGCGTCTCCTTCAGCCGCGTGACGAGCGGAATGCCCGAGCCCAGCAGCAGCGGGCTGAGCTTGATGAGCACCTCGTCGACGAGCCCCGCCTCCAGCACCTTCGACGCGAAGTCCGCACCGCCCGCGAGGTAGAGGTCCTTGCCCGGCTGCGCCTTCAGCCGCCGGATGACGCCCATCGCATCCTCGGAGACGAGCGTCACCCTCGGATTCGGGCTCTGCTTCAGGGAGCGCGAGAAGACGTACGTCTCCATCATCGGATACGGGTCCGTCACCCCGACCTTCAGCGCGGGCTCGTAGGTGCGGCGGCCCATCAGCACGGCGCCATACGTCGCGAAGGACGCGACGTAGTCGGCGATGTGCTCGCTGTCCTTCACCAGGCGTTCCTGCATGAAGGACGTGTAGGTGTCGTCCTCGTGGGCGATGAAGCCATCGACGCTGGAAGCCACGTGGTACTTGAGCTTTCTCATACGAAAATCTCCAAAAGCGGCGCGTGCGTCCGGAGCACCGGACGGACGGGAATCAGGTTCGCTGCGGGAACTCGGTGGGCCTCACGTGTCCGGACGGCAGACCCCAACGCACCACGGCGGGCATGCCGGGGCGACGGGGGCGGTCTCAGACAGGGAGTGGTCAGCGAGAGGAGATCATGGGGCGACGCCGTGAGGCGCCGGCTGGCACATTAAGCACACCCCCCGTGCACCTGCAACGGCCCTCGCGGGGGCCCGTGCGGCCCGCGTCACAAGGGCCGGTGGCGCTGTCCACCCTGGAGGGAGCCAGCGCGCTCCCCTTCCAGAGGAGACACCATGCGTGAGCAGCAACCCCATCCCCCGGCTGGGAGCCGGGCCCCCAGAGCAGACCCCACCCTCCAGCAGGGCTCGACGGGCTCCGCCGTCGTCGAGCTGCAGACGCTGCTGGCCCGAGCGGGCTTCAGTCCCGGCGCGGCCGACGGGAACTTCGGCGCCATGACGCGCACGGCGGTGATGAACTTCCAGCGTGCGCGAGGGCTGAGCGCGGACGGCATCGTCGGCCCGGCCACCTGGGCGGCGCTGAGGTCCTCCGCCCCCGGCCCCGCGCCCGTGAGCGGCCTGCGCGCGAAGATTGTCGCGGAGGCGCAGTGGGGCCTCGCCAATGCGGGCGCCATCCACTACCGGCAGCTGCGCCCCATGGACGGCATCCACCAGCGCCGCAAGCTGCCGCTCGACACGGACTGCTCGGGGTTCGTCACGCTCTGCTACAAGTGGGCGGGCGCGGAGGACCCCAACGGCCTGGGCTTCAACGGCCAGGGCTACACGGGCACGCTGCTGGGCCACCTCGACGCCGTCACGCAGTCGCAGGTGAAGCAGGGCGACCTGGTCCTCTGGTCTCTCAATGGCGCGGGCAAGCACGTGGCCCTCGTCCTGGAGCCGGGCACGGACCCGCTGCTCGTGTCCCATGGCGAGGAGGCCGGTCCCTACACCGTGCGCTTCTCCACCTCCAACCGCTACCACGCGGGAGAGCGCGTGCACTGGCTGAGGCTGCCCTCCGTGGACGGCGCCTACCGTGAGGCTCCGCCTGGAGCCCTCCGGACGCCCCGCGCCCCGGTGGAGGCGGCGGGCCAGACGGACGCGCCCAGCGAGGTCGGCTTGGCGCGGGAGGCCGGGGTGCCGCCCGTGCGGCACTGACGTACCGGACGGAGCGGCGAAGCTCGTCTAGAGTCCGCCGCACCCATGGCCGACGGAGCCCGACACACCTCGCGCTGGAGGGACGCCCTGGGCTCGCTCTCGGCGCGGCTGCTGGTGGCGTTCCTCATCCCCACCCTGCTGTTCGTCGCGGTGGCGGGCTCGGCGGTGTACCAGCTGGCACGCGCCATCCTGGAGGAGGAGCTGGGCACCAGCCTCTCCGCCATCGCCGCCGCCACCGCCGGCCAGGTGAATGGGGAGCGCATGCTCACCGTGGAGCCCGGCGACGACGTGACGGGCACCCGCACCTGGCGCAACCTCGTCCGCACGCTGGAGGCGGTGCGCGAGGCCAGTGGCGTGCGCCGCGTGTATGCCGTGGACGCGCAGGGCCGCGTGCGGGTGGACGTGGGCGGCGCGCTGCCCGTGGGCGTGGAGGTG
>JBKGHK010000243.1:0-13448 GCA_046520375.1 Pyxidicoccus sp. 3LFB2
GGCGCGCACGCGGGCCTCCACGGCGGCGAGCTGGCGGCGGAGCTGGAGCAGCGAGGGCACGGGCACCGCGTCGCGCTGCAGCGCCCCGAAGGCGGGCATGTCGAGGATGGAGAGCGTCTCGATGACGCCCACGGGGATGAGGGTGGCCTCGTCGTAGGGCATGCCCCGCTCGGCGGGGGAGTAGAGCAGCACGGCGCGGCCCTCGCGGCGGTCCTCCAGCATCTCCCGCACGAAGCCGGACACGGTGCGCCCGCTGCGCAGCGACAGGGTGACGCGCGGCAGCACCAGGGGGATGCCGGCCTGCTCACGCCCGGCGATGCGGAGCACCGCGTACAGCGCCGCGTCCAGGCCCTTCACGTCCGCTTCGAGGAAGGCGCGGAGCGGGTCCTTCTCCGCGTAGACGTTGGGCGTCGCGGGCTCGGCCTCCAGCGCCTTCTGGATGGCCTCCTGCCGGTCCTTCACGTCGTCCACGTTGGTGACGGGCTCGTGGTCCAGCGTGAGCACGCCGTCCTGGAAGGTGGCCACGCTGGAGGCGGAGGCGTTGCCGGCGTTGTTGCGGATGACGACGCGCTTGAGCGAGCCCCGGAGCGTCTCGCGGCCCAGCGCATCCTGGCCGAGGGCGCGGAGCGCGGCGATGAGCGGCTCGAAGTACACCTTCGGCCACGCCTCCGCGTAGAGGTGCTCGTAGCCGCCCACCGCGAGGCTGGACCAGTCCACCTCCACCGGCACCGGGAAGCCGGCCGCGTCGTCGATGTCCTGCTTCAGCTTCGGGTAGAGCGACTCCTCGAACTGCTTCGCGGCCTTGCGCTCGGCGATTCCCATCCTGGCCTCCCGGGGTGTTGGCGCCGGGCAGTGTCATCCAGGGGACCACGCGCGGACAACCGACCGGGGGACGGAGTGCAAAGCTACCGTGACACGATTGCTGAAAGGCCCTCGGGGAGAGGTTGCTTGAGTGAAGCGCCGGGCTCCGAAGAAAGTGCGCGGGCGTTCCCTCTCATCCCCCCGGAGCCCTTCCATGAGGTGTCGTCAGCTGCTGTCCCTGAGTGCGGGTGTGGTCCTCTCGCTGCTCGCCGCGTGCAGTCCTCCTGCCACCGAAGAAAGCCCGTCCTCCGGTGAGGTGGGAACGTCCCACGCCTCGGCGGCCGCGCCGGTGCGAGTCCCCAAGACGGTGGGCAAGAAGGTCTATGCCCACGTCATGCCCTGGTTCGAGACGCCGGCCTCCTCGGGCAATGGCGCCTGGGGCATCCACTGGACGATGGCGAACCGGAACCCCAACATCGTGGATGGCTCGGGGCGGCGGCAGATTGCCTCGCATTACTACCCGCTGATTGGTCCCTACGCGTCCGGAGACAAGGACGTCATCGAGTACCAGCTGCTGCTGATGAAGTACGCCGGCGTGGATGGCGTCCTCGTGGACTGGCCCGGGACGGTGAACGCCTATGACTACCCGAAGAACAAGCAGAACGCCGACGCGCTCATCGCCCGCACCGCGGCGGTGGGCCTGGACTTCGCGCTCGTCTACGAGGACCACAACATCAAGCTCGCCCATGACGCGGGCTTCATCACCAACAAGCTCGCGGCGGCGCAGAACGACATCAACAGCCTGAAGAACCAGTACTTCCCCCAGGCCAACCACATCCGCATCGACAACGCGCCGCTGCTGCTCGACTTCGGACCGCAGACCTTCCAGACGCCGGCCGAGTGGAGCACCCTCTTCGCGCCGCTGTCGCCCAAGCCGGCCTTCCTGACGCTCTGGTACGAGTCCCAGGAGGCGGGGAGCAACGCGCGCGGTGAGTACGCGTGGATCTACTCGGACTTCACCGCGGGCCTGGCGAACTTCTACAACAACCGTCCCCTGGGCCTGAAGTTCGGCGTGGCCTACCCGGGCTTCCATACGTTCTACACGGCGGGCGGCTGGGGCGGCCCCACCTGGAGCATTCCCCACAACGGGCTGAGCAGCTTCAACCAGACGCTGGAGCTGGCGAAGAACAGCAGCGTCAATCACATCCAGCTGGCGACGTGGAACGACTACGGCGAGGGCACCATGCTCGAGCCCACGCGCGAGTTCGGCTATGGCTTCCTCACCTCGCTGCAGCAGCAGCTGGGCGTGCCCTACTCACAGCGCGAGCTGGAGCTCATCAATACGCTGTACCAGCAGCGCAAGCAGTACGCCGGCAACGCGGCGAAGCAGGCCCAGCTGGACGAGGCCTTCTCGTACCTCGTCTCGCTCCAGGTGACGCAGGCGGCGAACATCCTGAACGGCGGCGGCTCCACGCCGACGAGCATCCCCCTCACCAACCCCAGCTTCGAGTCGGGCATGACGGGCTGGTCCACGTGGTCCCCCAACGGCACGGCGAGCGCGGCCTTCAGTGAGACGTACAACGGCGCGCAGTCCGGCGCGTACCACCTGACGCACTGGAGCACGGCGCCCTTCGAGACGTGGACGTATCAAGCCGTCTCCGGGCTGGCGCCGGGCAACTACAAGCTGCGCGCGTGGGTGCGCAAGGGCGGCGACTTCAACTCCGTGCGGCTCCAGGTGCAGACGTGTGGCGGCTGCACGCCCGTCTTCACCACGCTGGGCACGTACGCGGGCTGGACGCAGGTGGAGACGCCGAGCATCGCCGTCTCGGCGGGCTACCTGGAGGTGGGCTTCCACTCCCGGGCACCGTCCGCGAACGGCGCCAGCTTCGTCCACATGGACGGGGTGGAGCTGCTCAAGCTGTAGCGCACCAGGGTGGGGACGGGAGTTGCACCATCCATCCGACTTCATTTGAGCCCGGCGCGCGGCTTTGCGATGGTCTCCCCCATGAAGCGATGCCTGCTCCTCCCGTTCCTCGCCCTGGTTTCCTGCGCCACCCCGTCCGCCACGGCTCCCACGCCGGAGCCGGCGGCCACGGCGGGTGCCTCCACGCCCACGGTGCCCGCGCTCGCCCAGGAGGTGCGGCTGGCCGACCTTCGCCAGCTCACCTTCGGGGGGGAGAACGCCGAGGCCTACTGGTCCTTCGACGGGCGGCAGCTGTCGCTCCAGGCCCGGCTGGAGGGCATGGGGTGTGACCGCATCTTCCGCATGGCCGTGGACGTCCAGGGCGCGAAGCCCACCCTGACGCCCGTGTCGAGCGGGAAGGGCGCCACGACGTGCGCGCACTTCTTCCCGGGGAACGAGGACGTCCTCTACGCGTCCACGCACCTGGGCGGCGACGCGTGCCCGCCGCGTCCGGACCACTCCATGGGCTACGTCTGGGCGCTCTACGACACCTACGACATCTTCAAGGCGCGGGCGGACGGCAGCGGAGCGCTGACGCGGCTGACGGAGACGCCGGGCTACGACGCGGAAGCCACCGTCTGCGCGAAGGACGGCTCCGTCATCTTCACCTCGGTGCGGGATGGAGACCTGGAGCTGTACCGCATGGACAAGGACGGCGGGAATGTCCGGCGGCTCACCCACACGCCCGGCTATGACGGTGGCGCGTTCTTCAACGCGGACTGCTCGAAGATTGTCTGGCGCGCCTCGCGGCCGCAGCCGGGCAAGGAGCTGCAGGACTACCAGGGGCTGCTGGCGAAGGGGCTCGTGCGGCCCACGAAGCTGGAGCTGTACGTGGCCAACGCGGACGGCTCGGAGGCGCGGCAGGTTACGTGGCTCAACGCCGCCGCCTTCGCGCCCTTCTTCCACCCCAACGGCCGGCGCATCCTCTTCTCGTCGAACCATGGCGACCCGAAGGGGCGCGAGTTCGACATCTGGGCGGTGGACGTCGACGGCTCCCACCTGGAGCGCATCACCCACGCGCCCGGCTTCGACGGCTTCCCCATGTTCTCTCCCGACGGGAAGTGGCTGGTGTTCTCCAGCAACCGCGCCACGGCCCAGGGCCGCAGCGACACCAACGTCTTCCTCGCGCGCTGGGTGGAGGACGCGAAGCCCGAGACGGCGGAGACGGCGGTGGAGCGAATCAAGCGCGACGTGCTGTTCCTCGCCGCCCCGGAGCGCGAGGGGCGCGGCATCGGCACCGGGGGGCTGGACGCGGCGGGCCAGTTCATCGAGCAGCGCTTCCAGGCGCTGGGCCTCACGCCCGCGGGAGACAGTGGCTCGTTCCGGCAGGTGTTCCCGGTGACGACGGCGGTGAAGGCCGGGGCGGGGACGCAGGTGACGCTGGGCGGGACGGTGCTCCCGGCGGACGCGTACACGGTGCTCGGGTTCTCCGCGCAGGCGGTGGCCGAGGGCCCGCTGGTGTTCGCCGGCTACGGCATCGTCGAGCCGTCGCTGAAGGTGAACGACTACGCGAAGCGCTCGGCGAAGGGAAAGGTCGCGGTGGTGCGGCGCTTCGTGCCCGACACGGCCCCCTTCGCGGACACCGACAAGCAGCGGCGCTTCGGAGACCTCCGCTACAAGGCCTGGGTCGCCGCGCGGCAGGGAGCGAAGGCGCTCATCGTCGTGGACTGGCCGGAGGCCCCCACGCCGCCCCAGAAGGACTGGAAGCTGCCGCCCGAGGCCGCGCTGCCCGGCCTCTCGCCGGAAGGCCATGGCGACGCAGGCATCCCCGTGGTGGTGGTGAAGCGCTCCGCGCTGGAGCCGCTGATGGACGCGCTGACGAAGGGGAGGAAGGTGGACGCGCGCGTCGAGGTGAAGCTGGACTTCGACAAGCGGGACGCCTTCAACGTGGCGGCGCTGCTGCCGGCGGGGGAGGGGAAGCTGCCCGGCGCCATCGTGATTGGCGCGCACTATGACCACCTGGGCATGGGCGGGCGCTTCTCGCTCGCTCCGGACCGGCACGAGCCGCATGGCGGCGCGGATGACAACGCCTCCGGCGTCGCCGGGCTGCTCGAAATCGCCCGCTCGCTGGCGGAGCAGCGCGGGCAGCTGAAGCGCGACGTGCTCTTCGTCGCCTTCTCCGGTGAGGAGACGGGGGTGTTGGGGTCCACGTACTTCACGCGGCAGCGCGGCGACGCGGGGATGAAGGGCATCGCCGCCATGCTGAACCTGGACATGGTGGGCCGGCTGCGGGTGGGCGGGCTGAACGTGCTGGGCGCCGAGTCCGCCGGGGAGTGGGGGCCGCTCATCGCCGCCGCCTGCGAGAAGGCCCGCGTCCCGTGCACCTCCAGCGGCGACGGCTATGGCCCCAGCGACCACTCACCGTTCTACGCGGCGGGCGTCCCGGTGCTGCACTTCTTCACCGGCTCGCACCCGGACTACCACAAGCCCTCGGACACGGTGGAGACGCTCAACGTGGCGGGCACGTCGCGGGTGGCGGGCATCGTCTCGGCGGTGGCGCTGGCGTTGGATGGGAAGACGGCGCTCACCTACCGCACGGTGCCCTCACCGGCGCCCCGGGGAGACCTGCGCAGCTTCAACGCGTCGCTCGGCACCGTGCCGGACTACGCGGGCCCGCCGGAAGGGCAGAAGGGCATGCTGCTGGCGGGCGTGCGCGCCGGGGGCGCGGCGGACCAGGCGGGCATGAAGCGGGGCGACATCCTCGTGCGCATCGGCAAGCACGCCATTGGCGGCGTCGAGGACTTGATGTTCGTGCTCAACGCCTCGAAGCCCGGCGAGACGGTGACGGCGGTGGTCCTCCGCGAGGGGAAGGAAGTGCCGTTGGAGGTGACGTTCCAGGAGAGCAAGCGGCCCCGCTGAGCCGCGAGGCGGTCAGTTGCTGAAGATTTCGGCGATGGCGCCCAGGACGGCGCCCATCGCCTCGGCGATGGCGGTGCCCACGGTGGAGGCCCCCTCCGCCGCGACCTCGATGGCCGTGCCGGCGCCGGAAACGGCGACCTCGATGGCACCCTCCGCCGCCGCGTCCACCGCGAACTCCGTCACGGCCAGCGCGCCGTCCCGCGTGGCGTCCTGAACCGTGTTCGAGCTGACGACGCTGGACTGTGACGCGGCCAGGGCGGCGGCCGTCACGGCGGCCACGGCGGCACCGCCCACCAGGGGACGCAGGGAGCTTCGGGGCGCGTGGCGCAGCAGCTCCAGCTCGCGCGCGTCCAGCCAGAGGCCCTGACACTGGCCGCACACCTCCACCGTGCAGGCCTGCATCCGCACCTGGGAGAGGTGGTCGCCGCAGGTGGGGCAGCGCACGGCCTTCCGGCCACACAGCCCGCAGCTCTCCCGGGAGGCGGGGACGTGGTGCTGGGCATGGGGGCAGCGCCGGGGCGCGTCGTGCAGCGTTTCCCACGGTGCGTGGGACTTCCAGGCCGGTGTGAGCCGCTCCAGCTCCTCGTGCTCCAGCCAGTGGCCCTTGCAGTGGTCGCAGGTGGACACGGGGACCCCGCTCGCCTGGGTGGCGCGCAGGGGCTTCTGGGGGCAGATGGGGCAGTTCCGGCGCATGCCCCCCTTTCATAAATGAACCCCGTCCGGGGCGAAAGCGAGGGGGCAGGCTCAGCGTCGGGGGCCCGACGACAGCCGCTCGGGAATGCGCGCCACGAGCACGTCAACAGCGGCGCGCACCTTCGAGGGCAGGTGCTTGTTCTGGGGCCAGACGGCGAAGATTTCATTGCCGTGGCTCGGCTCCTCCTTCAGCACGGGGACGAGCTGTCCGGCCTGCACGCGCTCCGCGACGAGCCAGCACGGCAGCCACGCCAGCCCCGCGCCCTGCGTGGCGGCATCGGCGATGGTCTCCAGGTCATCGAAGCGCAGGCGGTGGGGGACGGCCACGCGCCGGTCCACGCCCTGCGCATCCGGAAACAGCCACTGCTTGGCGACGCCATTGCGCCCGTAGACGACGGCCTCGTGCTTCTCCAAATCCGCGAGCGTCCTGGGCCGCCCATGCTTCCGGAGGTACGTGGGCGACGCGCAGACCACCATCTCCTGCACTCCCAGCCGGCGGGCCGTGAGGCCGGCATGGTCCGCCAGGGGCCCGACGCGGATGGCCAGATCATGGCCATCCTCGATGAGGTCCACCACGCGGTCGCTGAAGGACAGCTCCAGCTCCAGCCCGGGGTGCTTGCGGGTCAGCTCCCACAGCAGCGGCGCCGCGCAGTGCCGGCCGAACAGCACGGGGGCCGTCACCCGCAGGCGGCCGGTGGGAGCGCGGCGTCCCGAGTCCAGCGCGGCCTCGGCGGCGTCCAGCTCCGACAGGGCGCGTGCGCAGCGCTCGTAGAAGGCCTGCCCGTCATCGGTGAGGCTCTGGCTGCGCGTGGTGCGGTGGAACAGCCGCGTGTCCAGCCGCTCCTCCAGCCGGGCAATGCTCTTGCCGACGGCGGAGCGTGACAGGCCCAACCGCTCGGCGGCGAGCGCGAAGCTTCCGGCCTCCACGGCCTGGACGAAGGTGAGCACTCCGCTGAGTCGGTCCGTCATGGCGCTCCTGCTGATTGGTGCCGCCGTGTCCCCAGTGAGTCAACGAAGTGTCGCCACTGGAGACACGGAGGCGCCTCTATATCCCCCCTGCGACTTTCACGCATCACACGGGAGCAGACGATGGGCGGCACGATGAAGCGGTGGCAGCTGGAGCAGCCGGGGCGGCAGCACCTGAAGCTGGCGGACGTGGCGATTCCGAAGCCGGGGCCGGGGGAGGTGCTGGTGCGCGTCTCGGCCGTCTCGCTCAACTACCGGGAGAAGCTCTTCCTGGACGGGCCTGCCTTCGCAAGCGTGGCCCTTCCCTTCACCCCGGCTTCCGACATGGCGGGTGAGGTGGTGGCCACCGGCGCGGGCGTCCAGCGCTTCAGGGAGGGCGCGCGGGTCATCGCCAACTTCCAGACGGACTGGGTGGACGGCCCGGTGCCTCGCGCGAATGGCGGCGTACGGAGCCTGGGCGGCAGCGCGCCCGGCGTGCTGGCCGAGTACGTGGCCATGCCCGAGGGCTGGCTGGTCGCCTCGCCCGAGACGCTGGACGATGCGCAGGCAAGCACGCTGCCCTGCGCCGGCCTGACGGTGTGGACGTCGCTGGTGGAGCTGGGCGCGCTGCGGCCGGGGCAGACGGTGGTGACGCAGGGCACGGGCGGCGTGTCGCTGTTTGCGGTGCAGCTCGCGTCGGCCATGGGCGCGCGGGTCATCGTCGTCTCGGGGGACGAGGGCAAGCTGGCGCGTGCGAAGGCGCTGGGCGCGGCGCACGGCATCCATCGCCTTCACACGCCCGACTGGGAGAAGACGGTGCTGGAGCTGACGGGCGGGCAGGGCGCGGACCACATCCTGGAGCTGGCGGGCGGCGACAACGTGGGTCGCTCGGCGGCGGCGCTGGCGCCGGGGGGACGCATCTCCCTGATTGGCGTGCTGGAGGGCTTCGAGGCCCGCTTCCCGGTGATGCCGCTGTTCCAGACGCACGGCACCATCCAGGGCATCTTCGTGGGCCACCGGCGCGGACTGGAGCGGCTGGTGAGCGCGGTGGACTCGCTGGCGCTCAAGCCGGTCATCGACGCCACCTATCCCCTGGCGGAGCTGCCGGCCGCGCTGGCACACCTGGACCGGGGCGCCTTCGGCAAGCTGGTCATCCGCGTCCGTCCCTGAGGCGGGGGTGCCATCACACCGGGGCCCGACGCACTCCAACCGGCATGACTCGTCCCAGGGGAGAGCTGCGATGAAGCTTCCGGTGGTCCGTCTCAGGCAGAAGTTGCACCCATCCAGGGCTGTCATGGCCGCGGCCCTGGCGGGAGTGCTGTTCCACCCCGTGTCGGCGCTGGCGGGAACGCGGGCCGCGCCAACCACCACGGACACCGGGCAGGTGTGGGACCTGGTGACCGAGTTCATGTTCAACAATGGCCCGGCGCTTCAGTTCGGCACGGCCGGCGCTCAAATCCAGAACGACTTCCTGGAGCCCGCGCCGACCAACAAGTTCTATTACGTGAAGCAGCAGGACACGGCCATCTGGGAGAAGTACGGCATCTACAGCAGCGTCATCGCGCTCGAGCGCGATACGTCGGCCCCGGCGGGCTCGCCGGAGAACTCCTACGACGCCGTGCCCTACGGCAGCCTCACCTATCCGCGCACGTGGACGGTGGGCAAGGAGACGACCTTCAACACCACCATCAAGTACTTCAACCGGAACACCTGTCGGTACACGGCCCCGGCGAGCTGGGTGAAGTGGGCGCACGGACGGCACTTCCTGCGCTTCCAGGGCCCCATCAACGTGGGCGGCAGCCTGGGCACCATCGATGTCGTCATCATCGACCGCTACCACTACCTGTCCGACGACTCGCGCACGGCCGAGTACCACAACCCCCGGGAGGCCGAGCGCTTCTGGTACGCCCGGGGCCGGGGCTGGATTCGCTGGGACTACTTCACCGACCGCACGGTGGGGAAGTGGAACAGGTCCGACACGCCTGGCCTGCTCAACCCCGGCGTGGCCCCCGAGGTGAAGACGGTGTGGTTCAAGAACAACGCGCCCCAGTACGACGGGAAGACGCCGACGCGGGTCTGCCCCAACGGCGTCAACTGAAGATGTCCCCGGGAGAGCTACGCGCTCAAGCTGGCGCTGCGGCCGTCTCATGGACCGGGCGCAGGGGCTGCCCCCTGCGCCTGTGGGCGGAACCTGCCGGCAAGGGGCGCGAGAGGCGCTAGCATCCCTCTCTTCCTTCAACGTGAGGCGTGCCTTTGCGCACCCGGTACCTCTTCCTCCTCCTGGCGCTGTTCTCCGTCCTCGTGGCGCGCGGGAGTGGTGCGGCCGATGCCGGCCCCGCGCCCCTCATCCTCCGCCCCGAGCCGCTTCCTGGCCGCTTCACCGGCCTGGTCGAGTCCCGACACGCGTGGCTCGTCCAGTTCGGTGGCTGGTCCGAGTGGGGCGGAGCGCGCCCGAACGCACTGCGGCTGGACGGGCACTGGCACCGCGTTCCCTCGGGCAGTGTCTTCTCCTGGCGGACGTGGCTCGTGTTCGAGGGGCTCGAGCCACTGGCCCGGCGGGAAGAGGAAGAGGAAGGGGATGCGCCCACACGGCTTCCGCCCGGTGCAACGCTGGGATTCTCGCTGGGCACGGACGACGCCTTCGCCCGGCGGGTGGTGCTGCTCGACCGCCAGACGAAGCGGCGGATGGAAGCGCCCTGGGACACCCTGGCGCCGCTGCCGCTGGGAGACGGCCAGGTGTGGCTGCTGTGGCGGTGCCGGGGTGACGACGTCACGCGCAACCTGGAACTCCTGGCCTGGACCCCCCGGGACGGCAGGAGCCGGAGCCTGGGGCAGTTGGTGGGAGAGGTCCGTGGAAGCTGCGAACAGGCCAGCGCCGCAAGCGAGCTCCGTGTGTTGACCTACCCCGACGGAGGCGTGAAGACGCCACAAGGCACGTCCTCCTATGAGTGGGTTCCGGCCGTCGTCCCCTCGGGGACGGGCGCCTTCGCGTGGACGGTGTCCGACGGGGGCGCGGCATGGGTCTTCGTGGATGCGAAGGGCAGGGTCCACGACCGGGGGCCTCCCGGGTCCATGGACGGTGGGACGCCGCTTCAGCCCTTCACGCGGGTGCCGCCGGAGGAAGCGTATGACGTCCCGATGGGAAGCCTCCGGACCCGGGATGGGCGAGAGGTCTTCGGCGCGTTCGCGGATGGCGGTCCCATTCCGCTCACGCCGAGCATGGGGGCTGGCTTTGCCCTCTACCAGGGCTTCCTCTTCACGGACGAGGGCGTCTTCCGCTGGCCTCGTGGCGAGCCGCCGCCTCGGGTGGTGCCGGTGTCAGAGGAGGGGCACGGAAGCGACGGCGGGACCGATGCACCCGGCACCCCCTGACGGGCTCGGGTGCCACTTTCGCCGCGGCCTGCTCACGGCGCGGCGGGAGCCAGCACGGTGCGCGGGTCTCCGTCGAACGGGCCGACGGGCTCGTCGAAGTGCCCCATCATGCAGTCCTCCGACAGGTAGAACACGCCGCGGTCGGGCAGCCAGGTGATGGTGACGTAGTGGCTGGTGCCGTGGAACGGGCCCCGTTGGTGGTAGGTGCGCGAGTACGTCCGCACATCAGGAGACTGCTGGAGCTGGAACAGGTCCACCATCGACGCTGCCCCGCCCCGGGAGGGCGGGGGAGCCGCGAGAAGTCGAGCGTCTGGGGCCAGCCCTCCTCCGGTGACTGCTTCGGATGCGCGCATGCGCCAGCCAACAGCAGCACTGCGAGTGGCACGAAGCGGACGGAGGAGGGCATGGCGACTCAGCGGCAGGGGTAGTTGCTGCGGGAGCAGCTCACGCCCCCGTTATAGGCGTCGTTGAAGTGAGTATAGAACGCGTCGTAGATGGGGTGCACCGTGCCCGTCTCCGGCGCCAGCTTCACGAAAATCTCCTCGTTCTCGTTCAGCGCATCCTGCGACCAGTTCTGCGAGCCCGTGTACACGCGGTACGCGTAGCTGGTGCCGTACTTGCCGTACACGGCGAAGAACTTGTCATGCACCTTGTCGCGCCGGCGGAGGGAGACGCCCGCCGCGAGCAGCTCGTTGTAGACGGACTCCGACATCTCGATGCCGTCCGTGGCATTGCCGCCCACGACCATCCACACCGCGCAGCCGCCGGCCTTCATGCGCTTGATTTGCGCCAGCAGCTCGGGTCGCCCGGTCGTGACGAAGGACATGCCAATGCGGACCCGGCAGTTCGCGTCGGGGGTGATGTCATTGAGGCGGGTGACGATGGTGTCCGTCTGGCCAATGGCCTCGGGCGAGGCGTACGCGTCCGCTGGGACGGCCTGGTAGTAGCCCCGGCCGCTGGCCGAGTCGTAGTAGTCGTTGCTGGCGTAGTGACGCCGGTTGTACATGTCCGAGAAGTTGGCGTTCAGGCCGGCGTACAGCGTCTCCGCGTCGTAGACCGTCACCGTGTTGTTGAACGCATCCGTGCCGCTCGCATAGGTCAGGTTCGCCGAGCCGAACCACGACACGTACGGATGGAGCACTCCGCTTGGGTCCCGGGTGGCGCTGAACGTGAACAGCTTCGTGTGCATGTTGCCGGCGGAGCTCGTGCCGATGCAGCCGCCGCCACCGCTCGAGTTGGTGCAGAACTTGTGGTTGGCAATCTGCCGGATGGTGTTCACCGCCGGGTCCGTGGACGGCGCGTTCTTTCCGTCCAGCACGAGCTGTACCGTGACGCCCCGCGTGTTCTGCGCCGCGAGGAGCGCCTCCGCGACACCGTCGATGCTCAGCGAGTGGATGGCGCCCCGGATGGTGCCGCCCGCAGGCACGTTGTTGATGAGCCGCTTCAGCTCCTCGGTGATGGTGTAGTCCCGGCCACCGAAGGCGGGCGGGTTGTTGAAGTGCGCCCAGACCCGCTTGCCCCCCAGCGTCCCGGACGCGGCGCTGATGCCCGCCTCGACCGAGCCCACGTCCACCTCGCCCTGCTCGGACTCGGAGGACGAAGGCCCGCAGCTGATGAAGGCCCACGTGCTGATGACCACGGCGAGTGCTCGCTGAATCGAAAGGCCGCTGCCTGACGTCTTTGTAAGCATGGTGCTCTCCCGGTGTTCATCTCCGCCGTGCTACGGGATGAAATGAAGGAATAGCTGTAAATCATGTGAGGCGGGTGGGTGCCAGCGGGTGGACTTCGACCGCGTGGAGGGAACGGCCGGAAGCGTTCAGGCGTCCACTTCCCCATGCACTTCGTCCTGCTGCTCGTGACTGTCGCCTCACTGCCGGTGGAGGACGTCGCGCGCACCGGGGAGCGGCCCTACGCGGAGGTCCTCGCGGAGCTCGCGGCCCGGCGGGGGGAGCTGGCGGCGCGGTGGCTCCAGCCGGGAGTGGACCGTGACGCCATCCGGAGCGAGGCGCGCGCCGTCGTGCTCCAGGCCCTCACCGGGCAGTTGCTGCCCGCGTGGCACGGCACGCCGTGGGAGTTCTACGGAGCCACCCGGACGCCGCGCTCCGGGAGCATCGCCTGTGGCTACCTCGTGTCCACCGTGCTGGTGGATGCGGGCTTCCGCGTGGAGCGGGTGCGCATGGCGCAGCAGCCCTCGGAGTACATCGTGAAGACGCTCGCGCCGCCCCGGCGCACCTGGCGCTTCCGGACCCGCCCCGTGAGCGACGTCGTCGACCGGGTGAAGCGCGAGGGCGAGGGCCTGTACGTCGTCGGGCTCGACTACCACGTGGGCTTCCTGTGGAACGACGGCACCCGCGTGTGGATGTGCCATTCGTCCTATCTCGGGACGGCGGAGGCGCTCTGCGAGGACGCGCTCACCTCGCCGGCCATGCTCTCGCGCTACCACGTCGTCGGGCGGCTGCTGGAGGAGGGAATGCTCGACGCGTGGCTGGAGGGCCGGGCGCTTCCCACCGTCACGCGCTGAGAGGCCGGTGGGCACCTGGCATAGGATGGCGGCGCTTCCCTGTCCCCGCAGGAGGTCCCATGCCCCGCTTCTCCTTCCTTCTCGCCGTCCTCCTCTTCACGGGCACGGCCCGCGCCGCGGAGGACGCCGCGCTGTGGCAGGCCGCCTACGCCCTGGACAAGCTGGAGAAGGCGGAGGCCGCGGAGGCCACGCTGCTCAAGGGCGGCGCCGCCGCGTACGACGTGCTGGTGAAGCTGGCGCGGGTGAGCGGCGAGGAGCGGGCGCTGGCGCTGGCGGGAGGCCCGCGCGCCTGCA
>JBKGHK010000244.1:0-13421 GCA_046520375.1 Pyxidicoccus sp. 3LFB2
CCTGCCTCGGCGCCTGCGCGCTGGCAGGACGCCCGGCCGGAGGGCCTGCGGGCGCCGCACCCTCCTGGCCGACTGCGACGGCTGAAGGAGACGAGGGGCTGGCTGCTGGGCGCCTCCTGGCTCACCGGGATGGGGACTCGACGAGGGCTACTCCTCGGGGAGGAAGGCGCGGTATTAAGCGGCCATGGTCCTCGACAGGCGGCTTCAGCTCTTTGTGGTGCTCGCGGGCGTGTTCATCACCTCGCTGGTGGTGGGCGACCTCATCGGCGTGAAGCTGTTCGAGGTGAAGCTCGGTCCCATCGTGGCGGTGATGTCCATCGGCATGTTGCCGTTCCCGGTGACGTTCCTGCTCACGGACATCCTCAACGAGTTCTACGGGAAGAAGGCGGCCCGCTTCATCACCTGGGTCGGCTTCTTCATGGCCATCTTCTGCTTCGCGGTGATTGCCATTGCCGTGCAGGTGCCGTGGGCGCCGCTCACGCGCGCCGCGAACTGGCAGGGCGCGGTGGAGGGCTCGTTCAACAACATCTTCACTGGCGGACAGCGCATCCTGATGGCGTCGATGCTTGCCTATCTCATCGGCCAGTTCTGCGACATCGCCATCTTCAACCTGCTCAAGCGCGTCACGCGGAACAAGATGCTGTGGCTGCGCGCGACGGGCTCCACGCTGGTGTCGCAGCTCATCGACACGACGGTGGTGCAGTTCGTGGCGTGGACGGAGGTGCTGCCCACCGCGACCATCTTCAACATCATCTTCACGTCGTACGCCGTGAAGCTGCTGGTGGCGGTGGGCCTGACGCCCTTCGTCTACCTGGGCCATGCCTTCGTGGAGCGCAAGCTGGGCATCAAGCCGGTGGTGCTCGGCGAGGACGGCGAGCCCATTGCCTCCCCCGACGCGGGCGCGTCCGTCGAGCCCCAGTCCCGCGCCGCCTGACGCTCAGGGCACCAGGCGCTGGAGGAAGACGTCGGCGTCGTCCGCGGAGAAGGCGCGGGCCCCGAAGGTGCGCGTGCCGGAGAACCGGCCCGCGCCCACCACGTCTCCGCCCGGCAGGAAGGCCACGTCCCGGAGCAGGGGCGTCGCGAGGCACGGCGTGGTGACGTAGAGGTCCTGCCAGAGGACCTCGCCCGTGGTGGACAGGCGCGCCAGCTGCGAGCCGCACCCATGCCGCCACACCACCGCCGAGCCTCCCGCCTCGTCCACCGCGAGGCGGGCCTCCTCGGAGTCGCTCTGCTCCTCGCCGTCCATCATGCGTCCCCACACGGGCTCGCCATAGGCGTCCGTGGCCAGGGTGAAGACGGTGCGGTAGCAGCCCTGCTTCGAGCAGGGCGTCGTCAGCGTGTCGCGCCCCCACTCGAGGGTGCCGGTGACCTGGCCCGTGAGGAGGAAGCCGCCCTCCGGAAGGAAGGACACGTCCGTGAAGGTCGGAGTCGCGGGGCCCACCTCGCGCTCCCAGCGCAGCTCTCCGTCGGGTGACAGCCGGACGATGAAGCCATGGCTCTCGAAGGGGCTCACGGGCTTGTGGCCCGCCATGACCAGGCCCCCTTCGGAATCCAACGCGGCGACAGTCGCGGAGGCCATGGCCGGCACCTCGCGCTCCCAGCGCCGGCTTCCCTGCGCGTCGTAGCGCTCGACGACGAGCCCGTGCGCCACCACCAGCTCTCCCTGTCCCTCCGGGAGCAGCGCCTTCACCGGGCCGGTGGCCCGTGCCCAGCGAGGGCTTCCCTCCGGGCCGAACTTCGCCACGAAGGCGCTGTCGGTGATGGCCGTCTCGCCCAGCCGAAGCCGTCCCCGCACCTTGCCGGCGACGAAGATGTCGCCCGAAGAGGAGACGGCGAGCAGCGGCGCTTCCACGTCCGTGACGCCGCCCCGCGGCGACTCGGGCGTGAAGCTCCGGCGCCACAAGGGCTGCCCGGTGCCGTCATGGCGCGACAGCGTGAGCGTCGTGCCGTCAGGGTCCACGGCCGTACCGGCGGCAGTCAGGACCTCGCTCGTCCCGAGCAGGACGACGCCGCCACTGCCGTCCGAAGCCACCGCCACGGCATCCTGCCGCCCGGCCTCGGCCGAGTGCGTCGTCCAGCGCGCATCTCCCGGAAGGGGCTCGGAAGGGATGGGCGCCTCGGGGATGGGGACTTCCTCCTCGACGGAGGGCGGTGTCGGCGGGCTCGTCTTGCCGTGGTCGCAAGCCACCCCGAGCGCGGTCCACACGCCCAGCGCCAGCCCCGCCGTGCCCGTCCGCCAACGCCCCATGTCCCTCCTCCCCACTCCCTCCGGCCGCCGGGAACCTGTGCGCGGCTGCCCTGGAAGGCAAGTGCGGAGTCCGGAGCTGGACGTCGTGGACCCGACGACACTCCAGCCCCGCGAGACTTCAGGGCCGCGCCAGCGGCGCGAGGATGTCCCTCCAGTGGGAGTAGATGGAGAAGTGCCCGCCGCCAGGGCGGAAGTGGGGCACGGCGCGCGGAATCCGAGTGGCCAGGTACTGCCCCATCTGCGGAGGGACGATGCTGTCCCCCTCCCAGTACCAGAGGTCCACCTCGCAGCGGATCTCCTCCAGCGGCACGCCCCACGGGGACGCGAGGATGTGCGCCTCGCGCCGCATGCCCGCCACGCCGAAGCGCGTGGCCTCGCGCCGCCAGCCCTGCACCTGCGCGGCGATGAGCGGGTCCGCCAGCACGACGCGGTCATCCGGCGACGCATGCGCCAGCACCCCGGCCAGCGCCCGCTCCGGGTTGGCGCGCACCTGCCGGTCATGCATGGCCATCAGCGGGTGCAGCAGCCACTCCGGCCAGGCCGCCAGTGAGTACGCGTTGCGGTAGTCCCGATTCACGCCCTCCATGGCCCCCGGCCGCTTCAGCGGAGACGCTCCGGAGACGATGGCCGCGCGGGTGAGCCGCGCGCCCAGCTTCCACGCGCAGGCCGCGACATACGGCCCGCCCGCGGACACGCCGAAGAGCGCGAAGCGGCCCACCTTCAGCGCGTTGGCCAGCTGCTCCAGGTCATCCGGGAAGTCCAGCAGCGTGCGCCCGGGCTGGTAGTCCGACAGCCCGTACCCCGGCCGGTCCGGGGTGATGAGGCGCACCCCCAGCCCATGGGTGAGCCGGTCATCCGGGTGCCGCATGTAGCGCGAGCCCGGGTTGCCGTGGATGAAGAACACCGGCAGCCCGTCCAGGTCTCCCGACTCGACGTACGCCAGCCGCCGCCCGTCGCGCAGGCGGATGGAGCCCTCGCGCACCTGCACTCCTGCTTCCGTCGTCTGCGTGTCCGTGGTGGGAATCATGGCTCCATCGTCTTCGAGCGCTCGCCAATCCAGGCGGCGATGGAGGGCCACACGACGGTGGCGCCCTTGCTGGAGGCGGACAGGCCGATATGGCCCACCGGGTAGCGCCGCGTCTCACAGTCCTTGGAGGCCACCAGCGACGGCAGCGGCTCGCTCATGGCCGGCAGCGCGATGCTGTCCTGCTCGGCGACGACATTGAGCACCGAGCAATCAATGCGGCCCAGGTCGATGCGCTGCTCGCCCACCTTCATCTGGCCCTTGGGGAAGAGGTTCTGCTGGTAGCAGTCCTTGATGTACTGGCGGTAGACCTCGCCGGGGAAGGGCACGGGGTCTGCGCCCCAGCGCTCCATGGCGAGGAAGGTGGTGACGAAGTCCGGGTCGTCGATGCGGCGGCACACCTCCAGCCAGCGCGTGAGGCGCTGCACCGGCGCGGCCATCATGAAGCCGCTCTCCAGCACCTTGGTGGGCACGTTGCCGTATGCGTCCACCAGCGAGTCCACGTCGAAGTGGTCCGCCGCCGTCCACAGCGTGTAGACGCCGCCCTTGCTGAAGTCCACGGGCGTGGCCTGGGCCACGAGGTTGCGCACGCCCTCGGGGTAGAGGGACGTGTAGGCCAGCGCCATGGTGCCGCCCATGCAGTAGCCGTAGAGGGTCAGCTCCCGGCTCTTGCTCACCCGCAGCGTCCACTGCACCGCCGTCCGGATGAGCCCGCCCAGCAGCTCCTCCCAGTCGATGTGCTCCTCGTTCTTCCCGGGCACGCCCCAGTCGATGGCGTAGACGTCATAGCCCGCGTGCGTGAGGTGCTCGATGAGGCTGCGGCCCGGGAGGAAGTCGAGGATGTACCAGCGGTTGATGAGCGAATAGACGAACAGGATGGGCGTGCGGTAGCGCCGGTGGGGCGCGGCGTAGCGGAGCAGCCGCATGCTGCCGCGCGTGTACACCACGGAGTGGGGCGTGGCGCTGATGGGCGGCTCCCGCACGCCGGACGCCTTCTCGATGATGGGCTTGAGGTACGGGTAGGGATTGAGGGGCCGCGCCTTGAGGACGCTGGCCACCGCGCGCGGGAGGTCGAGCTTGCCCGCGACGAACGAGCGGAGACGCTGGGTGGTGGACGCGGTCATGTCAGGCGCGGCGCTTGGACGGAGCGCGCTCCTTGGAGCGGGGCTCACGGGGTTCGGGAACGGCACTGTCGGACGTGGAGACCGGGGCCTCCGGTGGGTGGACCAGGTCCACCACCGTCTCCAGCTGGATGCCGAGCGCCTCCACCTGGTCATTCACCCGGCGGAGCTGGTCTCTCAGGTCCTCGACTTCGGACGGCGTGGGCAGGCGCAGGGTGTGCAGGGTGCGCTCCACCAGCCCTCGGCGACGGATGCGGGCATTGAAGCCCTGGCGCATGAGGGTGCCGCTGACGCGCAGGTAGGTGGGGCTCTCGGCGACCTTCGCGAGCACCCGGGTGAGGCCCTGCTCGGCGCGGGTGAAGACCTTGCCGCTGCGCGTCTGCGGGTGGGTGAGGTGCCCCAGCAGCTTCAGGCCGCGGGCGAGGAGCCCCCTGTTGGGAACCGGTGGGTCCGACTGACTCATGGAGGGGACCTTATCCCAAGGAGGGCAGGGACGGGCCGGGGTGCGGGGGACCCGTCGATGCACGGGCAGTGCGCCCAGGTGGGGCGGCTTGCCACGCCGGAGGGGCTCGGGGAGCATCGCTGTCATGCCGAACATGGTCATCGCCGTGTACCGGCCCCGCGAGGGGCGGCAGTCGCAGTTGCTGGAGCTGGTCCGCGAGCACGTGCCCGCCCTGCGAAAGCTGGGGCTCGCCACCGAGCGCCCCGCCCTGGTGATGCGGGCGAAGGACGGCTCGCTGCTGGAAATCTTCGAGTGGGTGTCCGCCGAGGCGGTGGAGAAGGCGCACCACCATCCGGAGGTGCAGATGCTCTGGCAGGGCTTCGAGGAGGTCGCCGAGTGGACTTCACTCGGCGCGCTGGAGGAGGCGAAGACGCCCTTCTCGCACTTCGACCTGGTGGAGCTGTAGTCGGCGCCAGTCATCGGCGCTAACGCTTCCAGAGCGGTGCCAGGTCCAACGGAAGCGCCTCGAACGGCTCGGCGTGGACCACGGCGTTGTCTGTGAACACGCCGAGCTGTTTCCACCTCTTGCCTTCCAGTCGGTAGACCTCCAGCGTCCGGGAACGAGGGTCCACGAACCACAGGTGCTTCACCTCCTCACGGGCGTACACCGCCAGCTTCCGGCCCCGGTCCAGGGCTTCGGTGGAGGGAGAGAGGACCTCGCAGACCCAGTCTGGCGCGAGCTCCACTCCGACGACATCTGGCATCTCTGGCATGCGCTCGCGCCGCCAGCCAGCAATGTCGGGCACCAGCACCTCCCGACCCAGGTGGAGCTCGGGCTCGAGAAGGTGCAACCAGCCACCAGGGCCTTCGTCCTCTCCGAATGGCCCGAGCTTCCTGAAGAGCTCCCCCGCGGCCCGGCTGTGGACTGTTCGTGGCCGGGGGCTGACGTGCAGCTCACCATCGATGATCTGGCCGACGAGGTGCTCAGGCAGGTTCTCCAGCGCCTCGTACACGCTCTCCGTCCGTGGCCTGTCGCTCATGTCCTCAGGATGCGGCCCTGTCCCATTCGTCGCAAGCTGCCCCTCCCCCTGCACCTGGTGGTCTTCGCTCATGTGTCGAGCATGCACCAGACCTCTGACATCCTGTGCGCTTCGGACAATCCTCCAGGTAACCCGTGAAAATGCCGGGCCGGTCTCGGTCCTCTGGCAGGGCTTCGAGGAGGTCGCCTACTTCGGCCACAGCTGGGGCAGCTTCAGGGGCAGTTCCTCGAAGGGCTCGGCGTGGACCACGGCGTCGCCTGCATGCACGCCGAGCTTCAGCCAGTCCCTGTCCGTCAGGCGGTAGACCTCCAGTGTCTGGAGGCGCGGGTCCACGAACCACACGTGCTGCACGCCCTCGCGCGCGTACACCGCCATCTTCCGCTTCCGGTCCAACGCCTCCGTGGACGGGGAGAGCACCTCGCAGACCCAGTCGGGAGGCAGCGTCACCCAGACGCCGCTCGGCGTGTGCGGCATCCGCTCGCTCCTCCAGCCGGCGAGGTCGGGGATGAGTCTGTCCGCGCTCAGCGCCAGATTGGGCTCATTTACGATGACCCACCCGCCAAGACCCTGGGTGCCCAGGTCATAGGGGCCGAGGACGACTCCGAGCCGCGTGGCTGCGCGGGCATGTGGAAAGGCTCCCTTCGGGCTCACGTACAGTTCGCCGTCGATGACCTCTCCGGTGACGTCGTCCGGCAGGCGCTCCAACTCTTCGTAGAGACTCTCAAGTCGCGCCCTGTCGCTCATGTCCTCAGGATGCGGCCCTGTCCCATTCGTCGCAAGCGGCCCCTCCCCCTGCACCTGATGGTCTTCGCTCATGTGTCGAGCATGCACCAGACCTCTGACATCCTGTGGACTGCGGACAATCCTCCAGGTAACTCGCGAAAATGCCGGGCACGTCCTCAGTCCGCGGAGGCGTAGCGCTCGAAGGTGCGGGGAATGCCCTTGTCCTCGTCGACGTCCCGGAAGGTGACGGGGATGCTGACGCCGCCCTTCTCCACGTCGAAGTGGATGTGGCCGGTGAGGCTGTTGCCCACGTTGCCCACCAGCGCCAGCGGCTCACCCTGCTTCACGGTGTCGCCCTTCGACACCTTCGCGCTGTCCTTCATGACGTGGAAGTAGCGACCCACGGTGCCGTCGCTGTGGGTCACCTCCACGCGGTTGTTGGGCTTGCCCTTGCCGTTGCCGTCGTGGGTGTCCTCCACCCGCGTCACCGTGCCCGCGCGCGCCGCGAGCACCGGCGTGCCGCACTGGCGGCGGAAGTCCCAGGCGAAGGCCTCGTCATCCTTGTGGTTGAGGTTCGAGTTGTTGCCCTGGACGATCCACGAGCGGTCCCCATCCGGGTAGGGGAGCCGGTAGGGCGAGCTGGCCGCGCTCGGGTAGCTGTCGGAATCGACGGAGCCTCGCAGCAGCAGCCACGCGCCGAGCCAGATGACGGCCCACAGCCCGTACACCACCGACGTGGTGAGGATGATCTTCCTCACGCTCGGCAATCCCAGTCGCCGCCCGCCCTCCGCCGTCACGTCCCGCGCGAAGTGGGGCGCGATGAACCACACCGCCAGGCAGAGCACGCTGCCCACCAGTCCGCCCCAGTGATACAGCCCGGACAGCCAGACGGGGCCGCAGGAGGCGAAGGCGCCGAACCCGAAGGCGAACGCGGTGATGATGGACAGCAGCGCGCCAATCATGGGCAGCGCGTTCATCCAGTAGAGGCTCGAGTCCAGTCGGTTGCTCTGTCCACTCCGGACGGCCAGCGCGCGCCGCAACCCGTGAAGGGTGAGGACGATGAACCCGCCCCACGTCAGGACTGCCACCACCGCGGTGGGCACCATGGGCCCGTCACCCGCGAAGCCCGCGAAGGAGGCGCCGAACATCACCCCCGCGTAGACCAGCACGAGGATGAGGAGACCCGAGGCCGCCGTTCCATAGGTATTCATCGCTGTTCCCCCTTCCAGCGCGAAAGGCCGACCAGGCCCGTCGCGCATGGCTTCTCATTCGGAGAACGGCGGACGGGGCAGGGTGTCGTCCGCGAACAGGGCCCGCCGCCGGACGGGGCCTGCATCGGCCGCTAAGACCTCGATGGGAGGCACGAGCGCACGCTCGGGAGTGCCGGCTCCGGCCCCATCACGCGAGCCGGGCCCTGGGGGCCGTCTGTGCGCGCACTCCAGGGCTGCAGCCCGACCCGGACGTGCAAGCGCGGCCTCGCGTGCCGCCTCGCCCGTGTCCTGCCCGGAAGCGCCGGTGCTCAGCCCTGCCGCTTGATGGGCAGCGGCCCGAAGGACTGCACCACCGGCATCAGCGACATGATGTTGATGTTCACGTGCGCCGGGCGCGTCGTCACCCAGTGCACCGCGTCCGCGATGTCCTCGGGCGTGAGCGGCTGGGTGTTGGCGTAGGGGGCCGCGGCGCGGGCCTCGTCACCCTTGAAGCGGACGTTGGAGAACTCGGTACCGCCCACCAGCCCGGGCTCGATGTCCGTCACGCGCACGGCGGTGCCGTGCAGGTCCGCGCGCAGGTTGAGGCTGAACTGGTGCACGAAGGCCTTGGTGGCGCCGTACACGTTGCCGCCGGGGTAGGGGAACTCGGCGGCGATGGAGCCCATGTTGACGATGTGGCCCCGGTTGCGCGCCACCATGCCGGGCAGCACCGCGTGCGTGCAGTACAGGAGCCCCTTCACGTTGGTGTCCACCATCGTGTCCCAGTCCTCGACGCGCGCCGTCTGCGCCAGGTCCAACCCCAGCGCGAGGCCCGCGTTGTTGACCAGCACGTCCACCTCGGCGAAGTCCGTCGGCAGCGAGCGCACCGCGCGCTCCACCGCCTCGCGGTCGGTGATGTCGAGTGTCACGGGGAGCAGCCGCTCCCCCAGCTCCGCCCGCATCGCCTCCAGCCGCTCCGTCCGCCTCCCGGTGGCGATGACGCGCGCCCCGTCCTGGATGTAGCGGCGGGTGATGGCCAGGCCGAATCCGGCGGTGGCCCCGGTGATGAGCACGTTCATGGGATTGCCCTCGAAGTCTGTTTCCGGGCGCTACATCGCACGGGCCACGAGGCGACGCACGGGATTGGTGCCGCGCGTGGTGGCCGGAGACACGCGAGGTGTGGGCCGCTCCGCTACCAGGCTACCAGGACGAGCCGCCGCCACCCCCGCCGAACCTGCCGCCTCCCCCTCCCCAGCGGGGCCCCGAGCCGGAGCCCTTGGACGAGGAAGAAGACGAGGAAGACGACCGCGCCGGAGACCGGGAGGTGGAGCCCCGGGACGAGGAATGGCCCGAGCCGAGCTTGCCGGAGGCCTTCGCTACCACGAGGCAGGCGATGCCAACCAGGAAGAGCGGGAACACGGACCAGACGGCCGTCATGGCGAGCAGCTCCATCACGTCGGCAGGGAGCCCATCCGCGCCGCCAAGCCAGCCGCCCAGGAGCACGGCCCCGGCCCCGAGCAACGAGAAGACGAAGCCCACGCGGGTGCTGCCCAGGGTGAGCAGGAAGAACACCGCGCAGAACACGGCATGGGCCAGCAGGAAGTGCCAGGTGGGCAGGTGGCTGGAGCGCACCGCGAACGCGATGGCGGCCGGGGGTACGGCGAGCAGCGCGACCACGGCCCCCGTCAGCCTCGCGGTGCCGAGCCGCGTCCGCCACTTCACCCGACACATCCCGAGCAGCCCACCCGCGACGAGCCCGGCGAACATCGTCCCCATGAAGGCGTTGCCCACCGCGTCGGGCGTCCACAGCTCCTGGAGCTTCACCACGCCCTCGAAGGTCGGCACGCGCGCACGCACGCCCCTCACCACGGCCAGCGTCGCCTCCGGGAGCTTCCCCTCGCGCAGCAGTGGTGCCTGCGCCTCGAGCAGGGTGCGCACCCCGTCTTCCGGAAGGTGCGCCTCCAGGCCGGAGCCCACCTCCAGCCGCATGCGCCGGTCCTTCACCGCGAGCACGAGGAGCAAGCCGTTGTCCTTGCCCGCTTCGCCCCCCTTCCACTCGTTGGCAACGCGCAGGGCGTAGTCCTCGATGGGCTCACCCTCGGTGGTGTTCACGACGAGCACCGCCATCTGCGCGCCCGTCTCCTTGCGCAGCTGCACCAGCTCGCTGGAGATGACCTCCCGGTCGTACATGTACAGCGGGATGTCCGCGTCCACGACCACGGGCCGGTCGATGGAGGGCGTGGCGCCCAGCAGGAAGACGGGCAGCAGCAGCACCAGCGACCAGGACTTCACCATGGGCCTAGCCTACTTCAGGTGTCCAGGGGCGGGACACCGCGCCCGGGTGCCGCGCTCAGTCGTCCTCGCCCTGGTAGATGCAGCCGCTGGTGCACGTCTCGCGGACCATCACCCGGCTGAGCTGGGGCAGAGTGGGGCGCAGCCGCTTCCAGATCCACCGCGACAGATTCTCACTGGTGGGGTTCTCCAGGCCCTCCACCTCGTTGAGGTAGTAGTGGTCCAGCTTCACCCTCAAGGGCTCGAAGGCCTCCTTGATATCGGCGAAGTCCATCACCCAGCCGGTGCGCGGGTCCGCGGGGCCACGCACGTGGATTTCCACCCGGTAGCTGTGGCCATGAAGCCGGCTGCACTTGTGGCCGGGGGGAACGTTCGGCAGCCGGTGAGCGGCCTCGAAGGTGAATTCCTTGAAGATGTCCAAGGCGTCTCCTGACTGCGGGTGGGGCGCGGCTCATATCCCGCGCGTTTCCCCCCTCGTCAAGGAACGCCCGGCCACGCCGCGCGCGTGAGCACACCGCGCTCTCACGCGCATGTCCGCCCGCCCGCGCTCGGGCCGGCCTGCTCTCAGGGTGAAAAAGCCGAAGCCTGACTCGGGAATATCTCCCCCTCCACGCGCCCACATTCGCGCTCCCGTCTGGCGAATGCCCAGGGCTTCGCGCATCAGCCCCGCTTCTTCCCGCGCTTCGCAACCCTGCGGAATCGCGATTCTCGCCTCCTCGCCCTACGTCCCAGCAGGCATGGGTTGCTGGGGGAAGGGGGAATGAACAGCGCGGTGCCCTGCATTGGCGGCCGTCCCCGCGAGCGCCTCATGCGCTTCGACCCACACAAGGAGTCTCACAGGATGCGCCAACGGTCACCGCTGATAACGGCCCTCTGCTCCGCTGTCCTGCTCTCCCTCCTCGGCTGCAACAGCAAGGGAGAGCTCACGCAAGACACCGGTGCACATCCGACTCCGGATGAGGCCCCTTCGGCGGAGACCCCGCACATCCCGTTGCCGAACCTCCCCGGCAACCCGGACGATGAGACGCCGACCCCGTCGGAAGACCCCGACCCGACGCCGGGCCCGTTCCCCATGCCCGTGCCGACGCCGGTCCCCACGCCGACGCCGACCCCGACGCCTCCTCCCCCCCCTCCGCCGCCGCCTCCCGCGCCGCCGGAGTTCACGCGCATCCTCTGGGTGGCTCCGTCGGGCAGCGACAGCGCGGCCGGCACGCAGAACGCGCCGCTGCGCACGGTGACGAAGGCGCTGGAGCTGCTGCGGCCGGGCGAGGCCGTGTACCTCAAGGCCGGCACGTACACCGAGCGCCTCAAGCTGGAGGAGAAGGGTGGCTCGGAGGCCTCGCCGCTGACGCTGAAGGCGGCCCCCGGCGCCACGGTGACGTTGCGGCCCACGGGCAGCGCGTCGGCGCTGGTGGACGTGCGCGGCGCGTACTGGCGCATCCAGGGGCTCACCCTGGACCTGGCGGGTGACGACTCCTTCGCGGTGCTGTTCCGCGGCGTGGGCTCGCACCATGGCGTGCTGCGCGACAGCACGGTGAAGAACGGCACCGCGGGCGCGGGCGTCAACGTGTGTGAGAAGGCCAGCGACGTCGTCATCGAGAACAACGTCATCACCAACTTTGTTCGCGGCAGCAGCGACAGCCACGGCGTCATCGTCCAGACGACGTCGCGCAACGTGGTGGTGCGTGGCAATGACATCCACCACAACTCCGGCGACGGGGTGCAGTGCATCGGCCCCGAGGGCGGCGCCACCGTCTCCGGCACGCCCTTCGACAACCTCCTGGTGGAGGACAACGAGCTGCACGAGAACCGGGAGAACGGCGTGGACGTGAAGACGTGCACCCGCGTCACCCTGCGCGGCAACATCATCTGGGGCCACAAGACGTCGGGCAGCTCGCGCGGCGAGGGCGTGGTGGTGCACCTGTCCGCGAAGGACGTCACCCTGGAGGACAACGTCCTCTACAACAACGGCCGCGCCATCAGCGTCGGCGGCGTGCGCGTGGGTGCGCCCCCCACCAACATCACCATCCGCCGCAACCTCGTGCGCGACGCGCTGGGCGGGAGCGAGGAGGGCAGCGGCATCCGCGTGGACACCTCCACCAACGTGAAGGTGCAGCAGAACACCGTGTGGAACGTGCCCGGCCCCTGCCTCATCTTCGGCCATGGCGACACCGGGGCCAGCGCCAGCCTGGACATCCGCAACAACGTCTTCGCCGGCTGTGGAATCACGGTGCGCGGAGGCCCGGGCCGCTCGGGCGCCGTGGTGGACGCCAACCTCTACTTCCGCACGGGCGGCGCGGGCATCTTCCGCCTGGACGGCGTGGAGCTGGGCCTCGCGGACTGGAAGGCGGACAGCGGCCTGGACCGCCGCTCGCTGGAGAAGTCGCCCGCCTTCCAGAACATCGACACCGGGGACTTCCGCCTGGGAGCCAGCTCGCCTGCTCTCAACGCCGGGCTGACCCTGGGGCTGACGCACTGTGGGACGGCGCCGGACCTGGGGGCTTTCGAGTCGGACTGCCCCTGACCCGGCCGGTTGTGTAGAGTGGGGTTCCCCATCTCCCCTGGACCCCACTTCCCACGTGCCGTCCTCGCTGGAATTCGCTCTCGGCATTACCCTGGTGCCTCCCGCCTCTCCCGCGCGTGAGGCACTGGCCGCCTCGGCGGCGCGTGCGGGCCTGAGGGTGGTGGACGGCCTGGACGCGGCGGCCCTCGCCCTGGTGGACCTCACCGCCCCCGGCAGCCACACCGCGCTCAAGGCCCTGCTGGACCGTCCCCGGACCACCTGTCTCACCCTGGTGGTGCTGGTGGAGCCGGGAGAGCGGGGCTTCGCCGAGGCGGAAGCCCTCAAGCCGGTGGACATCCTCACCACCCCGGTGGTGACGCACGAGCTGGCGTGGCGGCTCCAGTGCGCCGCCGCCCGGCACGTGGAGCGCGCGGAGCAGGAGCGCAGCCAGGAGGACCTGGCCCTCCTGCTGGAATTGACGGCGGAGTACGCGGAGACCTCCGACGTGGAGGCGCTCCTGCACGGCGTCACCCGCCGGCTGGCGGAGAAGCTGGAGATTGCCCGCGCCACGCTGGTGATGCTCGGCCGCAACGCCGACGAGGGCGTCATTGTCGCCGCCAGCGACGACCCGGCCCTCAAGGATTTGCGCATCGAGCTGTCGCGCTACCCCGAGATTCGCGAGGTGATGCGCACCGGCAAGCCGGTGGTGATGCAGGAGGCGTCCACCCACCCGCTGCTGGGCGACGTGGAGCGCCGGGCCGTGGCCGCCCGGGGCATCCACGCCATCGCCGCGCTGCCGCTGCCCATCCGCGGGCAGGTGCGCGGCGTGCTGCTGGTG
>JBKGHK010000245.1:0-13418 GCA_046520375.1 Pyxidicoccus sp. 3LFB2
TGGAGGCCCATGGCCACCCCGCCGGGGAGCAGGGCCACGAGCATGGCGGCCCGGCCACCCCGGCCACCGACGCAGGCGACCCAGGGTAGCGGGAGCGCGGCGGGCGACGCGGGACGTTGAGCGGGGCGGGGTTTGTGATTATGGAAGCGCGCATGCCCATGCCCCAAGCAGGTGACGCGGCCCCCGGCTTCAAGCTCCCCGACCAGGACGGCAACTCCGTGACGCTCTCCCAGCATGCGGGGAAGAACGTCGTCCTCTACTTCTATCCGAAGGACGACACTCCCGGCTGCACCACGGAGGCGTGTGACTTCCGTGACGAGCACTCGGCGCTGGTCGCCGCGGGCGCGGTGGTGCTGGGCGTGTCCGCCGACAGCACCGAGCGCCACCGGAAGTTCGCGACGAAGTACAGCCTCCCGTTCCCCCTGCTGGCGGACCCGGAGCACCAGGCGCTCGAGGCGTATGGCGTCTGGGGTGAGAAGTCGCTGTATGGCCGCAAGTTCCAGGGCATCACCCGCACCACCTTCCTCATCGGCCCGGACGGCCGGGTGAAGCAGGTGTGGCCCAAGGTGAAGGTGGGCGGCCACGTGGCCGAGGTGCTCTCCGCGCTCGGTGCGAAGGGCGCGAGCACGCCCGCCCCGGCGAAGAAGGCGGCCCCCGCGAAGGTGGCCACCGTCGCGAAGGCGGTGAAGAAGGCCCCGCCCGCGAAGCAGGCCACCGCGCGCAAGGCGCCGGCCCCGGCTCCGGCCAAGAAGTCCGCTACCTCAAAGGTGGCCGCGAAGAAGGCTGCCCGCGCCACACGCTGAGGTTATTGACCCGGGAGCGAGCGGCCAGGCGGGCCGCCGTGTCGCCGCCCCGTGGTTCGGACACCCGGCGTGCCCATTCCTCCGGGGTGGCGCAAAACCGATTGCAGGACCTCAGAGGAGTGGACATGCGCGAGCGGAGTTTTCGGCGGTGGAGCCAGGCGGCGGCGCTGGCCGTGGGCGTACTGCTGGGCACGGGCTGCGGTGGGCTGCCCGAGACGGGCGGGAAGATGCCGAATGAGGGCAGGGGCGGTGCCTTCGCCCAGCGTGGCGACCAGCCCGAGGCACTGCGCGACATGGAGGGCGGCAAGCACACCGACAAGCTCCCGCCTTGGACGATGACGGCGGGGCGCGGCTACAACGTCACCATCAAGCAGATTGGCTCCAGCATCGACCCGCGCACGCCCGCGACGGATGGCAAGCAGAACAACTCCATCTGGGATGACTCGGGGAAGATGATGCAGGACCGGTACTCCACCCTGGGCGGCGCCGGCTATTCGCCGACCGCGCAGGGCCTGGGCGGCGAGGATGGCGCCGAGCAGGGGAGCCAGACGTACGGACAGACTGGCGCGGGCTTCGCTCCGCTGGGCTGGCAGGACCGGAACGACCGGAACGTCCGCTGAGCCCGTCAGGGGGGCGCCTGGCCGCCCCCTTGCCGACTCCCAGCGCAGCGGGCGGGTGCCCATCCCTCTGGGGGAGCAGATGACTCCACCAGAGGAGAGGGACATGCACCAGGGAGGTTTCCGCCGCTGGCTGTTATTGCCGGGCGCGCTCGTCGCGGCCGCGCTGCTGGGCACGGCCTGCGAGCGCGACAATCCGCTGCCGAAGACGGGGAGCGAGTACGAGGGCAACGCGAACGAGCAGCAGCCCACCGAGAGCTTCGTACCAGGCACCCAGCAGGCGCAGCCGAAGCAGGGCGGCTGGGAGGACCCGGGCTCCAATGCCCCGCCCGCCACCGGTGGCTCGGGCCATGACGACGAGCAGCAGGGCGCCAACGCCACGCCCGACGAGTTCCGCCGCCCGCAGCAGCTGCCCCCGGAAGGCCAGAATCCGAACCCGGGCCAGGGCGGCTCTGGCACGGACGTCATTGGCGCGCCCGGCTTCACCACCCCGCAGGAGCAGCCCACGGACCAGGGCGGCACGCGGCGCTGGGAGGAGAACCCGGGCACCAGCAACCGGACCCAGGAGCTCGGGACGGAGCAGGGGCCGCGCAGCCCTCCGAAAATCGACACGGAGCAGCAGCCGGCGCCCCAGCAGTAACGCGCCCCGCCCCTAGCGGGACGCGAGCATGACTTCGGTGGGGTCCTTGCCAGCGAAGCTGCTGGCGAGGCCCTCGGCGAGCGTGCGGTGCTGGGCATCGCCCAGCGTGGCGAGCCGGTCCTCCGCCGGGTGGGCGAAGCGCGCCGACAGCGCGTCGAGCCGCCGGTGCGCCTCCAGGATGCGCGCGTGCGGGACGCGGCCGGACTCCACCGCCTTCACCAGCGCCTCAATCGCGCGGCGCTGCACGTCCGCGCGGTGGCACACGAGGAACAGGTCCACGCCCGCCAGCGTGCCCTGCACCGTGGCCTCCTCCACGGAGTAGTGGTCGGCGATGGCCTTCATCTCCAAATCATCGCTGACGAGCACGCCGTCGAAGCCCAGCTCCTGGCGCAGCACGCCCTGCAGCACGCGCTGGCTCATGGTGGCGGGCACGCCCGGGTCCAGCGCGTCGAAGAGGACGTGCGCCGTCATCAACGAGGCCAGCCCCGCCTGGGCGAAGGCCCGGAAGGGCACCAGCTCCACCTGGCGCAGCCGCTCCAAATCATGCGGCAGCCGGGGCAGCGTCAGGTGGCTGTCCGAGGTGGTGTCGCCATGGCCGGGGAAGTGCTTGCCGCAGGAGGCCACCCCGCCGGCCTCCAGCCCGCGCGCGAGCGCCACGCCCAGCCGCGCCACCTCCTGCGCGTCGCGGCTGAAGCTGCGGTCGCCGATGACGGGGTTGGCCGGGTTGGTGTCCACGTCCAGCACCGGCGCGAAGTCCCAGTCGAAGCCGATGGCGCGCAGCTCGTGCGCCAGCAGGCGGCCCACGCGCTCCACCTGGGCGGCGTCACCGCGCTGGCCCAGCTCGCGCATGGGGGGCAGGGTGGTGAAGGGCGCGCCTCGCAGCCGGGCCACGCGCCCGCCCTCCTGGTCCACCGACAGGATGAAGGGCCGGCCGGCGCGCACCTTCAGCTCGTGGCACAGCGCCGCCGTCTCCTGGGCGGTGCCGACGTTGCGCTTGAAGAGGATGGCCCCGTAGATGCCGTCGTCCATCAGCGCGGCGAGCTCGCCGTCGATGCGGGTGCCGGGGAAGCCCACCATGAACAGGCGGGCACAGTCGCGGTAGAGGGCGGAAGTCACGGCGCGCAGTCTGGCAGAAGGCGGGCCCGCGCTGGGTCCTGGCGTGTGGGGCCCCGGCCAGGTGTCGGCTGCCTGTCAGGGCGCGGAGCGGTGGAGCGCCGGGGAGCGGGCTACCGCGCGGGCGGAGGCCCGGCGAGCCGTTGGACGGTGGTGAGCAGCTGGTCCAGGGTGAAGGGCTTGGGCAGGAAGGCCGTACAGGTCAGGTGCCGCCAGTGGTCCGGCGTGCTCGCGCTCATCATCACCGTGGGGATGTCCCACAGGTGCTTGTCGCGCTTCATCGCCTCCAGCAGCGCGGGGCCGTTCATCACCGGCATCATGTAGTCGAGCAGCACGAGGACCGGGCGCTCCTCCGCCATGCGCTGGAGCGCCTCGCGGCCGTTGAGCGCGATGGCCGTCCGATAGCCCTCGTCGGACAGCAAATCTCGCACGGCCTCGACGATGCCAAACTCATCGTCGACGATGAGGACGGGCCCCATGGCTACTTCCCCCGGTGTTCGGAGGCGTGGGGGGTGGATTCGGGGAGCCGGGGCAGGCCCGTGATGAGCTGCTGCGTGTCGTCGAACGTCTGCCCCACCTCCAGGCCCTTGTCGCTGATGATGAGCTCGCGCAGGGCATGGTCATATCCGCTGTTGCGCACCTTCAGCGCGCAGACGAACCGGCGCAGCTCGGAGCGCACCTCGGCGGCCCGCAGGAAGAGGAGGTTCTCCGCCACCATGGAGATGCCCCGCATCGGGAACTCCACCTGGGGGCCGAAGGCAATCGTCGTCTCCACCGTGAAGAGCAGCGTCACCCCGCGCAGGCGGCATTCGTTGACCAGCGCCGTCAGGAAGCGCGCCGAGCGCGTGCGCCGGACGGCCGCCTTCTGGAGCGCGTCGTAGCCGTCGAGGAACAGGCGCTTCACCCCGCGCTCGCGGATGGCCGCCAGCAGCTGCGCGCCCAGCTTGTCGAGGATGTTCTCCGTGGGCGCCCGGAAGCTCACCTCCAGGTCCCCCCGCTCGATGAGGGGCTTCAGGTCCATGCCGACGCCCGCCGTCTGGGCCAGCATCCGCTCGGGCGAGTCGTAGAAGGCGAAGAAGTGGCCTCGCTCGCCCGCGCGGGCTCCGGCCTGGAGGAAGCTCAGGCCGAGCAGCGTCTTCCCGGCGCCGGAAGGCCCGAGCAGCAGGGTGGACGAGCCGGCGGGAAGCCCACCGTGGAGCATCCGGTCCAGGCCCTCGATGCCGAAGCCGCACCGCGCATCGCCCGGGTGGGGGGGCGGGGCCCCCTCGTCCACGAGCGTCTCCAGCCGGGGGTACAACGCGATGCCCTGCCGCGTGATTTCGAAGGAGTGCTTGCCGAGCAGGTAGTCGCTGCCGCGGAACTTGCGGACGGTCAGCTCGCGGATGGTGCGCGCGCCGAACATCCGCTGCTTCAAGAGGAGCAGGCCGTCCACCATGGTGTGCTCGGCGCGCAGGCCCTGCCCGCCGCCGGTGGTGAGCACCAGCGTGGTGCAGCCCACCAGGTTCGTCACCACCTGGAGGCCGTGGATGAACTTCTTGAGGGCCTGCGGAGAGGGGGCCACCTCCTCCGCCGCCACCAGCCCGTCGAGCACGAGCAGCGTGGCCTTCTGGAGCCGGGTCTCCCGACGGATGAGCTCCGACAGGGCGTCCAGCCCGCCCTGCTCCAGCACGCTGAACGCGCTCTGGTAGGTGATGGTCTCCGGGAGCCGGGAGTTGTCGAAGAAGGTGAGCGAGCTGAGGTTGGCGACCAGCTCGGTGTGCGACTCGGCCAGCAGCGTGAGGTACAGCACCCGGCCGCCCCCGGCGGCATGGTGGAAGCACACCTGGTTGGCGAGGATGGTCTTCCCCGCGCCCGGAAGGCCCATCAGCATGTAGGTGCGGCCCTTCCGGAAGCCGCCGCGGAGGACCGTGTCGAGGCCGGGGACGCCCGTCGGAATCCGCTCCACCTCACGGGGACTGCTGTCCGTCATCTCACGTTCCCTTCATGGGGCCTGTTGCCACCGGGGGCCCCCTGCTGAAACGGCGAGCCTAGCGCCGGGCTTCCTGCGGGGACACGACTTCCCGCAGGCCGCCGGTGCTTGAGTCCACCGGCAGCCAGTCCCGGAGGTCTAGAAGTTTCGCTGCACGGTGCGCGTGGCGCCTCCGGAGGGGCCGGCGCCGAGCGCAATCCGGTACCAGTTCACCCCGTCCGTCGAATAGCGGAAGGCGAAGGCGTACTGGGACCACGGGGTGTAGCCGAGCTGCTCGGCGGCCAGGTTCCACCGCCAGCGGTAGTTGTTGCCCACGCGGCCCTCGTAGCTCAGCCACTTGTACTGGAGCGGCCCGCCGTCGACGCTGAACTCCACCTGCGCATGGACCAGCTCCGGCCGCGCGGTGGCGGCGTCCGTCACGCCGGGCACGTACACGTCCGCGTCCACCCACTTGCAGGCGCGCTCCATGACGTAGCTGTCGATGACGATGGGGTTGGCCAGCCCGTCGCGGTGCACGCACTCGCGCGAGAAGCTGCCGCCCCAGTCACCGGCCCACGCCACCGCCGACGGCGCCTGCGCGTCCACGGGGAAGACGTAGTTGTTGCCGTAGTTGCTGTCGTAGCGGCTCTGGCAGGTGCGGCCGGAGGTGAAGAACCACGTCTCCACGCTGGTGGCGTCCGCGGGCACCGTCGTCACGAAGGGCTTGTTGACGAAGGTGGTGCTGCCGGTGGCCTCCTTCACGCTGCCGGAGAACAGCTGCCCGCCCGGCAGGTAGCGCACGTAGGCCAGGGTGTCCCAGGCCTGCTGGCCGTAGGCGGTGCTCTGGTGGCAGTCGGTCATCCGGTAAAGCTCGTAGTCGATGACGAGCTGCCCGCCGCGGACGATGGCGCCCCGCTGTTGCTGCGTCCAGCCGAGGCCGAAGCGCACCGTGGCGGTGGGCGTGGTGAGGGCCGCGGGCTGCGTCTCGGCGGCCGGGTCGGCGGGAGCGTTCTCCGGCTGCGGGGGACCACCACACGCCGCGAGCAGCGGCAGCACCAGGGCCAGGGACTTCCAGATGGACTTCATTCGGGGCTCCTCCGGGTAGGGGAGGCCCGGATGTATCAGGAGTCCCTGACGCCTGCCCTCCCGCACGGCCCGTGTGAGACGGGCGGCCCCGCCAGGTCTCGGGGAACTGCACTCCGGTGCGGGTCGATGGACGTCTCGACGACACCGTCGTGGATGCGGATGCGCGTGCCGTCGAAGCGGGTGCGGTGGAAGAGGGCGTCGTCCTTTTCGTTGAAGGTGAGGCTCATCTCCGGGGGCGGGCCTCCGAGCTCGCGGCGGCGGAAGTGACGCCGGCCATCGAGCACCTGCTGCGCTAGGGTGAGCTCAACCTCGTGCCGTAGCAGTGGGCGCGGGGGCCCGGTGACCGGCCCCGTGCTTCTTTGATGCTGCTCGACTATTGGCGGCGCCTTGGGATGGAGCGCACACGCTCTATTGGGAGTTCATGCTTGTGAGATGGCTGGCGCTTGTCGGGTTGTTCTGTGCCTGTGCCGGAGGCACTCCTGCCCTCGATGCCGGGGATTCGTATTCCCTCGCGCCCGAATGGGTGAAGGTCGGTGACACGAGCGAATGCGAGGGCGCTGCGGCGGACCCCTGCCTTGCGCCCGCGTGCACCGGGGCCATCTGCGCTCTCTACTCCTGCGAGGACCTGAAGCCAGGGCGGGTGGTGCGTACGCGCGGCTCCCTGCCCGCGCGGCCCTCGCCCGACAGCCAACGCTACTGGGGGAACGCGCAGGTACTGCCCGGCGGCGGGGAGCCGGTGCTGATCATTCAGTGGTATCGGCCGGAGGAGCTACCCAGCCAGCAGCAGGCCCGGCGAATCTTGGAGGCCTGGAGACAGCGTCCGAAGGAGCGGCACCACATCTTTCCCAGGGCATTCGCGCTCTACTTCAAGACCAAGGGCATCAACATCCACGAGTGGGTGCTGATGCTCGATGTCGCCGAACACAAGCGCATCCATCATGGCCCCAATGGCGGTCCGTGGAATCAGGATTGGTATGCCTGGATCCAGAGCACCCAACAATTGGCGTTGCAACCCGAGCACTTCGAACAAGCTTCGTTGATGAACCAGAAGTACAATTTGTGGGGCTTGCCCCTTACCTACTGGCAGCGGTTCGAACTGCCGCCCGCGACTCGTTAAGACTGACTTGCGCTACTACAAGCTCTCGGAGCCGGACTACACAGTTCCCCGGACCTGGACTGGCACCTGCCGCGTGGAACGGCGGTGGGGCTTGCCCGGCGTCGAATGTTCGAAGTGCTTCCAGACCTGGAGTTGGTTCAGGTCCTACCCTGCTGTTGACGTGTCTCAATTGCCAGAGCGTGGCCAACTGGAAGACGTCTCGCCGAAGCCGTACGCCGAATACGTCCGTCTCGCGGACCTGGTGCGCCCCTTGTGTTCCCCGGATGTGGTGCTCACTCCGGGCAGCATGTTGGGTCCCCTTCACGGCACCGCCAGAGGTCGCTTCGGTCCCCTGACACTGGTTCCTCTCTGGGGGGTCCTGGTTCGGGAAGACCTGCTGCAGGCCCTGCAAGCATCGCAATTGAGGGGCATTGTCCCGGTGCGCCCCGAGTTCAAGAAGCCCCCATCACCGGCCCTCTTTGAGGTGCATCTCCTTCCAGGAGGGCGAATGCACCCGGACTGCATCCTCCCGGACCCGGCACCACGCTGCTCCCTTTGTGGCTGGGAGCAGCGCAGGGCGCACCCTGACCCCTGGGTTGATGTCTCGTCACTGCCGACAGACCTTGATGTGTTCCACCTCGAAGATTCAGTGGGGCATCTCCTCGCGAGCGAGCGATTCGTCGAAGTCGCGCAGGGCTGTGGCGTGAGCGACGTGGTGTTCACGGAGGTGGCGACGGCTCCCCCGGTCAAGGCCCCGCGCGGCTGAAGCAGCGGCTCCCTACGTCAGGGCGCCGCTACTTCCGCAGCAACGTGCCTTCGAAGAAGAACGCGAGGCACGCGGCGAGAATCAGCCACGTCCACAGCGGCACGGACGGTTTGTCCGCATCTCCGCTGGACGCCGTCACCGTCTCCTCGCCGAAGTACGCGGTGAGGGTGTCCTGCGGCACGCGGCCCAAGTCACTCTCCACCGGGTCCAGCATGGCGGCGAAGGACAGGGCTGGCACCACCTTGCCGTCCGCGCCCAGCACCGAGTACGCGCCCGGCTCCGCCACCGGGCCCGCCACCAGCGAGCCGTCCGGCTGCTCCTTCACCGGCACCTCACTGCCGTCCGGTGCGCGCACCGCCGTCACCTTCTGCGAGCCCTCGGGCCGGAGCGTCGCGCCCTCGCCCACGCGCACGCGAATCTCCTCGCGCTCCTCCAGCGAGCCCGTGAGGTACGCGGCGAAGCGCTGCATCAGTGGCAGGAAGGACGTGCGGATGGCGAAGTCGCTCCAGTCGCGGTCCACCGTGCTGGTCAGCAGCGCCACGCGCCCCTTGCCCTTGCGCATCACCGCCACCGCCGGAGCGCCGTCCTCGTACGTGGCCAGCACCTGGCTCGCACCCGGGGAGCCCGGGTTGTCCGCCTCCAGCAGCATGTACTTGTAGAAGCGCGCCCCGATGAGCCCTTCCTCCGCGCGCCCCGTGAAGGGCGAGAAGAGGACGTGGTCCACCGACACCTTCGCCAGCCGTGCCGTCTTCGTCTCCGCGTCCGGGTCCTCGCGCTCCGCACTGGTGCGCACCAGGCGCAGCGGACGCGGCAGCACCGCGCTCAGCCGCTCGTTGTACTCCTCGGTGTTCACCCGGTCGCCCATGCTGATGAACAGGCCGCCACCGTTCTCCACGAAGTCCGCCAGGCGCTTCGCGTCCTCCGCGCCCGGCGCCGCCACGTTGAGCAGTAGCACCAGGTCATACGTGGAGAAGTCCTCGCGCAGCCCCACCTCCGCGTCGCGCGTGGCCACCTCCACCGGAGAGCCCGGCGCGGTGAGCGCCGCGTCCACGAAGAAGGCCTCGTCCCGGTAGCGCGTCGCGTGCGGCGAGCCATTCACCACCAGCGCCTTCAGCGCGCGGGGCACCGGCAGCACGAAGGCACGCCGGTCGTCCTCCACCAGCGCGTCCGGCGCCAGCGTCACCTGTCCCACCACCGTGCCACCCTGCGGGAAGCGCACCGTCAGCGCCTTCTGCGTGGTGCCACCGGCGGGCACGTCCACGAAGCCCTTGGCCAGCGTCGTCTCGCCCACGCGGACCGCCGCCTCCAAATCCTTCACCGCCTCCGCCCCGAAGTTGCGCACCGTGAAGGTGAACTGGAACGTGCGAGGCCCCGCCTGCAGCGCGGGCTCCACCTTGAGGTCGACGATGGCGCGGTTGTTCAGCACGTCCCGGCCCTCGGCCGCGTCGCGCAGCACCACTTCCGGCTTCACCGGCGCCCCCGTGGGGCCCTTCACCGTGGGCGGCGGCGCTTCCAGCCGGAAGGCCCCGGCCGTCATGTCGGAGACCACCACCAGGCGCTTGGCCGGCATGGGGTTCTCCTCCAGCGCTCGCGCCGCCATGTCCATGCAGCGCGACAGGTCCGCCGCGCCGTAGGTCGGCTTCGCCTCGTCCACCAGCCCGCGCAACCGCGCCCGGTCGAAGCCCGGAGGCGGAGGCGCGGACGGAGACTCCGTGCACACCAGCACCGTGGCGGGCTCCTCGGCCAGCAAGTCTTTCAGCGCGTCGCGCGCCTCGTCCCGGCCGCGCTCGAAGAGCGACGTGCCGTCCGACCAGCGCATGGACAGCGATGCGTCCAGGATGATGGCCGTGGCCGCGGGGCCCTTGACCACCTCGGCGACGGCGGTGTCGCGGCGCCACTCCGGTCGGGCCAGCGCCACGGGAATGGCCAGCAGGATGAGCGTGCGCAGCACGTACAGCAGCAGGCGCTTGAGCTTGAGGCGGCTGGCGGTGCGCTTCTGGCTGCGCAGCACGAAGGCCAGCGGACCGAAGGGGTGCGGACGCGGGCGGCGCCGGTCGAACAGGTGCACCAGCAGGGGGATGAGGGCGCCCAGCGCGCCCAGCAGCATCCACGGATTGCCGAACGTCACCCGCGCCTCCCGCGCCGCGCCAGATAGCGCAGCAGCACGTCGTCCAGCTTCTCGTCGGTGCGCACCAACTCGTAGTCCACGTCCGCCTCGGCGCACGCCGCCTTCACGCTCGCGAGGAAGGCGCCGAACTCCTCCAGGTAGCTCTGCTTGATTTCGCGGGGGTTCACCTCGATGCGGCCCTCGCCCTCCATGTCGAGGAAGAGCGTGGGGTCATCGAAGGGGAACGTCAGCTCCGCCGGGTCCACCAGGTGGAACACGGAGACGTCATTCTTCCGCTGCCGCAGCGCGAGGATGCGCTTGAGCGCGTCCTGCTTCTCGTCCAGCAGGTCCGTGAGGACGATGACGGACGAGCGGCGCGGCAGCACCTCCGCGAGGTGGTCCGCGGCGCTGCCCAGGTCCGTGGCGCCGTTGGGCTGGGTGGACTCCAGCGTCTCCAGGAGCACGTTGAGGTGGCCCGCGGACGCGCGCGGCGGCACGTCCTTCCACTTGCCGCCCACCATCAGCGCGAGCCCCGCCGCGTCCTGCTGGCGCACCAGCAGGTAGCACAGCGCTCCGGCCAGCGTGGTGGCCACGTCCAGCTTGCTCAGCGCGCCGCTGCTGTAGCCCATGGAGGCGGACGCATCCACCACCATGACGGCGCGCAGGTTCGTCTCGTGCTCGTAGCGCTTGACGTAGTACTTGTCGAACTTGCCGTACGCCTTCCAGTCGAGGTGGCGCAGCTCGTCGCCGGGGGCGTACTCCTTGTGCTCGGCGAACTCCACGCTCTGCCCCTGATGGGGGCTCTTGTGGAGGCCGGACAGCACGCCCTCCATCACCGCGCGGGCGCGCAGCTTTACTCCGCGGAGGCGGGCCAGCGTCTGGGCGTCGAGCAGCATGGCGTTCTCGCGCCTAGCCCTTCACCACCGTGAGGAGCTGGTCGATGAGCTTCACCGAGGTGATGCCCTCGCTCTCCGCGGTGAAGTTGGGCAGCACGCGGTGGCGCAGCACCGGACGGGCCAGCGCCCGCACGTCCTCGACGGTGGCCACGAAGCGGCCGTTGAGGATGGCGCGCGCCTTGGCGGCCACCACGAGGTACTGGCTCGCGCGAGGGCCGGCGCCCCAGGACGCGTTCTTCGCGATGAAGTCCGGCGCGCCCGGCTCCTTGGGGCGCGTGTGGCGCACCAGCTCCACCGCGTAGCGCACCACGTGGTCCGGGACGGGCACGCGGCGCACCAGCTCCTGGAGGGCGAGGATGCGCTCGGGGGAGAGAATCTTCTCCAGCTTCGGCTGCGGGCCGCCGGTGGTGCTCTTCACAATCTGCACCTCCTCCTCGGCGGTGGGGTAGCCCACGTCCACCAGGAACATGAAGCGGTCCAGCTGGGCCTCGGGCAGCGGGTACGTGCCCTCCTGCTCGATGGGGTTCTGGGTGGCGAAGACGAGGAAGGGCAAATCCAGCGGGTAGGTGCGGCCGCCGGCGGTGACGCGGTACTCCTGCATGGCCTGGAGCAGCGCCGCCTGCGTCTTGGGCGGGGTGCGGTTCACCTCGTCCGCGAGGATGATGTTCGCGAACAGGGGCCCTTGCAGGAAGCGGAAGGTGCGCCGGCCGGTGGTGCGGTCCTCTTCGAGGATGTCCGTGCCGGTGATGTCCGACGGCATCAGGTCCGGCGTGAACTGGATGCGGTTGAAGGACAGGTTGAGGACGTCCGCCAGGGTGGAGATGAGCAGCGTCTTGGCCAGGCCGGGCACGCCGACGAAGAGGCAGTGGCCGCGGGCGAAGAGCGAGATGAGCAGGTGCTCCACCACTTCGCGCTGGCCGACGACGCGCTTCTCGATTTGAGCGACGATTTCGTTGCGGGCCTGGGAGAGCTCTTCGACGGCGCGGAGGTCGTCGCTCGAGGCGTCGGGCACGGGGCGTGGGGCAGGGGCGGCGCTTTCCATGGAAGGGTTCTCTTAATTCGGGGCGGCGCGGGGACCAACGGTTTCCGCCACGAGAGCGGCCGAGGCGTGCGCTGGCAACCGTTGGAGCGTAGACCTATTCCGCTGCCATACATTCCGGCACGTGGGGGTACAGGAGGGTGCCCCTTCCGTCCGCCTGCATGCCCTCCGGCCATGTAGCGCCGCCCTGGAGGGCGGGGGAATGCCGCCCCGGGAACACGCTGCTTAGGTTCCCAAGGCCCTTGCTGCCGGTCGACGGCGGCGGGCTCCTTGGAGCGCACATGCGGTCAGAGCGAGTTGGCAACCGTTGGCTGGGGCTTCTGCCGGTGGCCCTGCTGTGGGTGGGGACGGGGTGTGGCGGGAACGGCGCCGAAGCGGCTCCCACGGACGGAGACGTGCGGTCCGGCGAGGAGGCGGCCCCCTCCCTTCCTGGTAGCTCGGGAGAGGCTGGCGCCCCGGGCACGGCCACGCCGCCGCCCACGGCCGGGGACCTTCCCGCGCCCGAGCGGCCGGCGCCCTCGCGTGGGCGGGCGTGGACCCAGGTGGTGGGCGGCCCCCAGGATGACAGCGGCACGGGTGTGGCCGTGGGGCGGGACGGGGACGTGGTGGTGGTGGTGTCGAGCACGCCTCGCTCGGACGAGGACCGTGAGCCGGTGGAGGGCGAGTCGCTCTCGCTGACGCTGACGCGGTACGCGGCGGATGGGAAGGCGCGCTGGCAGAAGGAGTTCGTGCGCAACCGCCTGTCCGACACGCGGGTGGCGGCGTCCCCCGGGAGTGACGGGGCGGTGTTCCTCACGGGCAACGCGTTCCTGTACTCGGCGGACTTCGGGCTGGGCGAGGCGCAGGACGGGTTCCTGGTGAAGTTCTCGCAGGCGGGCGAGCCCGTCTGGCAGCGGCGGGTGGGGCAGAAGGTGTACGCCGTGGCGGCGGATGCCTCGGGCGGCGTGCTGACGGCGGGGGAGGAGTGGACGGCCGAGGCACATGACCCCGTGCTCACGCGCTACGGCGCGGACGGCGCCGTGCGGTGGACGCGGCGGTTCTCGGGCGTGGGGGAGGGGACGCTGCTGCAGGCGGTGGCGGTGACTCCGGCCGGGCTGTCGGTGCTGGCGGGACAGCTGGCGGACACGCTGGAGGTGGACGGCCAGACGTTTGGCACCGTGGGCGTGCGGGGCTTCGTGGTGCTCGCGTTCGGTGAGGACGGGAAGCTGGCGTGGGGCCGCGAGGTGCCGGGCGCGAAGGGGCGGGTGACTTCGGTGGCCGTGGGCGCGGATGGTGCGGTGGCGGTGGCAGGCGACTTCACGGGGTTG
>JBKGHK010000246.1:0-13412 GCA_046520375.1 Pyxidicoccus sp. 3LFB2
GCTCCGGCTCTGCGGGCGCCACGGGAGCAGCGGGCGCCTGCGTCGCCGCCCAGTCCTGCGCCGAGCGCCCGCTCGCATCGCGCACCTCGGGTGAGGCGCCCTGCTTGCGAAGCTGCGCCACCACCTCCTCGCGGCCGAAGAGGGAGGCGAACATCAGCGCCGTCTGGCCCAGGCTGTTGGTCTGGTCCACGGCGCAGGGCTGCGCGTTCAGCAGCCCGACGATGTCCGCGTACCCCTTGAAGGCCGCGCCCATCAGCGCCGTATTGCCCCGGTTGTCACCCGCGCAGGCATCCGCGCCCGCGGCGAGCAGCGCCCGCACCGTGTCCGTGTGGCCGTGGTACGCGGCGAGGATGAGCGGCGAGAAGCCCCGCGCATCCCGGGCCTCCACGGGGGTGCCGGCCTTGATGAGCCCGGTGACAATCTCCACGTCGCCCGCGCGAGCCGCGGCGAGCAGGTAGCGCTCCGCCTCGCTCGTGGCGAGCAGCCGGCCCTCGGGCGCGGGCGCCGCGCGCAGCGACAGCCACGCGGCGGTGAGCAGCGCGCCGACCAGCACCAGCAGACCGAACGTTCCGAGCAGCAGCTTGCGAACCATGAAGTCCTCCAGATGTCCGCTCCCACCGAGAGAGAGCCGCGATGAGGGATGTCGGCGCAGGGGGGTACACCGGGCGTCGCCCCACCCCGGCCCTCTCTCGAAGAGAGCGACGGGAAACAGCGGGCCCCGGCCGGTGACACGCACCGGGGCCCGGAACAACGGATGCTTCAGCGCGACGCCAGCGGAGCCACGGCAGCCTTCGCGTCGTCCACCTTCACGCCCACCAGCTTCGCCAGGCGCGTGCCGTACTCGGCATTGGCCATGTAGAAGTGGCCCACCATGCGGGCCTTCACACGGGCGTCGCGCACCTGCCCCAGGTCCGCGGCGAGGTTCTTCACCAGCCGCTCCTTCGCCCCCGCGTCGAGCGCGGCATAGAAGGCGCCGGCCTGCGTGAAGTTGTCCGTCTTGTCGATGGCCCGCTGCTGCGTGGTGCCGCTGAGCGGGGCGCTCGACAGCACGTAGGCCGGGACGTCCTGCGTCTCACGGGTGACGCTCGGCTCGTAGTTCACGTCCGACTTCGTGTTGGCGATGTTCATCGAGCCGGCCTGGCTGTTGTTGTTCACCGGGGCCTTGGCGCGGTTGACGGGCAGCGACTGGTAGTTGGCGCCGATGCGGTAGCGCTGCGTGTCCGCGTAGGAGAACAGGCGGCCCTGCAGCAGCCGGTCCTCGGAGGGCTCGATGCCCGGGGGCAGCACGCCGGGGGAGAAGGCCACCTGCTCGGTCTCCTCGAAGAAGTTGTCCGGCATCTTGTTCAGCGTGAACTTGCCCAGCTTGATGGCCGGCGCCTTGTCCTCGGGCCACACCTTCGTCGCGTCGAGCGGGTCGAAGCTGAACGAGTCCAGGTCCTTCGGGTCCAACACCTGCACCGTCAGCTCCCACGACGGGAACTTGCCCGCGCCGATGGTGGCGTACAGGTCCGTGGTGGCGTGCTGGTAGTCCGCGGCGGTGGTGCGGGCGACCTCTTCAGGCGTGTTGAGGCCCTTCACGCCCTGCTGCGAGAACCAGTTGAACTTGACGTACTTGTACTCGCCCTTCGCGTTGACGAACTTGAACGCGTGCACGCCGTGCCCGTTCATCTGGCGGTAGTTCGCCGGGATGCCCAGGTCCGAGTACACCTGCGTGAGCATGTGCGTCGACTCGGGCTGGTGCGAGAAGAAGTCGAAGAAGCGGTTCGGGTCCTGCTTGTTCGTAATCGGCGACGGCTTGAGCGAGTGCACCATGTCCGGGAACTTGATGGCGTCCCGGATGAAGAAGACGGGCAGGTCGTTGCCCACCAGGTCCCAGTTGCCCTCGTCCGTGTAGAACTTGAGCGCGAAGCCACGCGGGTCCCGGATGGCCTCGGGCGAGCCGGCCGACGGGATGACGGTGGAGAAGCGCACGAACATCGGCGTCTTCTTGCCCTTGGCGGAGAAGACGGACGCGCGGGTGAGGCTGGAGAAGTTGTCGTAGCTCTCGAAGACGCCATGGGCGCCGGTGCCACGCGCGTGGACGACGCGCTCGGGGATGCGCTCACGGTCGAACCGCGCCAGCTTCTCGATGAGGTGGAAGTCCTCCAGCAGCACGCCACCGCGCGGGCCGGCCGTCTTGGAGCTCTGGTTGGTTCCCACCGGAGAGCCAGAATCGGTGGTGAGGGGAGGCGGCGTCGCGGCCAGGGCCGGACCACCAAGAATCATCGCCGACAGCAGCAGGGAGCGGAATTGCACGGGTCTTCCTCGTCTTCGGGGGTGAGACGCCGGGCTCCAAAGCACGGCCCGTGCCGACCACAGGAGCCCAGTGTTATCCATGACTTATGGGCTCATTTGAGCCCCTCACACCGAAATGCCGGTGAAGTTACCGCTCTTTCGGTGGGGTTTGTCACCGCTCTGTCGGTGTGGAGCACGTGAAACCGATAATGCGGTGCGCCAGCGGTCCACCGGTCTCCTTCACCACTTCCGGCGGGCGGTTTGGCGGGTAAGGTGCGCGCATGCCAGGCCCGTTCATTGAAGACGCGCAGATCGCCCACGCGCGGAAGCTGGCGGAGGAGATCGTCAACCCGATCTTCGACCTCATCCGCCGCAACACCACTGTATCCACCGAGCGCACCGTGTTGCGCTTCTTCGGCATCTCCGGCGCCGGAGCGCGTGGCGTCCCGCTCGCGAACCTGATGGTCGACAGGCTCAAGGCCGCCGGGGTGCTCAACAAGGGTGCCGCCTACTGGTACGGCCGCGCGCTGCACCTGGGCGCCAAGAGCCCGCTCGAGGCCGTGGAGCGGCTGACGGCGCTGCCCACGGACAAGCTGGGCGCGCTGCTGCCCCCCGAGCAGGAGCAGAACCTGCGCGAGGAGGTCCGCGCCGAGGCCCGCGCGGCCATGGAGGACATGAAGGCCCGCATCGCCCAGCGCGAGGCGCTCCGCAAGGAGTTCCCCATGTCGCCCGCGCCCCACAAGTACGTGATTGTCGCCACGGGCAACATCTATGACGACGTGGACCAGGCCCGGGCCGCCGCCCAGGCCGGCGCGGACGTCATCGCCGTCATCCGCTCCACGGCCCAGTCGCTGCTGGACTACGTGCCCCACGGCGCCACGACGGAGGGCTACGGCGGCACCTACGCCACCCAGGAGAACTTCCGCATCATGCGCGAGGCCCTGGACGAGGAGAGCCGCAAGCTCAAGCGCTACATCCAGCTCACCAACTACTCGTCCGGCCTGTGCATGTCGGAGATCGCCTTCTGCGCGGCCTACGAGAAGCTGGACATGCTGCTCAACGACGCGATGTACGGAATCCTCTTCCGCGACATCAACATGCGGCGCACCTTCATCGACCAGTACTTCAGCCGCCGCATCTGCGCCATGGCCGGCATCATCATCAACACCGGCGAGGACAACTACATCACCACCGCGGACGCGTACGACGCGGCCCACACCGTCATCGCCAGCCAGTTCATCAACGAGTGCTTCGCCAAGCGCGCGGGCCTCAAGGACTGGCAGCTGGGCATCGGCCACTCGTACGAAATCGACCCGTACCGCGAGGACACGCTGCTCCTGGAGCTGTCGCAGGCGATGCTGGTGCGCCGCTGCTTCCCGGACGCGCCGCTGAAGTACATGCCGCCCACCAAGCACAAGGAGACGGACATCTTCTTCAGCCACGCGTACGACGTGATGGCGGACCTGGTGGCCATCTGGACGCGGCAGGGCATCCAGCTGCTGGGCATGATGACCGAGGCCATGCACACGCCGCTCCTGGCGGACCGCTACGTGGCGCTCAAGTCCGCGTCGTACATCCACCGCGCGGCGCGGGGCATCGACGAGGAGTTCACCGTCCGCGAGGACGGGAAGATTGCCAACCGGGCCCGCGAGGTGTTCGGCCAGGCGATGAAGCTCCTCCAGGAGTGCCGCGACGAGGGCATGGTGGCGGCCATCGGCAAGGGCCACTTCGGCGACGTGAAGCGCGAAGAGACTGGCGGCAAGGGCCTGGATGGCGTGCTGGAGAAGGCGCCGGATTACTTCAACCCGTTCCTGGAACTCCTGGAGGCAGCATGATGCTCGGTACGATTCTGGCCGTGGTGGTGGCCGCTGGCGGCTCGGCGGATGCGCTGGCGCAGTTCCAGGTGAAGAACGTGTCCCTCCAGGTGCCCGCGGCCTGGGCCCGCTCGACGGAGGACGGGACGAACAAGTTCACCGCGCCCAGCGGCGACGCCTACTTCCTGCTGGACGTGGGCTCGGTGCAGACGGCGGGCATGAAGGCCCAGACGTGCGTGGACAAGATCGTCAAGTCCATTGGCGGCGCCAACTGGGAGCGCATCAAGGTGGGCGGACAGCCGGCGGCGAAGCGGCTGGACTCGGACAACGCGCCCAACGGCGGCGTGGTGGACACGGTGACGTACGTGGGGTGCGACGGGAAGACCACCTGGTCCGTCGTCTTCCACCTGGAGCAGGGCAAGAAGGAGCGGTTCGCTCCGCTCGCCGAGAAGGTGGGCACCAGCGTGAAGCTGCAGCGGGCCCTGGGGAGATGAGCCGATGGTGAAGCCGAGCAAGCAGATCATCCGTCCCTACGGCGACCGGCGCGACGACGGCGTGGTGCAGATTTCGTTCACCCTGCCCGTGCCGCTGTCGGAGAAGGCCAAGGAAGCGGCCGCCGTCTTCACGAAGAAGATGGGGTTCTCCGACGTGAAGGTCGCCGCCGCCGAGCGCGCCGCGGACAACTACACGTTCTTCGTCGTCTACGCCCGCTCGGGCATGTACCTGGACTACGCCGAAATCGACGTGCCCGAGGTCGTCGTCAAGAAGATGTCCTTCGACGACCTCAACGCCTTCATCAAGGAGAAGGTGGGCCGGCGAATCGTCGTGTTCGGCGCGTGCACGGGCACGGACACGCACACGGTGGGCATCGACGCCATCCTGAACATGAAGGGCTACGCGGGCGACTACGGCCTGGAGCGCTACCCGGGCTTCGAGGCGTACAACCTGGGCAGCCAGGTGCCCAACGAGGACCTCATCAAGAAGGCGGTGGCGAAGAACGCCGACGCGATTCTGGTGAGCCAGGTCGTCACCCAGCGCGACGTGCACAAGGACAACTCGCGCCACTTCATCGACGCGGCCAAGGCGGCGGGCATCCACGGCAAGATTCAGCTGCTGCTGGGCGGGCCGCGCGTGGACCACAAGCTGGCGCTGGAGCTGGGCTTCGACGCGGGCTTCGGCCCGGGCACCAAGCCGTCGGACGTGGCCAACTACATCGTCCATGCGCTCCTGAAGAAGGAAGGCAAGGAGCCGCAGGGCACGCACTTCCAGGGAGAGCCCCAGTGAGCACCGGAACGAAGGCCATCATCCGCCTGCGCATGAGCAGCCATGATGCGCACTACGGCGGCAACCTCGTGGACGGCGCGCGCATGCTGGGCCTCTTCGGCGACGTGGCCACTGAGCTGTGCATCCGCAGCGACGGGGACGAAGGGCTGTTTCGCGCCTACGACTCGGTGGAGTTCCTCGCGCCCGTGTACGCCGGGGACTTCATCGAGGCGGAAGGGGAGATTGTCAGCGCGGGCAACACGTCGCGGAAGATGCGCTTCGAGGCGCGCAAGGTCATCCGGCCGCGCCCGGACGTGAACGATTCGGCGGCGGACCTGTTGCAGGAGCCGGTGGTGGTGTGCCGTGCTTCGGGGACCTGCGTCGTCCCCAAGGACAAGCAGCGAGGTCAAAAATGAGCACGCCCATGGTCATCACCGCGGCGATGGTCGGCGCCGAGACGACGCGCGAGCAGACACCGCACCTGCCCATCACCGCGGAGGAGATTGCCGAGGACGCGGTGCGCTGCCGTGAGGCCGGCGCGGCGATGGTGCACCTGCACGTGCGCACGGCGGACGGCAAGCCGTCCCAGGACGCCGAGCTGTTCCGCGCCGCCATCCGCGCCATCCGCAAGCGCACGGACGTGCTCATCCAGACGTCCACCGGCGGCGCGGTGGGCATGACGGTGGACCAGCGCTGTGGCCCGTTGACGCTCACCGGCGCGGACCGGCCGGACATGGCCACGCTCACCACGGGCACGGTGAACTTCGGCGAGGAGGTCTTCTGGAATCCCCGCCCGCTCGTGCGCGACATCGCGAAGCGCATCCGTGCCATCGGCCTGCGGCCGGAGCTGGAGTGCTTCGACGTGGGCATGATTGACGAGGCCCGCTACCTCGCGAAGGAAGGCCTGGTGGACCTGCCGGCGCACTTCGACTTCGTGCTGGGCGTGCCGGGTACGCTGCAGCCGAGGCCCGAGGTGCTGGAGCTGATGATTGCCTCGCTGCCGGAGGGTTCCACCTGGACGGTGGCGGGCGTGGGGCGGCACCAGCTTCCCTACGTCGACGAGGCGGCGAAGCGGGGCGGCAACGCGCGCGTGGGCCTGGAGGACAACATCTACGTGTCCAAGGGCGTGCTCGCGAAGGGCAACTGGGAGCTGGTCGCCGAGGCCGCGAAGCGCGCCCGCGCGAATGGCCGCGAGCCTGCCACGCCGGAGCAGGCTCGGAAGCTGCTGCGCCTCGCCTGAAGGCTTCACGCGTGGCGGGCTGGATGCGCACTCCGGCCCGCCCGCGCACTGCTCACCCCCACGCCCACGCCACGTGGCCATCCGGGCGGATGAGCATCCTGCTCACACCGTGCAGCGGCTCGCCGCTGTCCGCGGGGCCGACCTGGAGGACACCCGCCCGGGGCTTCCAGCCAGGTTCCCATCGCGGCTCCGGGCGCGCGGACTCCCCTGAATGGAGCCACAGCCACCCGCCCTCGTGCAGGGCGGAGTAGAGCCGCGCGGTTCGGCCCGCTGTCAGGCGCAGCTCCCAATCCGGGAGCCGCTTCCCGGTCCACTCCTGGAGCACGGGGGCCTCACTGACGGGCACGGGGACGTCCAGCGCCGGGTAGCGCACGTCGAGTCCGCCCAGGTGCTCCGCCAGCTCCCGATTCACGGCCGGGTGCTTCAACAGGCCATTCATCAGTTCGCGCAGGGCCAGTGTCTCGGGCGTGAAGCCCATGAGCGCCGACTGCGCCTGCGTGTTGCGGAGGAGGGCGGCGCCCACGCCATGGCGCTCCTGGTGGTAGCTGTCCAGCAGTGCGTCCGGTGCGCCGTCCCGCACCACGGCGGCGAGCTTCCAGCCCAGATTCATGGCGTCCTGCAGGCCGACGTTGAGGCCCTGGCCTCCCGCGGGGTAGTGCATGTGCGCCGCATCCCCCGCGAGCAGCACGCGGCCCGTGCGGTAGGCCTCCGCGAGCCGCGTCTCGTTGCCGAAGCGCGACAGCCACCGGGGCTCGCGCATGCCGAAGTCGGAGCCAGCAATGCGGGTGAGACGGGCCCGGAGCTCATCGAGCGTGACGGGTTCCCTCAGTGGCGTGGCGTCATCCTCCGCGTCGGTGAGGATGACCCGGTGGAGGCCGGGCCCGAGCGGGACGATGACCACGTTGCCCCGGGCGTTGTTGATGGAGAGGAAGGGAGTGACGGGTGGCGTGTCGAGCGTCACGTCCCCCAGCACCGAGGTCCGCGTGGTGTCCGTGCCCGGAAACGCGATGCCCGAGAGCTGACGGACCGCGCTGCGTGCGCCATCCGCGCCCACCACGTACCGTGCGCGGCAGCGGAACGGCTGCCCCTCCGCAGTGCCAGTGAGCTCCACGCCCTCCGCGTCCTGGCGCAGTTGTTCCACCGCGTGACCTCGCCGCAGGTCCACGCCCAGCTCCCGGGCCCGCTCCTCGAGCAGCGCTTCCGTCTGCGCCTGCGGAAGGAACAGGGTGAAGCGGTACGCGGTGTCGAGCCCCGAGAAGTCCAGGCGCGTGTCGAGCAGCGCGAAGTGCCCGGTGGGCAGCGGCTTCCCCCGGCTGAGGAACCGCGCCTCCAGGCCCCGCAGCGCGAGGACCTCCAGCGAGCGCGGGTGCATCGTCAGCGCGCGGGACTCGCGGACGGGCGTGGTGCGGCGCTCGAAGAGCCGGACGCGGACTCCCGCGAGCGCCAGCTCACAGGCCAGCAGCAGGCCCGTAGGGCCCCCTCCCACCACTGCTACCTCGACGACTTCATCCATGAGGCCCCTCCGGGCAGGTCAATCTAACGTTGTTAGGGAGCAACTAACGCTGTTAGGTTGTCAAGCCAGGGGGCTGGAGGCGCATGCGGATTCAACGAGAGCAGGTCGTCCGGGCGGCGTGGACGCTGGTGGATGAAGTGGGCGTGGAGGCCCTGACGATGCGCGCCCTGGCGCAGGCGCTCGCCATTCAGGCGCCGTCGCTCTACTGGCACTTCCCGAGCAAGCAGGTGCTGCTGGACACGATGGCGGACGCGCTGCTCGACGACGTGGGGCGCGCACCGGCACCGAATGCCACCTGGGACGCCGTGGTGAAGGGCGTGGCGGGAGAGCTGCGGCGCGCGTTCCTCCGCCACCGGGATGGGGCCCGGGTGTACGCCGGCACCGTCGTGGTGTCGGAGAACACGCTTCGCGTGGGCGACCTGCTCATCGGCGCGCTCGTCCGTGCGGGACTGAAGCCGCGAGAAGGGGGCTGGGCGGCATTCTCCGTCCTCGACTACGTGCTCGGCTTCACCATCGAGGAGCAGTCGCTGGGCGCCCAGGGGACGGAGGGCCCCGCGGTAGGCGAGCGGATACGGGCGCTCGCCACCGCGCGCTTTCCCCATGTGGCCGCCGCGGTGGACGCCATCGTCGACACCGACTTCGACGCGCGCTTCGCCTTCGGGCTGGATGTGTTCGTCGCTGGATTGAGGAGCCGTGGACTGAAGCCCTGAGGTCGTGCGCGGCAGGGCACGAAGGATGCCCGCCCCTGGCGAGTCGTGCATCATGGCGCCCCACGCCCCGCGAGCCGCGGGAGCGGGATGGAGCCTTCCGAATGGACACGGAGCTGAAGGGCAGGGGCGTCCTCGTCACGGGCGGGGCAGGTGGTATCGGCACGGCGCTGACTCGCGCGTTCTTCGAGGAGGGCGCGAAGGTGGCGGTGCACTACCACTCCAACGCGAAGGGCGCGGAGGCGCTGGCACGCGAGGTGGGCGGCGCGCCGGTGCGCGCGGACCTGACGGTGGAGGCGGACGTGGACGCGCTGGTGCCGGCGGCCGTGGCCGCGCTGGGCCGGCTGGACGTGCTGGTATGCAATGCGGGTGTGTGGCCCGCCCCCGACGCCCCGGTGTGGCAGATGTCCCTGGAGCGCTGGCGCCGCACGCTGGCGGAGAACCTGGACAGCGTGTTCCTGTGCTGCCGCGCCTTCCTGCGGCACGTGGCCACCACGGGTACGGGCAACATCGTCATCATCAGCTCCACGGCGGGGCTGTTCGGCGAGGCGGGGCACTCGGACTACGCGGCGGCCAAGGGCGCGCTGGCGGGCGGCTTCGTGAAGAGCCTGAAGAACGAGCTGGGCCGCATTGCCCCGCTGGGCCGCGTCAACGTGGTGTGCCCCGGCTGGACGGCCGTGGACCGGCACCGCGACAAGCTGGATGACCCGGGCTTCGTGAAGCGCGTGACGCGCACCATGCCGTTGCGGAAGGTCGGTCAGCCGGAGGACGTGGCGCGCGTCGTCGTGTCACTCGCCTCGGACCGCATCTCCGGCCACGTGACGGGCGAGGTCATCACCGTGGCGGGAGGGATGGAAGGACGCGTGCTTCATGACACTTGATGTCGACGTGCGGCAGTACAACCGCGAGGCGTGGAACCGGCAGGTGGCGAAGGGAGACCGGTGGACGCTGCCGGTGGGCCCCGAGGCCATCGCCGCGGCACGACGCGGGGAGTGGAGCGTGGTGCTCACCCCCAACAAGCCCGTGCCCCGCGCATGGTTCGGTGAGCTGAAGGGCCGGGACGTGCTGTGCCTGGCGGGAGCGGGTGGACAGCAGGCGCCGGTGTTCGCGGCGGCGGGCGCCCGGGTAACGGTGCTGGACAACTCGCCAGCGCAGCTCGGGCAGGACCGCAAGGTGGCCGAGCGCGAGGGGCTGGAGCTGCGGCTGGTTGAGGGGGACATGCGCGACCTGTCCGTCTTCGCCGAGGGCAGCTTCGACCTCGTCTTCCACCCGTGCTCCAACGGCTTCGTGGACACCATCCGCCCCGTGTGGCGCGAGGCGTACCGCGTGCTGCGCCCGGGCGGCGCGCTGCTGTCGGGCTTCGCCAACCCGGTCATCTACCTGTTCGACCCGGAGCTGGAGAAGCAGGGGGTGATGCAGCTCAAGTACAAGATGCCGTACTCGGACTTCACCAGCCTCACGGACGCGGAGCGCGCACGCTATGGGGACGAGCCCCTGTGCTACGCGCACTCGCTGGAGGACCAGCTCGGCGGGCAGACGGATGCGGGCTTCGCCATCACCGGCTTCTTCGAGGACACGCACGTTCCCGGAGACACGCTGTCCGAGTACCTCGCCGGCTTCATCGCCACGCGCGCCATGAAGCCCGTGGCGCGGTAGCAAGGAGGGCAGGGGGCCGGGCTCCATGGGGGCCGGCCCCTTCCCCAGGTCCAAGGGGTTTTCCGCCGTCGAAAACGGGCGGAATTAACCTTTCGGCGGGCGCGGGGTTCTCTCATGCAGAAGACGACGCGACACCTGGTCGCGTCGCCATGAGCCGAGGAGAAACCACCATGCGTCTGACGTCTGCCCTGCGGTCCGCTGTCGTTGCGTCGCTGCTGCTCGCCACCCCGGTGCTGGCCGCCGAGCCCGCGCAGGCGCCCGCGCCCGCCCCCACGGCGGAGCAGGGCCATCACGAGGGCAAGCGCCACAGGCACTTCAAGCACGGCGGGAAGCTGCTCCGCATGGAGCACCGCCTTGACCGCGCGGTGGCCGAGGGCCGCCTCAGCCAGGCCCAGGCGGACCAGTTCAAGGCCGAGGGGCGTCAGCTTCGCGAGGAGCTGCAGGCCCAGCGCGAGGCCACGGGCGGTCAGATTTCCGAGGACCAGCGCATGAAGTTCAAGGAGCGCCTGCGCGAGTTCCGCGCCAAGGTGAAGGCCGCCGTCAAGCCGAAGGCCGCCCAGTAGCCCGTGAGTCCGGGCCGCATCCGACGGTGTCCGCCGCTTCAGCCCTGCGTGGCGGCGGACATCCGGCCCGTGGCGCCCAGGCGCTCCGTCCACAGGAAGTACGCGCCCCGAGGGTCCTCGAACGGGTCCCGGAAGAGCGCCTGCACCTCGGCCTTCGCCACGCTGCCCTCGTCGAAGGCCTGGTAGAGCCTGTCGCCCAGCAGGTAGCCCAGGGCGTGGCTGACGCCGTGGAACAGCCGGTCCTTGCGCAGGGGCAGCAGCTTCACGGCCTCCTCGGGCCCCTCGGTCTCCGCGGCCTTGTGGGCCAGCACGAAGGCGGCAATCTGCCGCTCCACGCCCCGGCCCTCGCCGAAGCGCTTCGCCCACTCGGCCAGCCCCGGGCACGTGCGGCGCGGGTTCACCAGCTTCGAGCCGAAGAAGCCGAGCGCCTCCTCCATGCAGCGCGCGTAGAAGGCCTCGGACGCGCGGCGCGGTGCCTCCATGGCGTCGCCCACCGCGCAGTGCCGGACGAAGTGTGCCGCCTCCTCCGCCGCGTGGTTCAGCGACAGCGACGCGAGGTACGCCGTGCGGGCCCGGGGGATGTAGCCGCTCTCGCGTGACAGGATGTGCCGCCGCAGCTGCGCCAGCTCCGTGTGCGTGAAGCGCCCGCGCTGCTGGATGCGCGCCAGCACGTCGCCATCCGCCGCCGTCGTCACCTCCACCGAGTCCAGCGCGCGCACCACCGGCACTCCGGCCAGGCGGCCAATCAGCGCCGACATCTCCCGGAACCGCTCCGCCGCCGGCTCGTAGATGCGGATGCGCTGGTTCTCGTTGATCCACCGCGCGAGGAACGTGTCCATCCCCACGAACTCGCTGTAGCACTTGTACGTCTGCGTCTGGGGGAACTCGAGGTACTCGTACCAGTACCGCTTCTTCTCCATCTTCTGGCAGGCGTGCGCACCCATGAAGGTGATGATGGTGCTGCAGTGGCTGGAGTTGATGGCGCGGTGGTGGGGGATGAAATAGCTGAAGTTGTTGTAGAGGTTCAGCTCCTGCACCATCCGGTCCTGGTCCTGCTTCCAGTAGCCGTGGACGGACTCCTTGTCGTTGGGCGTGTGGAAGCGCTCATAGGAGAAGCGCGAGTAGTTGTAGTCGCGCGTGTAGCCCGTGTACGCGAGCTGGTCGTTCGGGAACTCCTGCGCCACCATGCGGTTGATGCTGCCGAAGTCGTTGATGTTGAACGTGGCCGGCAGCAGCGAGAACACCGAGTCCAGGTTCCACGACTGGCGAATCGTGTCGTGCAGCGCGCGCGAGCGGTAGGTGGCGTTGGGCGCCAGGAACACGGGGCCCGAGTCGTTGAGCAGGTAGCCCCGCGCCGGGTTGATGGCCTTGCGCACGAAGTAGTAGCCGGACGCCGTCGCCGTGCCGCCCGCGCTGTAGCCCGTCATCAGCATCTTCTGGACGTTGGGGAACTGCGTCTTCGCGTAGTTGGCGACGGCAATCGTGTTGGTGTAGCCGGAGTGGTGCCACGTCAGCGGCGGGTTCGCGCCCGTCTGGTCGACGTACGTCTTCACGTTGTTGCCGATGTGCACGTCACCCGTGCAGTACGGCACGTAGACGATGTTCCAGCCCTTCGTCACCAGGTCCTTGCGGCTGCGCAGCGGCAGGCCCGGGTCGGCCCCGTTGACGAGCGGCGACACGTACTTCGCGGTGAACTGGGTGATGTAGTCGTCGCTGATGCCGTTCGGGTTGGCCGCGCCCAGCAGGCCCGCGCGCCCGCTACACGTGTCGTAGTCCCAGCACGCACCGCCGCCCTCGAACAGGAACATCAGGTTCGGCGAGCCGGTGCGGTGGACGAAGAACTTGAACTGGGAGCCGTTGCCACACTTCGTCCCGGGGAGCTCCACCTTCTGCCAGTTGTAGTTGTTTCCTCCGTCCACGAGCACGCTGACGATGGAGGAGACAATCACCTCCGCGCGAGCCATGCCGGGTACCAGCGCTGCGGCCATGAGACAGGCCAGGAGTAGGCGCTTCATTCAGGAACCTCCGGGTTTGGTGGGAATCCCGGTCTATACAATGCAATTGCAAGTGTGTCAGGGGCTTTGTGACAGACGCATGTTTCATGGGGGACATCGGCGTGTGATGCATTGCGGCAAATGCAGTCATGCGCCGCGTCGTCATGCGTCACGGTGCGCGGCGCGGGTTGCCAGGTGTGCGCGGCGCGCGGTATGCGAGACGGCATGGCTGTGAACGCTCGGTGGAAGGGCCTTCCGTGGGTGGTCGCGACGGGAGTCCTCGTGGGGCTTGCCGTCCTCCTCGCCATGCTCTTCCTGCGCCCCGAGCCGCCGGCCCCGGTGACCGAGGCTCCGGTGACCGGGGCGCCGGCTCCCACGACGGCCGGTG
>JBKGHK010000247.1:0-13370 GCA_046520375.1 Pyxidicoccus sp. 3LFB2
CGGGCAGGACGCGGGCGGAGACGGAAGGGCTCATCGGCTTCTTCGTCAACACGCTCGTGCTGCGGACGCGGCTGGACGGCAATCCCTCCTTCCGCGAGCTGCTGGCGCGGGTGCGCGAGGTGACGCTGGGCGCCTACGCGCACCAGGACGTGCCCTTCGAGAAGCTGGTGGAGGAGCTCCGTCCCGAGCGCAGCCTGAGTCACTCGCCCCTGTTCCAGGTGATGCTCACCCTCGACAGCACGCCCAGGGCGACGGGGCAGCACCTGCCGGACCTGGTGCTCCAGCCCGTGGCGGTGGAGCACCGCGTGGCCCGGTTCGACCTCACCCTCGGCCTCGTGGACGGGGCGGACGGGCTCGTCGGCGCGCTGGAGTACAGCACCGCGCTGTTCGAGCCCGCGACGGTGGAGCGACTGCTGGGCCACCTGAAGGCCCTGCTCGAAGGGGCGCTCGCCCGACCGGAGCAGTCCGTCTTCACGGTGCCCCTGCTCCCGGCCGAGGAGCTGCGGCGCCTGTTGGCCGACTGGAACGACACCGGCACGGTGGCCCCGGGAGAGGCCTGCATCCACACGCTCTTCGAGCAGCAGGCGGCAGCCACTCCGGACTCCGTGGCAGTCCTTGCGGGGGACGCGGCGCTGACGTACCGCGAGCTGGACCAACGGGCGAACCGGCTGGCGCACCACCTGCGCCGCCTGGGCGTGGGCCCCGAGGTGCGCGTGGGCCTGTGCGTGGAGCGCTCGCTGGAGCTGGTGGTGGCGGTGCTGGGCATCCTCAAGGCAGGTGGCGCGTATGTGCCGCTGGACCCGGCGTACCCACGGCAGCGGCTCGCCTTCATGCTGGAGGACGCGAAGCCTCGCGTGGTGGTCGGCCATCGCCGGCTGCTGGACTCGCTGCCACCGGTGGATGCGGCCCGGGTGGTGCTCGACGACGCGCAGTCCCTGTCCGCCGAGCTCACGACTGCACCCACCTGCGACGTCGCACCGGGCCACCTGGCCTACGTGCTGTTCACCTCGGGCAGCACGGGCCGCCCCAAGGGCGTCGCGCTGGAGCACCGGGGCACGGTGGCCTTCCTCCACTGGACGGCACGCACCTTCCCGGCGGAGTCCCTGGCCGGCGTGCTGGCGTCCACGTCGCTCAACTTCGACCTGTCCGTCTTCGAGCTGTTCGCCCCGCTCACGCGAGGTGGCGCCGTCATCCTGGCGCGCAACGCGCTCGAGCTCCCGTCCCTGTCAGCCGCAGGGCGTGTCACGCTCATCAACACCGTGCCCTCCGCGATGGCGGAGCTGGTGCGGGCCAGGGCCATTCCGGCCTCGGTGCGGACAGTGAACCTCGCGGGCGAGCCCCTGGCGAACGCGCTGGTGCAGTCCATCCACCAGGCCGCGCCCGGGGTGGAGCGCGTGCTCAACCTGTATGGCCCCACCGAGGACACGACGTACTCGACGTGGGCGCTGGCGCCCCGGGATGCGCGGCGGGAGCCGACCCTCGGAAGGCCGCTCGATGGGACCCGGGCGTACGTGCTGGATGCCGTCGGCCAGCCCGTGCCCACGGGTGTCGCGGGCGAGCTGTACCTCGGGGGCGCCGGCCTGGCCCGTGGCTACGTGGACCGGCCCGAGCTGACGGCGGAGCGCTTCGTGCCGGACCCGTTCAGTCAGGCGCCGGGCGCGAGGCTCTACCGCACGGGAGACCGGGTGCGGTGGTTGGCGGAAGGGGTGTTGCAGTACCTCGGCCGCATCGACCAGCAGGTGAAGGTGCGCGGCTTCCGCATCGAGCTGGGAGAGGTCGAGGCGGTGCTGCGCCAGCATCCGGAGGTGCGGGAGGCGGTGGTGCTGTCCCGCGAGGAGGGCGCTGAAGGCCGCCGGCTGGTGGCCTGGCTCGTGGCCTCTTCGGGCGCGACGCCGGACACGACGGAGCTGCGGCGCTTCGTGAAGGAGCGCCTGCCAGACTTCATGGTGCCCTCGGCCTTCGTGCTGCTGGACGCGCTGCCGCTCACGCCCAATGGAAAGGTGGACCGTCAAGCGCTCCAGACTCCGTCCCTCCGCACGGAGCAGGCCTACGTCCCGCCCCGCGATGACCTGGAGCTGCGGCTCGCCCGCATCTGGGAGGAGCTGCTGGGAATCACCCCCATCGGCGTCCACTCGGACTTCTTCGAGCTGGGGGGCCACTCACTGCTGGCCATGCGGATGATGTCCCTCATTCGCGAGCGTCTGGGGCGGAGCCTGCCGGTGGCCTCGCTCTTCCAGGCGGGAACCCTCGCGGAGCTGGCCGCGAAACTGCGCGAGGCACCGGGGCAGTGGTCTCCGCTGGTGTCGCTCACCACCGGGGGCTCGCGCCGTCCCTTCTTCTGCGTCCATCCCGTGAGCGGCAATGTGCTGCCCTACCTGGAGCTGGCGCGCGCGCTCGGCCCGGACCAGCCGTTCCACGCGTTCCAGGCCCCCGGCCTCGAAGACACCCAGGCGCCGCTGGAGACGGTGGAGGCCCTGGCGGCGTGCTACGTCGAGGCCCTGCGCGGCGTGCAGCCGTCCGGCCCCTACCGGCTGGGAGGCTGGTCCCTGGGCGGCATGGTGGCCTTCGAAATGGCCCGCCAGCTGGAGCAGCAGGGAGAGCGCGTGGAGCAGCTCTTCCTCATCGACGCGTACGCCTTCGACCAGCGCCCGCCGGAAGGGGCAGGGGAGTCATGGCTCGCGGCCCGGTTCGTGGAGTTCACGGCCCGGCTCGTGGGTCTGCCGCTACCGGAGCAGGGAGCGGAGTCGCTCCCCAGCGGAGACGCGCTGCTGCACTGGCTGCTGGACGCGGGACGAAGCGCGGGAGTGCTGGCGCGAGGAGTGGGCCTGGAGCAGCTCCGCGCCCTGTACCGCGTCTTCGAGAGCAACCTCCGCGCCCTGCTGCGGTACGAGCCGGGAGCGTACGGGGGCCACCTCACCCTGGTCCGCGCGAGTGGGACGCACGTGCCCACGGGCGAGGACGGAGGCTGGGCAGCGCACGCGGCTGGAGGAGTCGAGGTGCACGAGCTGTCGGGAGACCATCACTCCCTCCTCCGCGCACCCGCGGTGGAGGCGCTCGCGAGGAAACTGCGGGAATGACCTTCCGCTACGGCGTCGCGCGCGAGCTCAGGCTGGCCGGTCCGCGATGGCGACCAGCCGCTCGTGCAGGACGACCAGCACCAGCGCGCAGCAGGCAATGACCCAACCGATGGCCGTGAGGCCGAAGCGCTCGCTCATGAGGCCCGCGACGCTCGGCACCACGGCCACTCCGAGCGTCGCGGCGCTCACCTGGAAGCCGACCGCATGCGGCGCGGTCCGCTCCCCGACCCGCCGGGGTGTCTCCGCCATGAGCCCCGGGTAGATGGACGCGAGGGCGAAGGACAGCAGCGGCAGCGCGGCGGCCCCCACCTTCAGCCCGGGGATGGCGAAGAGCACCGCGAAGATGAGCACCCCCAGCGTCGCGAGCCGAATCATCGTGGCCTGACCCACCCGCTCGACGGCGAAGCCCAGCACCAGCCGCCCCGCGAGCAACCCGCCCCAGTAGGCCGCCACCCAGGTTCCGGCCGCCGTGCCACCAAAGCCGCGCTCCTCGGTGAGGACGGTGTAGCTCCACTGGCCGGCGGCGACCTCGATGCCCGTGTAGAAGAAGAAGATGGCGATCTGCAGCCAGACCCTGCCGCTGCGCAGCGCGGAGAGCGCGCTCGCGGGGGGCTCATCCGCCGGCATGGGCCCCACGCCCCCCGGCGCATCCATCACCACCTGCGGTGTGGCCGGCTCCGCATCCCAGAGCTTCCGGGCCGGGATGAAGGCCAGCGCCAGGGCCGCGAGGGTGACGCCCACCACCGCATAGCCGACCCGCCACGAGGCATGGCTCCCGAGCACCGCCGTCATGATCGCCGGGCCTGTCATGGCCCCCGCCGCATACGCGGCATGGAGCCAGGACATGTGCTTCGGGCTGAAGTTTCGGGCGGCGTAGGTGTTCAGCGCGGCGTCGATGGCGCCCGAGCCGAACCCCCCGAGGGGAGCCGCCACGACGACGATGAGCGCGAAGGCGGGCGAGACCGAGTAGCCCAGGACGCCGACAGCAACGAGCGCGGTGCTCCCCGCCAGGAGTCGGCCGATACCCAGCCCCTGCATCAGCCGTCCGGCCAGCATGCCGGAGACGAAGTAGGCGGTGGCCCCGACGGCCAGGGGCAGGCCGAGCAGCGCATGGGGCAGGCTGAAGCTGGCGCGCAGGGACGGCCACGCGACGCCGAGCACCGCATCCGGCAGGCCCAGGCTGATGAACGCCAGGTAGGAGAGCACCAGGAGGGTCGCGGAGGCGCGGGAGCTGGACGGTTTCACGTGGAGGATGGGGTGCGTGGATGTGCGCGGTGGGAATCATATGCAAAAGAATTCGGGGGAGGGCGTCTACCTATCGCAGCAGGCAGGAACTGCGGCACGACTGGAGAACCCATGCCTCCCCAAGTGACGGGTCAGCGGCCTTCGCCGAAGCCGACCACGACGAAGCCGACCACGACGAAGGTTCCGCCGAAGCCCGCGAAGCCGACCGTGCAGACGCGGACCCCGCCGGCGCAGCCGAACCTGCTGTCGCGCGACTCGTTCACGACCTCGCCTCAGAACAAGACGACGCAGACGCAGCGCATGCTGGGCGACAACCTGCTCCTGCAGCCGCTCGTCACCGACGACTTCCTGACGGCGGCGAAGCTGCGTGCGACCTCACGCCAGGACAAGGACCTCAAGCTGCCGGCGGACGCGAAGCAGAGCGTGAAGGTCTCCGACGTCCCGCTGCCCACCGATGCGTCGACGCCCACGCCGTCGCAGGCCTTCGTCATCGACGCGGCGATGAAGCTGGGCTTCTCGAAGGAGGTCGCGACGATTGCCGTCGCGGAGATGGCGCGCCGTGACGGTGACCAGCTCACCATCGACCTCGATTCGAAGAAGCCGGTGCTGACCGCCGAGGACTTCCAGAAGGCCGCCAACGGCGGCACGACGGACGCGTACACCTTCAAGCCCCACCAGCTTGCCATCCTGAAGGACGCCAACATGGCGGCCGCGTACGGGATGGACTCGCTGGACAAGCTCTACGCCGCGCAGGCCCAGCTGCTCCCCGAGCTCCGCCAGGCGGCCATCAACGGCACCGATGTCGACTTCGACAAGATGCTGAAGCTCGTGAACGACCCGGCGACGCGGGACGGAATGACCGCGTACTACGAGGCGATGCGGGTGACGCGCGACATCGGCCACGGCAACGACAGCGGCTTCGACGCGCTCCCCGCCGCGAAGACGAAGCTCGCGGAGGCGCTCAAGAACCTGCCGGATGGCAGCCCGCTGAAGGCCTCGCTCCAGGCGATGACCACGCAGATGGAGGACGCGCAGAAGACGCTGCTTGCCGGCACCGAGTCGGGCGGCAAGACGCCGCGCGCGGCCATCGCGCTGATGAACAACATCGCCAACGCTCCGCTCGGCCAGCTGCCCGACGAGGACATGGTGACGGGCTCCATCGACAACGTCGTGTCGAACGCCCTCGAGAAGGGCGCGAACCCGAAGCAGGCCGAGGCGCTCAAGGGGGCGCTGGAGCTGGCCTACGGCCTGCGCGCGAACGGCGGCAGCTCCCCCGAGCTGCTGGAGGCGAACAAGAAGAAGCTCGCCCAGTTCGTGAAGGACGCCGGGCCGCTGGGGCAGAGCATGCGCCCGCTGTTCGATAAAATCTCGAAGGAGGCGACGCTCAAGCCGTATGCCGCTCCGCAGCTCGACTCGCCGGCCGACGTCATCAACAACGCGGAGACGGTCTCCACGCTTGCCGGGAACCTGAAGGTCGCGGCGCAGCTGGCCGACATTCCGGGCCTGCCGGACGCGCTCGACGCGCTGAAGAACTCGGCGGACTCCATCGCCAAGGGCAACACCGTGGAGGGCACGGTCGCCGGCATCACCGCGGCGCCCGCCATCATCAGTGGCCTGCTCCAGCTGGTCGCCAAGCAGCCGCATCTCGAGGAGCAGGTGCTGAAGCTGCTCGGGCGCGTGGGCGGCCTCGCGAAGGGTCCCACGGACCTGCTTGGCATGTACGGCAACGCCAAGAAGGTCCTCTACGGCACCGACCTGGATGGCAAGAAGGTCTCCGCGGATGACCGCATCAAGGCTGGCGTGGACCTGACGGCCGACAACGTGCCCTCCGTCATCGCGACCATCGGCGCGATTTCCGGCAGCACCGCCACCATCTTCGAGATTGCCGCGGCCCCTCCGCTCCTCATCCCGCTCGCCCAGGCGAAGGTGATGATCTACGTCATGGAGAAGGCCGGGGAGATGAAGGGCAACATCGCGCGGGGTGAGCTGCGTGACCGCTTCGATCTCGGTGCCGGCGACGACAAGCAGTTCGAGAGAGCGCTCTCGGAGCAGCTGAAGACCGTGGAGCAGCAGCCCGTCACCCGGTCGGACCAGGCCCTCTCGACTTCGCAGTACCTGCTGCGCTCCCACTTCAAGGACATCGACACGGCGGCGCGTTTCCAGGCGTTCGCGGCGTCACGCCTGGGCCGGGACAACGTGGACGCGCTGATGCGCGGTCAGGTGCCGGCGGATTACCGCGACCCGATGGGACCGGGCGTCACCACCAAGGACGGCGCGGCGCTCATCGCGGTGGGCAAGGAGCTGAAGGCGCTCGCCGCCGAGTTCTACAAGAACGAAGTGGATGAGGTCCGCCTGACGCTCAACAACAAGGGCGGTCGCAACAGGGGCGACACCTACATGACGACCGACGAGCAGCGGAGGCAGCTGCGCCGCTCGTTCCCGGACCGCCAGTAATCAACGCGAAGACTCTCCCGGAGGGCGCAGGGGCAGGCGCATCGTGAAGAGCGCCCCGTGGCCCAGCTCACTCTCCACGGTGAGGGTGCCTCCCATCGCCTCGACAATCTGTCGGGAGATGTAGAGCCCCAGGCCCAGGCCGCCGTAGTGGCGGTCGGAGACGCCTCGCTCGAAGCGGCCGAAGAGGCGGGGGAGGGCCTCGGCGGAGATGCCAATGCCCTCGTCGCGCACGCGCAGCCGGCCCCAGCCCGGCTCCGCGTCCACCTGGATGACGACGGGCTTGCCGGCGCCATACTTCACCGCGTTGGACAGGAGGTTCACCACCACCTGCTCCAGCCGCGAGCCGTCCCACCAGCCTCGCACCCCGGGCTCCAGGGCCAGCCGCACGTCACAGCCCGCCTGCGTGAAGACGGCCTCCGTGCGCTCCAGGCCGTCCTTCACCACCTGGGCCAGGTCCACCTCGGACGGCTCCATCGCCAGCTTTCCCAGGGAGATGCGGCTCACGTCCAGGAGGCTGCTCACCAGCGAGCCCAGCCGGTTGACCTGCCGCACGGACGAGGCCAGCCGGGCGTGGGCCTTGTCCAGCACGCCCTCGCTCACGGCGCGCTCGATGAGCACATGCTGCAACCCGAGCGAGGTCAGCGGCGTCTTCAGCTCATGGCTCGCCACCGAGAGGAACTCGTCGCGCATGCGGACCGCTGCCTGGGAGTCCCGGTAGAGCTCCGCGCGCTCCAGCGCTTGTGCGCACTGCCGGGTGAGCGCCTCGATGAAGTCCTTCTCCGGCTGGCTGAAGGCCTTCACCTCCGCCCAGCCGACGATGATGAGGCCAATCATCCGCTGCTCCGTCACCAGTGGCAGGAGCGCCCGCGCGCCTTCTCCCACCACGGAGGAGACGGGCGTCATCTCCGGCACCTGGGTGAGACACTCGGCGCGAGAGCCGAAGAACAGGGGCCGGCGCTCATGCATCAGTGTCCGCGAGCCGCTGAACAGCTCGAGCGGCAGCGGCTGGAAGGCGCGCATCAGCGCCTCGGGATAGCCGGACTGACACATGAGGTGCAGCTTCCCCTCGCGAAGCTGCAGCAGCGCCCCCCGCTGGGCCCCGGCGGCCTTCAGCCCCATGTGGATGACGACCTCGGCCACCTCCTCCACGGCGGCCGCGCGTGAGAGCGCGGCGGTGATGTCCTGCAGCCGCTCGGTGCGGACCTGGGTCTCCTTCGCCTTCTGGAAGAGCAGGGCGTTGTCCAGGCTGAGGCTGGCGCGGCGGGCAAGCTCCTGCGCCAGCTCCACGTCCCGTGGCCCATGGCTTCTCGGGCCTGACTGGAGGCCCAGGGTGAGCGCCCCCAGCGTCTGACCTCGCGCCTGGAGGGGGACGCAGATGAACGACTTGAAGCCCAGCTTCAGGAGCCAGGCCTGATGCCCCTCGCCGCGAGCCAGGTCCGCCAGCGACGCGTCCGTCATCACCGGAATGAAGACGGGCTCGCCCGTGCGCAGCACCTGGGCCGTGGCGCCTGGGGCGCTCGTGCCGAGCGGCCAGCGTCGCACCATCTCGAAGAGGGTGGCCACCAGCTCCGGGTCGCGGTGCCTCACCGCCCGCCGCTCCACGTCGCCGCCCTCGGTGAGCAGGTCCACCGCGCACGCGTCGGCGAGGTGGGGCACGCTGAGCTCGGCCAGCCGCTGGAGCACCGTGTCCCCGTCCAGCGAGGAGGCCAGCACCTCGCCGGCCCGCGCGATGAAGCTGAAGCGGTCCTCTGCCTCCTTGCGCGCGGTGAGGTCATGGAAGCTGGCGGCGCGGTAGATGACCTTGCCCCGCTCGTCCTTCAGCGCCACCCCGTCCACGAGCACCGGGAAGAGGCTGCCGTCCTTGCGCCGGTGGACGAGCTCGTAGGTGTGATGGCCCTTCTCGACGGTCCGCTCCAGCTCGGCGCGGAAGGTGGCGAAGCTCTCGGGCGCGAGCACCGCCTGGACGTGCTTGCCGATGAGCTCCTCGGGCGAGTCATACCCATGCATGCGGGCGAATGCCGGGTTGACCGCCTTGATGCACGAGGTCTCGGGGTCCGTGCACGCCATGCCCAGGCCCGCATGGTGGAACAGCTGATTCCAGGGCTCGATGGGTTCCGCCTCCCGTCGGGATTCCTGCTCGCCCGGCTCCGGGAGCTTCATCTCTTCCGAGCGCTCGACCATGGGTCGCCGCCCTCGCTCGCCGCCTCTGGCCTGACAAGGCGTGGAGGCCCTGGGAGTGGACGCCATGGGCCTTCAACAACCGGCGTGTGGCTTCCTGCGCAGCCAGCGGGCTCGGGGCCTCGGCCGTCGCGCCAGGGCTCGCTCAGGCCGCCAGGTCACGAGGTGTGGAAGGGGACTTCGAACCCCTCCCACCCTCACGCTCTCCGCTCGTGCGGAGCAACTAGGGCGCGGTGACGAACACCAGGCGCGGGTCGTCGGTGAGCACGACGAACCGCTTGCCGTCACCGGAGACCTTGAGCTGCCGCTCCAGGATGTTCCGGGCGTAGCCGGACAGGTCGTAGGAGCCCAGGGGCAAGCCCGCGTTGTCGTAGACCCACACGTCCCTCGGGCCGTACCAGACGCTTGCCGCGCCATAGAGCCGGTTGTCCGGCCCCACCTCGACGGCATTGGGATAGGCGTCGGCGGGCAGCTGGGTGAGCACACTCAGCGTCTGGCCGTCGTAGACGGTGAACGAGTACGGCGCACCCGAGGCCGCGTATACCCGGCTACCGTCGTGGTTGACGGCCACGTCCCGCCCGTTGCTGCCCACACCGAATGGGCCGGAGCCGCGCGCGGTGATGGTGACGGCTCCAGTACGGCTCGTGTACTGCAGCGCACTGCAGGACATCGTGTAGGGGCTGATGCCGGTGTTGATGCCGCAGAACAGGGACCCATCCTGGCTGGCGCTGAGCTCCGCCATCCCGGAGGGCATCCGGCCTGTCACGAGGGTGACGACAGCTCCGGTGGTGGGCTCGAAGATCTGGCCGCCGTGGGTCAGCACGAGCCCGTGCCCCTGGGGTCGGGTGTACGTGAGCCAGCCCTGGCTGCTCGAGCTCACGGGCCAGGGTGTACCCGCCGTGAGCGTGCCCAGGTCCACCGGGATGATGCGCTGGGCGGTGGCGTCCAGCACGTACAGCGTGGAGCCGTCGCTGCTGACTGTCATTGCACCCAGGCTGCTGCCCAGGTTGGTGAGGGTGGCGACCAGTCCCGCCGTGTAGAGGTTGTACACGAACAGGCTCCCCGCGCCGTTATGGACGTAGGCATGGGGACGGATGGGGTCCGTCTCGACGACCCTGTAGGCGATGGGGAGCGTGTCCTGGCCGTTGGTCACCGCGGTGCCCACCCACAGCCCGACCTTGACGACTTCGCTGACCTGGTCCGGGGTGTCGCCGTGGGCGATGGACACCTCTGCCAGGTGGAGGGTGTTGTCCGTGAGGCTCGCGGGATTGGCGGTCAGGGTCAGCTCGCCGCTGGTCCCGCCGCCAGTGACGGACAGCCAGGCGTGAGAGGAGCGGGCTTCCCAGGAGCTGAGCGGCTGACCCAGGCTGTCCTTGACCGTCACCGTGTGGCTCAGCTTGGAAACCGACGGCGTGCTGACCAGCCCCACTCCGTTGTCCGCCACCCACAGGTAGCCGTGAATGGCCAGCGAGACAGGCACGGTCCTGGACACGCGCTGTCCCTCGACGGTCGCGGTGAAGACGATGCTTGCCGAGTAGGTCCCGCCCTGCAGGCCCGTGGAATCCACGCTGACCGAGAGCGTCGTGCCGCTCGCGGACACCGTACCGGAGGTGCTGCTCAGCTTGAGCCACTGCGCCCCACCCCCGGTGTCGAGCGTCGCCGTCCAGCCATGCGTGGCGGTGCCCGTCTCCAGGCTGAGGGACAGCGACTTCGCCGGCGGGGACTCCATGTCCGAGCTGCTGAAGGACAGCGAGCCGGGACTCGTGCTCAAGGAGGGCGCAACCACCCGCAGCGCCACGGGGACCGTGGTGACTTCCCCCGTGTCGGTGTTGGTCAGGGTGATGTCACCCTCATGGGTGCCCACGGGGAGGCCGGCGGGGTTGACCCCGACGCTCAGGCTGGCCGGTGTCACGCCACTGGCGGCGCCGGAGAGCTGAATCCAGCCCGGGCTCGCCGAAACGCTCCAGTGGACGCCCGTGCCCTGGAGCGACAGCGCCGCGCTGCCCGGCCGGGTGCTGCTTCCCAGCACGTGGTCGAAGGAGAGCGCCTCGGGAGTCACCACGAGGCGGTTCTGGACGGACAGCGAGACAGGGACGCTCTGGGTCACCGTCTGCTCCGCCACCGTGGCGGTGAAGTTGATGATGGCGGAGTGGGTGCCGTTCGGCAGGCCCGTGGAGTCCACGCTGACCGAGAGCGTCGTGCCGCTCGCGGACACCGTGCCTGCGGAGCTGCTCAGCTCGAGCCACTGGGGGCCGCTCCCGGTGGAGACGGTCGCCGTCCAGCCATGGGCAGCGCTGCCCGTATCGAGGCTGAGCACCAGCGGCTGCGCCGGCGAGGACGTGCCTTCCACGCCCGTGAAGGACAGGGTGCCAGGGCTCACCGCCAGGGAAGGCGCGGTCAGCTGCAGCGTCACGGGGACAGTGATGCTCTCGTCGCGGTCCGTGTCGGTCAGGGTGATGGTGCCGCTGTGGCTGCCGGCCGCCAGGCCGGTGGTGCTGATGACGACGCCCAGACTGGCGGGCGTGGTGCCGCGGGGGCTGCCGGTGAGCTGGAGCCAGCTCGGGCTCGCCGAGGCTTCCCAGGGAACGGACCTGCCCCGCAGCGAGAGCGTCGTGCCGCTCGGCGGTTCGCTGCTGCCCAGCACACGGCTGAAGGCAAGCGTTTCCGGGACGACCTGGAGGTGGCCGCGAACCGTATAGGTGACGTCCACCGTCGTGGGACTTCCCGGGATGTGGCGCGTGCACGCGACATCCAGGCAGGCGCTGATGACGAGCTGGTCCGTCACGGTGCGACCCTCCACCTCCGCCGGAGCCTTGGGCATGACGCGGACGGTGAAGGGGTTGGTGGAGGTGTCGTAGGTGACCTGGCTCAGGCCATGGGAAGAGGCCGCGACCTCGACATGCGGCAGCGCCTCGCCAGGGTCATTGATGCGAACCGTGAGTGTCCCGGCCGAGGGAGTCGCGCCTGACTCCTCTGCCTCGAAGCGAAGGCTTCCCGTCGAGACAGACAGGCTCGGGTCTGCATGCCCCCCGCCGCCTCCACCACAAGCACATAGCAAGACGGATACCAACATCAGACCCAGCGCCCTGCAATCTCCCCCCACGCTCATGGTCATACACTCCCTCTTTGGATGGACACCTCCAATGACGAAGAGGAATCCGTTTGTTGAACACTCAAGTCAGGAATCCGCACACGGACGGGCCGAGGCTCTCTGACAATGTGAAGCAACAAACCCATTGGGATGGCAGGCAGATGATAGGCATGACAGCGGTCCCTGCTTGCCAATCCCTGCACCTGGCGGCCGTGGCAAGGCGCCAGGTGCAGGACGGCAGGCCGCCCGCTATTCCATCAGCAGCGGGCGCTTGCGGCGGTCCACCGCGAGCGGCTCGAACTCCTCCGCGCCCGAGGCCAGGGCGGCGGCCTTCAGCGAGACCTGCCCCTGGGCCGCGGGAGGCACGCCGGCCCACGTCGAGAGCCGCTCCAGGGCGACGGCGCGGTCGGCTTCCGGCAGCACGGAGATGCTGGCGCTGTGGGTGCCGCCGGGCACGAAGAACCGGTACGAGTCATTGCGCTGGCGCACCTCGAAGGCCCCGGTGGACCACGGGTCATTCTCTCCATAGACGAGCAGGATGCGCTCGCCGAGCGCCTTCACCCACGCCTCCATGAGCGGCATGGCCCAGTAGTTGAAGTCGTAGCCCTCCATGGAGAAGGGCACCATGCTGGAGGGCACGTACTGCCCGGGGTAGCGCACCAGGTCCCGCAGGTGCCGCTCGTCGGACCGGTAGCTGCCCAGCTGCGTGCCCGCCTGGAAGTAGTAGGGCGCGTAGTAATAGAGGGCGGGGTCGGTGAAGTTGGAGATGCCGACGATGCCGTCAATCGCGCTCAGCACCTCCTCGGCGGGGGCGCCCGGCGCGGGCACGAAGGTGCAGAACTCGACGGGGGTGTACTGGAAGAAGGCGAAGGGCGTCTCCAGGGCGGCGAACTCCAGGGCCTTGTCCGGGGCGAGGACGCCGAAGGTCAGCCCCTGGGCCGCCATGGCCTCGACAATCAACGGCGTCAGCTCCTCGCGGCGGGAGAGGATGTCACGCTGGAAGGCCTTGATGCGCTCCCGGCAGGCGGCGTCGCCCACGCGGCTGAGGAACTGGATGTAGCGCGGATCCTTGGGCCCGTAGCTGTTGGGCGCCACGTAGGCGACGGTGGCATCCACGTCCTTCGGGAAGAGGGCGCGGTGGTAGATGGACGTCATGCCGCCCTTGCTCGCGCCGGTGCTCACCCACTTGCCGCCCATACGAGCGTCTTGAAGGGCCTGGACGATGCGGGTTGGGTGGTCCCCCGCGGGCCTGCGTCCAGGGTGAGGTGCTCGTACGTGGCGGGGCGCGGGCGTGGAGGGGCCGAAGAAGCGGGTGCTCCACCAGC
>JBKGHK010000248.1:0-13316 GCA_046520375.1 Pyxidicoccus sp. 3LFB2
CGAGGGCGACGGCGCGCACTCCGCATCCGAGCGGCACCGCGCGCGGCTCGCGGCCACCACCACGTCCGCGCACTGGTAGCCGTTGGGACAGCCCTGCCCCTCCGAGCAGTCCACGCCACAGAAGGCACTGCCCGGGCTCGCGGCCTCGCGCAGGCAGAAGTTCGCGCCGCGCCCGCAGACCTGGAGGCCCCCGCCGTACGTGCAGCCCGCGCAGTAGGGACGGCGCACGGGGTCGAAGTCGCTGTAGCAGCTCGACGGCGCTCCGCCTGCCGGTGCGCCGCAGCGCTCGCTGAAGGCACAGTCCGCGGTGTCCGCGCAGAAGGCCGCGTCACAGACGCCGAGCGCACAGGCCGCGCGGCCCTCGGGCGTGGTGGCGTCACAGACACAGGGCGCGTCTCCGCAGCGGCAGGCCGTGCCCGGACAGTCGCCCTCGCTCCGGCAGCCGGACACGCAGGTGGTGCGCGAGACGTCACACACCTCTCCCAGCGGACAGTGCAGGTCCGTGGTGCAGCGGCCTCGCGTCAGGCACGTGCCCGTTCCCGTGTCGCAGAAGAGCGAGGCGTCGTCGCAGTCCGCGTTCGACTCGCAGCCCGCGCGGTCCTGGCAGAAGCCCGCCGCGTTGCACAGCTCTGCCGGGCCACAGGCCCCGTCCGTGCGGCAGCGGCAGGCGTTCGTCTCCGTGTCGCAGCGGTATGCCTCGGCGGGCGTGCCGCAGTCCGCATCCGCGCGGCAGGCCGTGCCCGGCTCCGGCGTGTCCTCGCGACAGGCGGCGAGCATGAGCAACAGCAGCGGGGCGAGCCACGGGCAGCGACGGTTCACGGGTCGAAGACCTCCGAGCGGCCCAGCACGTACGCCGTCCACGCCGCGGGCGACAGCGTTTCCAGCGTCCACTGCGCGTACTCGAAGCGGGGCACCCGTGCCATGGACAGGTCGGCGCGCAGGCGCGTGCCTTCTGGCAGCCCGGCGCGCAGCACGTCCAGCGCGGGGGCCGGCAGCGTCACCCGTGTCTCGCCTCCGGGGAGGATGGCCGTCCAGCGGATGCCCGTCCCCGCGCCCAGCGCGACGAGGGTGAGATGCTGCACGTCCGGCACGACGGTGGCGGCGTCCAGGCTCCAGGTCCCCGCGTCCAGCGCGATGAGGGTGGGCTGCTGCACAGCCGGCGCGACGGTGGTGGTGCCCGCGCTCCAGGCCACCGCGCCCGGCGCGATGAAGGGGGGTTGCTGCACGTCCGGCGCGGCGGTGTTGGTGTCCACGCTCCAAGCCACCGCGCCGCCGAAGCGGCTCCCCGAGGCGGGCACGGTGAACGCAGGCAGCGGCAACATGGGCCCGAGCGTCACGCCGTCACCGGGGTCACCCGGCTGACGGTGGTAGAGCAGGCTCTGCGGATACGGGGTGGTGCCTCGCAGCAGGTCGAGGAACAGGAGGCTCGCCCCGTCCAGCCGTGGCAGGCCGGGGAAGGTGAGCTGGGGCCCCGGCCCTTCAATGCTGGAGAAGAAGCGCGTGCCCGTGCCCCAGTTGTGCGGGTGCGGCACCAGTCCCTCCGCTCCCAGGTCCAGCCACGCGTAGACCTGGTGCAACGCGGGCTGGCCCGCCACGATGACCGGGCCGTCCACCGTGAGCGGCGCCTCGACGTCCAGGTGCATGTCGAGCACCACGTCCTGCCCCTCGGCCACTCGCGTGGACGACGCCGCGATGCCCCGGCGCACGCCCAGCAGGTAGGGCTCGAAGTCCACCTCGTCCTTCAGCACGCCGAGCACGGTGTAGACCGCGCGCACGCCGGGCTGCGCATGCACCCGATACGTGCCACCCTCCTCGCGCACGCGCCACGTGTCCGCGCGCCGGTCTCCCGGGCTCGCGAAGGGAGGGCCGGACGTGGGACTCGGCTGCGCGACGAAGACGCGGGCTTCGAGGACCTCACCCGGGCCTGGCGGCCTTGGCGGTTTGAAGCCTCGCACGCGGCCGGTGATGACGGCCCGGAGAGGCTCGGGTGGATTGCCCGGGTTGCCGCTGCTCGCGAGCTGGCGCAGGTACACCGTCAGGTTCTCCGCGCGGATGCCCGCCACCGTCACCACGTCGTGGTCCTGCTTGAAGACGGTGGCCACCTGCGCGCCCACCATCCGCGCATCCGAGAGCGTGAGCTGACCCCGTGCATCCGTGAGTCCCTGGAGCGGTGTCTCCGGGTCCGTGCCAAGCATCACCCGGGCCCCCACCACCGGCTGGCCGTACGTGCCGGCCGAGGTGTCGAGCACCGTGACATTCAGCGTCCCCGTGAGCGGCCCTCCGGAGAGTCCTCCCGGGCCTCTCGGGTCGAAGTACGTGAAGGCCTCAGGCAGTGCGCTTCGGGTGGCTGCACGCGTGACGGCCACCGCCACCGGGGCCTGCAGGCGCGAGGGCGGAGTGCGACAGGTCAGCGTGTGGGCGTCCACCACCTGCACGTCCGTCGCGGGCTCGCCTCCGAAGGTGACGGTGGTGCCTTCGCTGAAGCCCGCGCCGCGCACCGTGACCCGGGTGCCTCCGGCGATGGCGCCTCTCGCGGGCTCCACCTGGGCGAGCGTGAGGGGGGACTCGTAGGCGAAGGAGCCTGGCAGGAGGACTTCGTTCTCCGGGTCGCTCGCGGCGAAGACATGCAGGGCGTGCGCGCCGGCTCCTCCTGGGGGGGTCGTGAAGCGCAGCCGTTCCTCGGTGAGCACCGTCACGGCACTGGCTTCGAGCGCCCCCACCCGGACCACCGCGTCAGGTGGAATGAACGTTCCTTCCGCCGTCACCGCCGCGCCTCCGGCGGAGGGGCCTGTCGCGGGGGTCACCTGCGCGAGGGAGAGGCGGAAGGTGTAGCCGTTCGGGAGCGTGGCGCTCGCGGCGCCGGCCGTGGCGCTCACGGTGACGAGGCGTGGCAGGGCGGCCTGCGTGGGGACGGTGACGGTGGCCGTGGTCGGGGTGGCGCGGACGAGCGGAGCGGGCGTGCCTCCGAAGGAGACCGCGAGCCCGGGCGCGTCGAGCCCGCTCCCCGTGAGCGTCACCGTGCCGTCCGCCTTCGTGCCCACGTGTGGGAAGACTCCGTGCAGCGTGAAGGTGGCGCGCGGGTCCTCGTAGGTGAAGCCGTTGCGCACCGTCCACGAACCTCGGGGCGTCGTGACGGTGACGTCCACGGCGCCTGCGCTCGGGCCTGGCTGCACGGTTGCCGTGAGCTGGGATGAGGAGTCCACGTGCAGCAGGGTCGCGGGTGTGCCGCCGAAGAGGACCGACGTGGTGCCGTCGAAGCCCTGCCCCGTGAGCACCACACGCGTGCCACCAGCTTGGGGACCGGTGAGCGGCGCGAGGTCGGTGATGCGCGTGTCGTCGAGGTAGCGGTACGCACGCCGCAGCAGGCCTCCGCTTCCCTGCCCGTGGACCCGCACGTCCACCGCTCCCGCGCTTCGAGACCGGGGGACGACCGCGCGAAGCTCGGTGGAGGAGACCCGGGTGACAGCGGGGCTTGCCACTCCGCCGAAGAGGACCTGGAGCCCTGGAGCGGACGGGAAGCCCTCGCCCACCAGTGTCACCGTGTTGCCACCGGAGAGCGCGCCTGTCGCGGGGGTGAGCTCGCGCAGGTCGAAGGCCTCGACGTAGGTGAAGCAGGCCTCGCAGCGGGCGGTGCCTCTGGGATTCTCCAGGGTGATGCTCGCGAGGCCCGGAGTGCCCGGGGGCGTGCGCAGGTCCAGCGCGGTGTCGTCGAGGAGCTGGAAGTCCCGCACCTCGCGCTCGCCGACCTTCAGCACCGTGCGCCGGGCGGCGTCAGAGGGCGTGGTCGCCACGCCTTGGAGGAAGCCGCTGCCCGTCAGTCTCAGCCAGGTCCCGCCTCCGCTCTCTCCTCGCGTGGGGAGTGACGCGCGGAGACTGGGAGGCGGGAGGGTTCCGGCGTCTGCCTGGGGGCCTGCGTCTTCAGCCCCTGGCCCTGCGTCCATGAGCCCCGCGTCAGGCGTGTTCCCAGGCGGAGGTGGAGTGTCACCACAGCCCGTGAGCACGGACATGAGCGACAGCAACACCAGAAGCAATGTGGGCAGTGGCGCCACGACAGCCAGGCCAGCCGGAGCAGGTTCCGTCAGGAGCGACCACCGCCGAGGCCGAGAAATCGGGCCTCGGCGCGGCTCTCCCCCTGAACAGACTTGGTTCGGTTGGCTCAGGCTTCGGACAGAGAGGGTGTCCGCGTCGGCATGACTGGCGGGGAATCGCTCGGTGGCGTCGGTTCTTTCCGGACGTCGCACAGGGCCAGGGGTGGCGTTCTCCCTGCTCCGCACGGGTGTGGCCCGGCTCGGGCATTCGTGGCCACTCATGGCAGTGGCTCCACCTGGACGGTGTACCCGTTCGCCGTGCGGGCATCTTCTCCGGTGACTCGCGCGGTGAGCGTCTGGCCTCCTGCAATATTGGCGGACAGCGAGACTGTCGCTCCCGTGGCGTCGCTGGAGCACCCCAGCTCCGTGGCACCGCCTGCGCGGAAGAGACACAAGCGCAGCAGGCCGCTTGCGGCGGTGTAGTTCGACAGCGTCACCCGCACGCCCCGGCCCTCCGGCACCGTGAGGCGGAAGTGGTCCTGGTCCTGGGGACACAGCATTCCGTCCAGCGCCGTGCCCTCCGTCAGCGCGGTTGCCGTGGCGGGCGTGTCGTTGGGCTCATGGCTGTCGTCGTCGCACGGCGTGCCTCGGGAGAGGAAGAAGCCCACGTCGTAGGCACGGGGCTCGCGTCCTCGTGCCGAGATGCGCACGGTGTACGTGCCGCGTGCCGCCGCGACGTGGGTGGCCAGGAAGCGCCCCGATGCGAGCATCCGTCCGCTCGGGCCGTGGAGCGTGGTGGAGAACAGCGGCTCCGCGAACGCCTCCGCTTCCACGTTCACTCCGAGCTGGTCGCCTCGCTCCAGGGCGATGGAGAAGTGGTCCGCGTCGTCCGGGCAGAGGGTGAGGCCGAGGTAGCGGCTCGCGCGAACCGCGGATGCCGTGCTGACGGAGTCGTTGGGCTCCAGCACATCCGGGGCGCAGGCCCTTGGCACGCAGGTGCCGGTCCCCACGTCACAGCGCTGGTCATCCTCGCAGACCTCATCCGAGGTGCAGGGCGGCGGCTCGGGCAGGCACTGTCCGCTCGGCGCATGGCACAGCAAGGGCACCGTGCAGTCCCGGTCCGAGTAACACCCTGGCGTCGCGGCGCAGCGTCCCGCGGCATCGCAGAGGAGCCCGGGGCCACACTCCGCATCCGCTTCACACTGGACGCATCGTCCTTCCGCGCAGCGCTCACCGGACTCGCAGACCTGGGACGCGGTGGTCTCGGTACACGCTGGGACGCAGGCGTGCAGCCCGGTGTTGCAGCGCTCCTCCAGGCCACAGTCCGCATCGTCCACACAGCCCAGGTCCTCCTCGCAGACGAGGCTGGCGCCGTTGCAACGTTGGCCGGAGGGGCACTCTTCGCTCGTGCTTGATGGACAGAGCACGACGTCCTCGCGGTGACGGCAGAGTCCCTGGCGGCACCACATCCCGAGCGCACAGTCCGCGCTGGCCGTGCAGTCCGTTCGCCAGCCCTCGCGAAGGGTGCAGACCTTTGCCTCCGTGTCGCAGCGCTCCTTCAGACGGCACTGACCGCTGGACTCGCATGGGCCGCAGAAGCCCTCTGCCCCACAGACCTGGCCCCCCTCGCAGTCTTCGCGGTGCGCACAAACCGTCACGACAGGGCCCGCGTCGGGCACTGTCGTCGCGGGGTCGGAGGAACAGGCGGTGAGGAGCACTCCGACGAGCAGGATGCGCAGCACCCGCATGGACGGTGTCGGGGTGACCGGGCCGAGGGAGCGCGCCATCCGCGCATGACCGCGCTGGCGGGCGACTCGCGCCAGCTGGAGCTGCGCTTGGAGTGACGCGGTGGCCGGGCGGAGGGTTTGCGCCATCACGGCACCTCCGTGACAACGCCCGAGGGCCACTGCACGTCCGCCACCGTCCACACGTCTCCCTGCCCTGCCAGTGTGCGGCGGTACTCCCCCTTCAGCACGCCCCGGTCGTACACCCGCACCGTCGCCTCGCTGCGCGGGTCCACCGCCCCATTCTCCCGGGACAGGACCACCGCGACACGGTACGTGCCGGGCACGGGACTCTCGTAGCCGAACACCTCCGGCCCGTAACCCGTCAGCCGGTCTCGCAACAACTCCGGGTCATCCAGCGCCCCCGGCCCGCCCCAGTCCGGACGCGGGTTCGCGTAGTGGCAGTCGTCGGGCGCGGCGCCCAGCACCGCATCCACTCCTCGCAGCACGTGCAGGTCCAGGTCCGTCACCGCGTTGTTCCACGACACCTGGACCCACAACCGCTGTGCTGGCACCGCGACCACTCGCGCCGTCGCGGGGTGGAGACTCCGGGCCCCAGCCGCATCCGTGACGTGCAGGTCCACCTCGTATCCCCCCGGCACCACGGGGTCCAGGCGCAGCACCGCACCGGAGGCTCCAGACTGTGCAACGGAGGCCTGTGCCCCCACGGGGCGCTCTCGCAGCACCCACTGATACGTGAGCGGTGTATCTCCATCCGGGTCCAGCGAGCCCGTACCGTCGAGCGTCACGTCCTGACCGGGGACACTCGTGTCGGGTGCAACCACGGCCGGCACGGGTGCACGGTTCACTCCGCCTCGCAGTGGGAGCGTGACTTCACGCTGGTCCGGGTCCGTGGTGCGCAGCAGTAGGTTGCCGCTCGCCAGTCCGGGCGGCGCTCCCACGGGCACCGTGTAGCGCACCGTGAGGGTGACTTCGCTTCCCGCGTCCAATACCGCGGGCGTTCTCGTGGAGCCCACGAGCTCGAAGGTGGCGGGGGTCCCGCTCGTGAGCCCGATGTCCTCCAGGACCAGGGGCGCGCTGCCTCGTGAGCGCACGGTGAAGGTTCGCACCGCCGCGCTTCCCTCCGCCACCCGGCCGAAGTCGAGCTGCCCGGGCTCCAGCTCGATGACCGCCGCCGTGCGGCCTTCGCCTCGAAGTGAGACCTCCGCCGTGCCCTGCTCCGGGTCGTCCGTGCGCAGTTCCAGCGTCGCGGTGTAGGGCGCTTCGCGCGGTGGAGTGAAGGCCAGCGTCACCGGGGCCTCGCCCTGCGCGGCGACTGTTTCCGGAGCGGAGACCACTCGGAACGGGGATTCCGCTTCGCGCACCGTGACGCCCAGGACTCGCAGCGGGGTACGGCCCGCGTTCACCAGCGGCAGCGTCACCGTGCGCTCGTTCAGCGCGGGGACCGGCCCGAAGTCGAGCGTCGGCGCAGGCGCCACCCAGCGAGGCAACACCGGGCGCGCGGCACCGTCTCCGCCGCATGCGGCGACAACGAGACACAGGAGCAGGATGGGCAACCCGTGGAGCCTCGGTCGCCTGCGCCCTCCTTCGTTGACGGCGCCACCGGGGCAGCGGCGTAGGACGGTCAACCCGTGGAGCATCGGACGCCTGGGCTCGCATCCGCTGACGGCGCCACCGAGGTAGAGGAACGGGACGGGTGACCCAGGGAGCATCGGTAGCCTGCGCCCTCCCTCGTTGACGGCGCCACTGGCGCAGCGGCGCAGGACGGCCCCCTCTGGGAGCATCGGGTGCCTATGCCCCCCTGCGCTGACGGCACCACCAGGGCAGCGGAGCAGGACGGTGGAACGACTCCTCACGACGCGTCCTCCTCCACGTACTCCAGCTCCACCCTTGCGCCGAGCCCTGGAACGGAGTCCCCCGCGAAGTAGACCACGCGCCTCGCTGGCTCATACCTCCACCCGTCCGCCCCGCCCCGCGTCGGCGTACATACCGCGTCCAGCGCATCCACTGGCTCCCCTTCGCACGCCGCGCGGTCCACCGCCTCGCAGCCGCGCAGTGACTGTGGTGACGTGCCACACGGGTAGCGGATGCGCACCTGGAGCGAGTCAGCCCTTGGCACCTGCTCCAGCGCGAAGGTGCGCCGCAGGCCCACCGCGCTCGTCGCCAGCGTGCGCAGCGTGTCCGCGAAGTCCGTGTCGCAGATGCTCCCCAGCTCGCCGCCCGTGAGCGTCACCAGCTCCGCGTAGCGCGTCCCCGGCTCCGCGCCGCACCCGTTCCCTGGCACATCCCCGATGATGGCCGACGCCACCACCGTCCCATCATTTCCAATTCCCTTCACCTGCTCGAAGGCCCGCCAGTACGTGCGCACCGCGGAGGGCGAGCGGTCGTCCTCGTCCGTCACGAAGGCCAGGTACAACCACGCACCGGGACGCAGGAAGTCGACCGCGTGCGCCACCGCGCACTGCTCACGGCACGCTTCCGAGCCACAGCCGGACTCGCACGCCGCGCGGGCCTCCAGCACCGGCGCGTTCCGTGAGGACTCGCGCTGCAGCACCCGGCTCGCCGCCTCCAGGCCCGCCTCGTAGGCACTGCCCTGGGTGCCCACGCGCACGCTGTTCCCGAAGGCGCGCTCCAGGTCCGGAGTCGTGGGGGACAGGACTCGCGGCTCGCCCACCAGCTCGCCCGGACGCGTGAAGAGGTCCGTCGTCGCCACGCCCATCCGGAAGTCGATGCGCCCCTCGGAGAACAGCGAGATGAACGCCTGGAAGTTGCGCGCCAGCGCCTCCTGACGCGGCGCCATGGAGCCCGAATCATCCACCACCCACAGCACGTCCACCGCCGAGGCGGAGCGCTGGGCGTACGTGTCCACGTGGTAGCCCGGTGGCAGGGACGGGACGAGCCGCTCGTCACGGCAGGACATGGAGAGGAGCGCCAGGAAGGCGACCGCGGCGGCTCGGCGCATGGGGCATGCAGCCTAGCCCATCCTCCCTGGCTCACGCCCCGCGTCGGCTGGCTGCCACTGCGTCACCGCGCGCCACCTGTGCCCACCGGGGATGCGGTACATGGAAGCCACCATGTTCCACCGCCAAGGCCCCACCCTGCGGGAGCTGGCCGAACAGGCCCTCACCTCCGTCGAGCACGGGTACGACATGCTCGCGCCCAAGTTCGACTACACGCCCTTCCGCACCCCGGACCCGGTGCTCAAGGCCGCCATCGAACAGCTGGGGCCGCCCGGCTCCGTCGGCACCGCGCTCGACGTGTGCTGCGGCACCGGCGCCGCCATGCGCTTCCTGCGCCCCCTGGCGAAAGAGCGCGTCGTCGGCTTCGACCTGAGCCAGGGCATGCTGGAGGAGGCCGCGCGCCGCCTGTCCGGCGCGCCCGGTGACGCGCGCTTCGAGTTCGTCCGGGGCGACGCGCTGGAGCTCCCCTTCGACGGGGCCTTCGACGTCGTCACCAGCTTCGGCGCCTTCGGCCACATCCTGGAGCAGGACGAGCCGCGTCTGGTTCGCGGAATCGCCCGCGCGCTGCGCCCCGGAGGCCGCTTCCTCTTCGTCACCTCGCACCCGCCGTCGAAGCTCCATCCGGGCTTCTGGGTGGCCAAGGGCTTCAACGCGGCCATGCGCGTGCGCAACGCGCTCTGGAAGCCGCCCTTCGTCATGTACTACCTGACGTTCCTGGTGCCCCGCGCCCGCGCGCTGCTCGAGGCGGAGGGCTTCAGCGTCGAGGTCCGGGACGGAGTGCTGCCCGCGCCGTTCACCCCGCTCAGCACCGTCATCGCCACGCGAAGGTGAGGCGATGAAGAAGCACGGGGCCCGCCAGGTGACTCGCGGGCCCCGGAGATTCGGAAAGGGAACTACGGCGTGGGCGCGCTCGCCTTCTTCGCGCCCTTCTCCAGGCTGGTGAACACCGTCTCCAGCCACGTGTCCTGGTTGATGTAGCCCGCGCCCCAGGGCTTGAACTTCTCCGGCATGCCCTCGGCCTTCACCTGCGCCAGCGTCTTGCCCGCCTCACGCTTCGTGCGCACCAGCGACACCGACTCGCGAATCGTCGCCACGAAGCGCTCCAGCTCCTCGCGGCCCGCCAGCGGCCCGTGGCCCGGGATGATCTTCGCCCCCTGCGGCAGCGTCTGGAGCACCTTCTCGACGTTGGCCAGGTAGCCCTCCACCGAGCCACCGTTGTTCAGGTCGATGAACGGGAACGCGTCCACGAAGAAGTGGTCGCCCATGTGCAGCACGTTGGAGCCCGTGAAGTGCACCAGCGTGTCGCCATCCGTGTGGCCCGCGGGCAGGTGCGTCAGGCGAATCTCCTCGCCGTTGAAGTAGAGGGACATGCCCGTGTCGTAGGTGATGACCGGCAGCGCCTCCTTCTTCGCGGGAGGAATCTTGCCCATCGCCCCCATGTCCAGGCCCGGAATCAGCCGGGTGCGAACCTCGCGATGCGCGACGATGCGGCCCTCACGCCCGAACACGCCGTTACCGCCCGTGTGGTCGAAGTGGAAGTGCGTGTTCAGCACGTAGGCAATCTTCGCCTTGCTCAGCTTGTCCAACGCCTTGTTGATTTTCGGCGCCAGCACCTCGAACTGGTCATCGACGATGAGCAGGCCGTCCGGGCCCACCGACACGCCGATGTTGCCGCCCGCGCCCGTCAGCATGTGCACGTTGCCGGCGACGGGGGCGCTCGTCACGTTCGCCTTCGCGGGGTCGGGCAGCTGCGCCAGCGCCACCGAGGGGACCACCACCAGGACAGCCAGGAGACTTCGCATGTTCACGACTCCGCGAGGGAGGGAATGACGGGTGCGCAACATAACCGGGCGCCCGCCACGGAACATGCTTTCGTGCGCCACTCACTGCGTCACGTAGTCCACCTGCGTCACCGTGTACTCCAGCGCCCCACGAGGCCGCTCCACCAGCACGGACTCGCCCACTTCCTTACCCAGGAGGGCCTGCGCCAGCGGTGACTCCACGCTCAGCCGGCGCAGCTTCACGTCCGCCTCGTCCGGCCCGACGATGCGGTAGCGCACGCGGCTGCCGTCCTCGTCCTCCAGCTCCACCCAGGCGCCGAAGAAGACACGGCCCGCCTGCGCCTCGTCCGGCTCCACCACCCGCACCTCTTCCAGCGTCGCCGCCAGCTCGCGCGCGCGCCGCTCCCGCTCCTTGCGGCGCCCCACGGCCTCCAGCGGCGTCAGCCCTTCCGCGCCGGTGTCCGGCCCCTGCAACGCCAGCAGTTCCTCCTGCAGCGCGCGGTAGCCCTCCGGAGTGATGTAGCGCTTCTCGCCCGAGGCCGACCGGGGGCGCGCGGGCAGGAGCCCCTCATCCCCCGAGTCCTCCTTCGTGAACGCCTTCGACATGCCTGCCTCCTCTCAGGGAGACTTCTCAGTCCTTCCGAGGATTTGTAGCCCCGCCGCGCATGTCTGGCAGCAGGGCGGGCAGCCTGGCTCCACCGACGTTGGGGCCTTGCCGGGTGAGCCCGTGCCGACTCAGGTCCCCGCGTCGTTCATGCCCGGGGACGTCGGGGCCTGGGGCATGGCCGGCGCATCGGGAGCCGCGGGGGCCTCGGGCGCGACGGGGGCCTCCGGAGCCATGGGCGCCGCCGGGGCTTCGGGCGCCGGAGCCATGCCTTCCGGCGCGGGAGACTGACCCGACGGCATGAGCTGCAGGCGGTAGGCGCGCACGCCCGAGGGCAGCACCACCTCCACCAGCGGGTTCTCCTTCAGCAGCTCCGGGGACACCTGGAGCTTCACCAGCCCCTCGGAGTCGCTGGTGGCGGACAGGCGGAAGCGGCTGTCGCCCGCGAGCACCCGCGCGCCCTTCACGGGCTGGTTCGTCTCGGCGTCCAGCACGCGCAGCGCCACCGCCTGCCCCGCGACGCTCGTGGAGGCACCCGGCTGCACCACGTCCTTGTAGCGCGGGCGCAGGGTGCAGGCGGACAGGAGAGCGGTGGCGACGAGAGCGGCGGTCAGCAGGCTGCGGCGAAGGCTCATGGGAATTTCCGTGCGAGGTGGGAGGGGGTGCGGCCGGGCGCGGCAGCATAGCCGCAGGCCACCTGCCCGCCAGGTCTCGTCCCCATCTTCACGTGGCTCCGTTCGGAGGTGCGCACCTGGGCGGCATCTCGCAGTGAGGGCTCGCAGGGAGGCCAGCCCCTCGGTGCAGCCAGCGGCCCTTCCGTGTTCCCGCCGCCGTCCCAACCTCTAGGAGCATCCACCAGGCCCTCACCCTGGCCCCACGGGAGCGTCGACACATGGCTGAATTCATCAGGACCGGCCCCGACAGGAGCACGACACCGCCCTCGTACACCCGGGAGCCCCACCGGGAGTTCATACCGGCCGAGCTGCCCCCGGGGATTGGCATGAAGCCGGAGAACATCACCCTCAAGCGCCGCATCCTCGTCGGCAGCATCATGACGATGGTGCTCACCAGCGGCGCCCTCTTCTGGCTCCCCCTCTTCAACGGGCTGCTGGGTGGCACCTTCGGCGGCTACCACGCGGGCCGCGTGAAGCGGGCGCTCGGCGCGGCGGTGGTGAGCTCCATCGCGGTGCCCGCCGCCATCTGGTTCCTGGCCTTCATGAGCAAGAACGACTCGTCGTACATGTTCTACGGGCTGGGCTTCCAGGGCTGGGCGATGCTGCACATCATCGGCACCCTCATCGGCGCGGTGGCCGGCGCGGCCAGCCGTCCGCTGATGACGGGCGACTACCTGCCTCGCGCGCCCCTCGCCGTCAGCGCATCTCCAGTCCCAGCGCCAGGCGCTGTTCCGACGAGCCGTCCCACCACGTCGAGGGAGAGCGTGACTCGCGATGCAGTGGAGGTGCGAGCGAACCCTCCCAGCGGACCTGTGCGCGGGGAGTGAGCAGCACCCCGAAGGGGCCCGCTCGCCCCAGCCACCACTCCACCTGGAGTGACGCCCCTGCCTCGTGCGTGACGTGGTCATCCCCCACGCGCCAGGTGGGGGCATAGGCCGCCTCCACCCGCACCGCGTTGGCCCCGGAGCCGGGCAGCCCCGTGCGGTGGGCCACTGAGACACGCGGCCCCGCGGCGGGCGCCATCGCGTAGCCGCTCCAGTGCAGCGTGGCCAGGCCGCCCACCCCCACCGCCGTGAAGCGCGAGAAGCGCGCGCCCTCGTCCAGCACCATCAGCGCCTCGGCCTGCACCGAGGCCCGGTGGGGCAGCGAGCGGTCCGGGTCCGACGTCACGCGTGCCTCGGCGCCCCAGCCCAGCGAGTCCCATGTCGACTCACGGAACTGCGGCAGCTCGCGCAGCAGCGTGCGGTAGCCCACCAGCGTCATCTCCGAGGACACCATCCGGGGCACGCCCCAGCGCGGCTCCAGCGACAGCTCTCCGTCCAGCACGCGCAGCTCGCTGCTGGGCTGGAAGCCGTGGAGGCGCGCGTCGCCCAGCGCCTCGGCCATGCCCGCCGTGCGCACGCTCACCATCGGCCGCGCGCCGCCGACGTCGGGGAAGCTCACGCCCAGGCTCACCACCGTGCGTCCCGCGCCCGAGTCCCGCAGCGCGCCCTGCGCCCAGGCCGTTTCCGCCTCCACCTTGCG
>JBKGHK010000249.1:0-13257 GCA_046520375.1 Pyxidicoccus sp. 3LFB2
CGGCTGGCGCGGGCGGTGGAGCGCGCCGCGGACGCGCTGCTCCGTCAGCGCTACCCGGACCGCCCGCTGCGCGCCAACGTGGAGTTCTACACGGCCGTGCTGCTCGACGCGGTGGGGCTCGACAGGACGCTGTTCTCCACGGCCTTCGCCTGTGGCCGCGTCGCGGGCTGGCTCGGGCACGTGGCCGAGCAGCGGGCCACCGGCAAGCTCATCCGGCCCGCCTCCCGCTACGTGGGCACGATGCCGGAGGCGTAGGCGTCAAGGCAGGTGAGCTGGCGGACTCGCAGGCCGGGCCCGTGAACCGAAGGCCTCGGGCACCCGAGACGCGCCAGCGCACGGCCGCCGGGCCCCTCGTCAGAGGAACCCGACGGCCCATGCTGCCTTCGACGCGTGAGGTCCGGACTACTGGCCGTGCTCGGTGATGCACGGCTCCGTCTTCTCGGGCACGACGAAGAAGGGCTGCAGGCGCTTGAGGCCGGCAGTGGCGCCCAGGTTGGCGTCACCGATGAGGCCCGCGCCGTCATAGACCAGGGCCGTCCAGTCGTTCTGGGACGCGGCGATGACGTCCAGCGTGTCACCGTCGTTGTTGAGGTCCTGGGCGATGGCGCCCGCCTGGATGCTGCCATTGGCATTGAGGTCGAGGTTGGCGCTCGCGGTACCGGCACGCAGAATCTTGCCGAGGCGCACGCCGTAGCGGGCCAGGTCCGCCTCGGTCGCCGGCGCGAGGGGCGCGAAGGCGGAGACCTCGCTGACGGACGCCTCGCTCACGGCGGCCAGGCGCACGCGTGAGTAGTCCAGCACGCCATTCACCGCGTCCACCGTCAGGCCGCGCAGCTGGTAGTTGTAGCTCATGAGGCTCAGGTAGTTGCCCTTGTAGTTCATGCTCTCGTTGCCACCGTGGTTCAGGCCAATGTTGTGCCCCAGTTCGTGCATGAGGGTGCCGGCCTGCTCCTGCTCCGTGCCACCCGGGGTGTCCCAGTTGCCCATCGTCACCATGAAGTCATGGGCGGGAATGCCGCGGGACCGGCCGCTGGAGCCGCCATCGTCGTGCCGGTGGGCAACCAGGCCGTAGTGGAAGAACGGCGCCCGGCGCGCGGGGAAGTACTTGTTCTTGATGACGTCGAAGTCATCCCACGGCGGGTTGAGGTCCAGGTCGACGTCGGTGGCGGCCACCTGCTGGCTGAGCACCAGGTGCAGCGCGATGCCAGTGGAGCCGTCCGGATTGCTCACCGGCGCTTTGGCGAAGGCGGCCGTCACCCGGTCCATCGCGGCCTGCATGGGCTTGAGGTTCGGGTAGTAGTCGAGCTCGACGAAGATGTCCTTCTTCTTCGGGTCGGCGCCGAAATAGCGCAGGTCCACGCCGCCGGAGCCGTACAGCTCGGCGAAGTCGCTGATGCTGTCGCCGTCCGTGTCGGAGCTGGAGGCGCTGGTTCCGTAGCGGCTCTCGGCGGCGTCGCAGATGCCGTCAGCGTCGGAGTCGGTGGCCGACAGGGCGCAGAGGTAGACCGTCTGGACCTTGGAGACGTGGTACTCCTTCCCCTCCTGCGCGACTTCCTCGTACCTGGGCTGGTGGTAGACGTTCACGGAGCGGTAGCCCGCGCGGCTGTAGACGAGCTTGATGGCCTCTTCTCCGGACGCGGGCATGATGACCTGCACCTGGTCCTCGCCGTGATAGTCGCCGTAGGCGTCGAAGACATAGCGGCCCGATACGTCCGTCTTCTGGACGGTGGGATTGCCGCAGCTGGTGCCGGAGCAGGTCCCGGACGCGACGGTCACCGTCACGTCCTGGATGGCGTCGCCCGTCGAGGCATCGTGGATGGAGCCGTAGACACAACCATTCAGTCCCACGGCGGCCACGGAGGCCACCAGGGTGGTGCGAAGCGTGGACATTGAATTCCCTCAGGTGCTGGCGCGGTGAGCGCGTACCGACACCTGAACGGGAGGAGGGCGGAATCCTCCTCAGGGGGGCGCGTCGATTTCTTTCTTCAGCTCACGGGCTCCATGCGGAACCACCGGTAGCCGTAGCCCTCCAGCGTGACGCGGTGCCGGCCGCCCTTGCCGGGCTGCGAGTGCGCCTCCGACAGCATGTGGACGAGCTTCGCCGGAGGCCCGCCCGGCGAGAAGCTCACCTCACACGCCTTGCCGGACAGGTTGTGCAGCGTCACCAGCGTCTCGCCCTTCCAGTCGTAGCGCAGGGCGAGCACGTTCGCCGGCTTCACACGCAACAGCTTCCACTCGCCCCAGCCCAGCTCGGGGCACTCCTTGCGCATGCGCACCATGCGCTCCATCCAGTTGAGCTGTGACGCCGGGTCCCTGCGCTGCGTCTCGACATTCACGTGCGGGTAGCCATAGGGCGCCGCCTCCACCACGGGCCGGAAGGGCTCGGCCGCGCGGGTGAAGCCTCCGTGGGGCTCGTCCGCCCACTGCATCGGGGTGCGCACGGCCTGCCGCTCGTGGAGGGTCAGGTCCTCGCCCATGCCCAGCTCGTCTCCGTACCAGAGCACCGGCGTGCCCGGCAGCGACAGCATCATGCTGAAGGCCAGCTCCAGCCGGCGCCGGTCCCCGGACAGCATGGGCGCCAGGCGCCGCCGCAGCCCGCGTCCGTAGAGCTGCATCTTCGGCTCCGGGCCCAGCTCCGAGAAGACGCGCTTGCGCGCGGCGGCGGGCAGCCGGCCCAAATCCAGCTCGTCGTGGTTGCGCAGGAAGTTGGCCCACTGCGAGGTGTGGGCCAGGTTGGGCGCGGACGCCAGGGACTCCACCAGGGGCGTGGCGTCCTCCGTCACCAGCGAGAGGAAGAGGTTCTGGTTGGCGGCGAAGTTGAAGACCATCTGCATGCGGTCCCCGTCCTTGCCGAAGAAGTTCATCACCTCGTCCATGGTGACGTTGGCCTCGGCGAGGAGGATGGCGTCACCGGTGCGCCAGGAGAGGAACTCACGCATCTCGTCCAGCAGCCGGTACGGGTCCTTGATGCCGTGGTTCTTCAGCCCCTTGAGCTCCACGAGGAAGGGCACCGCGTCCACCCGGAAGCCGGACACGCCCAGCTCCAGCCAGTAGCCCATGACCTTGAGCAGCTCCTCGCGCACGGCGGGGTTGGCCACGTTCAGCTCGGGCTGGAAGGGGAAGAAGCGGTGGAAGTACCAGGCCTTCGCGTCCTTGTCGTACGTCCAGGTGCTGTCCTGCGAGCCCGGGAACACCATGCCCTTGTGCGCGTCCTTCGGCTTCTTGTCCGCCCAGACGTAGAAGTCGCGGTAGCGGCTGTTCGGGTCCTTGCGCGCCGCCTGGAACCACGGGTGCTTGTCACTGGTGTGGTTGACCACCAGGTCGATGATGACGCGCATGCCCCGCTGCTTCGCGTGGTGGGTGAACTCCACGAAGTCGCCCGGAGAGCCCAGCCGCGGGTCCACGCCGTAGTGGTCGGTGATGTCGTAGCCGTTGTCGCGGTTGGGCGTGGGCTGGAAGGGCATCAGCCACAGGCAGGTGACGCCCAGTCCGGCCAGGTAGTCCAGCCGCTGCTGGAGCCCGACGAAGTCGCCCACGCCGTCGCCGTTGCCGTCCATGAACGTCTCGACGTCGAGGCAATAGACGACAGCGTTCTTGTACCAAAGGTCATGAATCATCCCGTCTCCCGGGCCGCAGGGTGGGGCGTCCGGCGGGAAGTCGGCAGGGCAACGTGCGCCGTCCGTGCGCCAGCGCACAGCTGGAGGGGCGGGCCTTCCATCAGCGGACACTCGCGCGCCGGAATGGCTCGCGGTGGCGGGAGGCCGGGGCCAACGTGCGCGGCCTCATGGTCACCGTCGGCTACCACGCCTCTCACGAACAGTTCCTCCCGAGCGAGCTGCTGCGCCTGGCCCAGCAAGCGGACGCAGCGGGCTTCCAGGCCGCGCTCAACTCGGACCACTTCCACCCCTGGAGCGATGCGCAGGGGCAGAGCGGCTTCGCCTGGAGCTGGATGGGCGCGGCGCTGGCCACCACGAAGCTGTCCAGCATCGGCGTGGTGAACGCGCCCGGGCAGCGCTACCACCCGGCCATCATCGCCCAGGCCCTGGGCACGCTCGCGGAGATGTTCCCCGGACGCGCCTGGGCGGCGCTGGGCAGCGGGCAGCTCGTCAACGAGGGCATCACCGGCGAGCCCTGGCCGGCGAAGGACCAGCGCAACGCGCGGCTGAAGGAGTGCGTGGACATCATGCGCGCGCTCTTCCGGGGCGAGACGGTGACGCACCGCGGGCTCGTCACGGTGGAGGAGGCGAAGCTCTACTCGCGCCCGGCGAAGCCCCCCATGCTGGTGGGCGCGGCGATTACGCCCGAGACAGCCGAGTGGGTGGGGAGCTGGGCGGACGGCCTCATCACGGTGAGCAAGCCCCCGGAGCAGCTGCGGAAGATGGTGGACGCCTTCCGGCGCGGCGGCGGCGAAGGCAAGCCGATGTTCCTCAAGGTGCAGCTGTCGTGGGCCGAGCGCGAGGAGGCGGCGATGCAGGGCGCGCTGGAGCAGTGGGCGACGAACATCTTCGCCAGCTCCGTGCTCACCGACCTGCGGCGGCCCGAGCAGTTCGCGGAGATGGCCAAGACGGTGCAGCCGAAGGATATCGACGGCATCGTGCGGGTGTCCTCCAGCCTCCAGCGCCATGTGGACTGGCTGGCGGAGGACGTGCGGCTCGGGTTCAGCCGGCTGTACCTGCACAACGTCAACCGGGGGCAGGACGCGTTCATCCGCGCCTTCGCGGAGAAGGTGCTCCCCGCGCTGCGCACCGCCTGAGCGGCCGGGCCGCTGTCCACCGTGCCAGGAGGCGCTCCACCCGCCCGTCGGGCATGGCGGACCGGGCGCCTGCCTCGCCCTTGCCGCCATGCGGCATGTGCGGCCCATACAGGGCGTGCTCGTGGCGCTGACGCGCGAAGTGGCACCAGGCGCTTCGGAGCCAGACGGAGCCGGTTGACGCCATCGGGTGGCGGGCGTCTGCTGGAGCCATGTCCGAACTCACTCCTCCCGCGGATGCCGCGGGCGCCACCACCGAGGCGCGTCCGGTGGCCGCCACCGAGCGGGTCACCCTGTTGGACGCGCTTCGTGGCTTCGCGCTGTGCGGAGTCTTCATCTCCAACAGCGTCACCTGGTTCAGCGGCCGGACGATACTGCCCCGCGAGCAGGCCCAGGCGCAGGGCGCGCCGCTGCTCGAGGTCATCGTCAACTCGAGCTACCAGTTCCTGGTGAACCAGAAGTTCATCACCATCTTCTCGTTCCTCTTCGGGCTGGGCTTCTCCATCCAGATGTCCCGGGCCGCGTCGCGGGGCAGCTCCGTCGTCCCGCTCTACTCGCGGCGGCTGTTCATCCTGCTGTGCATCGGCGTGGTGCACCTGTTCGGCATCTGGATTGGCGACATCCTCCACACGTATGCGGTGGTGGGCTTCCTGCTGCTCCTGTTCCGCGCCCGCTCGAATCGCACGGTGCTGATATGGGCGGTGGGGTTGCTGGTGGCGATGTCGCTGCTGCTCCCCCTGCTCCAGCGCTATGTGCCGGTGCTCCTGCATGGCGCGGACGCGGCTGCCGCGCTGTCGAAGGCGGCCCAGGCCGAAGAGGCGGCCCACCGGGCGAAGCTGCTGGCAGCGCTCTCCAGTGACTCCCCGTGGGACGGGCTGGTGGGGCGGGTGACGTACTACGTGGACACGTTCTTCCGGGTGAACCGCATCAAGTGGATGGGCCTCATCCTGGCGCGCTTCCTGTTCGGCCTGCTGGCGGGGCGGCTGCTGCTGCTCCAGGACGTGGAGCGCAACCGCGCGCTGCTCCGCCGGATGCTCGTCTGGGGGCTGGGGGCAGGGGTGGTCATCAACGGCACGGGGCTGGTGGTGACGCGCCTTCGCAGCATGGGCCGGCTGACGACGCCGCAGGAGAGCCTGTGGCCGTTCCTCCTGAACAACCTCCAGGAGCTGGGCTTCGTGGTGATGGGCGCGGGGTACGTGGCGGCCTTCGCGCTGCTGTTCCACCGCGTGCGGTGGCAGCGGGTGCTGGGGGCGCTCGCGCCGGTGGGGCGCATGGCGCTCAGCCAGTACCTGCTCCAGTCCATTGTCAGCGTGTGGGTCTACGACGGCTGGGGCTTGGGCCTCATCGGCACGCTGCCGTCCTCGCGCGTCGTCGCGATTTCGCTGGGCATCTTCGCCGTGCAGATTGTCCTCAGCCACTGGTGGCTGTCGCGCTTCCGCTTCGGCCCGGCCGAGTGGCTGTGGCGCTCGCTCACCTACGGCCGTGCCCAGCCCATGCGCCTGCCAGCGCGGGAGGGAACAGCGGGAGCGGCGGCGTCATGAAGGGAGTGAGCGCGCCCGAGTGAACAAGCCAACTGGGGTGTCTGAGTTCGAATCAGATGCCGACCCTCGGCAGCGCCCCCATAGGAGTGGAGGCGGACGGAGTTGAACCGTCTTCAACGCGTGTAGGACCTCTTCGGCCGGGCGCGCTCAATCCAGAGTGACGGGCGGCGGAAGCGGTCCTGACACGGGGCTCAGCGCCCGCGCCGGCCCATGAAGAGGGTGTGGCGCGTTCCCTTGGTGCCGTGGGCCGCGGGGTGCAGCACCTGGACGGTGAAGCCGGCCTGCTCCATGCGGCGCTCGAAGCCGGGGGCGGGGCCGGCGCTCCAGATGCCCAGCGTGCCCCGGGCGCGCAGGGCGTGGAACGCGCGCGAGAGCCCTCCGAGCCCGTAGAGGCCCTGGTTGTCCGGGTGGGTGAGGGCGGTGGGGCCGTTGTCCACGTCGAGGAGGATGGCGTCGAACGTGCCCGACTGGCGGGCCATGAGCGTGCCCACGTCCCCTTCCACCACGGTGACTCGCGGGTCCTCCAGCGGAGCCCCCGCGAGCGCGGCGAGAGGCCCCCGGTTCCAGGCCACCACGGCGGGCAGCAGCTCGGCCACCGTCACCCGGGTGCCGGGGCCGACGCGGTCCAGCACGGCGCGCACGGTGTAGCCGAAGCCCAGGCCGCCCACGAGCACACGGCCTCCGCTCTTCCCCGCGAGCTCCGCGCAGCCCGCCTGGGCCAGCGCCTCCTCCGAGCCATGCTGCCGGCTGGACATCAGCAGCTGGCCCCGGACGCGCAGGACGTACTCGTCTCCGCGCCGGGCCAGTGTCACTTCCCCCACGTCGGGGACCTGCGCGGTGTCGAGCGTCTCCCAGGGCTTCATGTCCCGGGCTCTTCGCGCGGAGCCGCGTCCGGGTCAAGACGCTCGGAGGTCCGACACGTCGGCCCGACACGTCGGAGCCGCGAAGGAGCACCCCTTCCAGGGGCCTTCCCCTTGGCGCTCAGAGGGAAGGGGAGCACGGCATGGCCAGTGCACAGGGGGCAGGCATCCCTCGCTGAAAGGACCCGCCCATGGCCTCCACCTTCACCACCGAGCAGCTCGCCGTCACCCTGTCCGCCATCTCCTACCTGGGACAGTTCCACACCAACACCGAGCGCTTCACGCTGATGAACCAGGCCATGGCGGCCACGGTGCAGGGCGGCTGGAGCATCGTGTGGGGCCCGGCGACGCAGGGCCAGGACCTCGTCTACGTGGCCTCCAATGGGGCGGGGCAATACGCGGTGGTGGTGCGGGGCACGCTCTTCGACCGCATCGAGGATGTCATCCAGGACAAGGCCGTCGCCACGCAGGAGGCGCTGCCGTTCAGCGCGCCCTCGTTCTCCGGGGCCATGGTGTCCAAAGGCGTGGTCGAGGTCTGGAAGAACATCAACGCCATGGTGTCCTCGGTGCCGGGCTCGGGCACCGGCTCGCTGCTGGCGTTCCTGGGTGGCCTCTCTGGCTCTCCGAGCCTGCTCGTCACCGGGCACAGCCTGGGCGGGCAGATGGCCACCGTGCTCGCCGCGTGGTTCCAGAGCACGCTGACGGAGGTCTCCTCCGTCCTGCCGCTCACCTTCGCCGCGCCTACGGCGGGCGACCCGGCGTTCGCCTCGTGCTTCGACACCGTCTTCAGCAACGCCCGGCGCTACTACAACACGCTGGACGTGGTCCCCCTGCTGTGGACGGTGGAGGGCCTGACGTCCATCCTGTCGATGTACGCCGGAGGCCCGCAGTGCGGCCCGGCGTGCAGGGTGGCCGTCAATTGGGCCCTGAACACCCTCCAGAGCAACGGGCTGACGTACACGCAGCCGAGCGTCAGCACGAGCCTCCCTGGTCAGCTCTACTCCACCGGCTGGCTGGGTGCCTTCGAGTCCGAGGTCAACGACCAGCACCGGGCGCTCTATTACATGTACCTGCTGGGCATCCCGCTGACGACCATCCAGCACCTCAACGCCACCTGGGCCCCGCCGGCCCAGGTCGCCTCCCGCTCCGTGGGCTGAAGCGGGCAGGGCGTGGCCGGAAATGACGAAGGGCCCGGAACCGCGTGGCGATTCCGGGCCCTTCCTGTCAGCGGGACTGCGTCCCCGGCCTGGCTACGCCGAGCGCTTCACGTTCCTCGTGGCGTCCACCAGCACCTTGGCGAACGTGAGCCCGTCGGGGCCCGCGTCGGCCTGGATGTGGTCGCCCGGCAGGAACTCGCCGCTCAGCACCTTCATCGCCATGGGGTCCAGCAGGTACTTCTGCACGGCGCGCTTCAGCGGCCGGGCGCCGTACGTCGGGTCGTAGCCGCGCTCCGCGAGGAACTCGCGCGCCTTGTCCGTCAGGTCCAGCGTGAGGCGCTTGTCGGCCAGCAGCTTCGCGAGCCGGCCGAGCTGCAGGTCGACGATGCGGTAGATGTCCTTCTTGCGCAGCGGCTCGAAGACGACCACCTCGTCCACGCGGTTGAGGAACTCCGGCCGGAAGTGTCCGCGCAGCGCGTCCATCACCTCGTCGCGCGTCTTCTCGTCCAGCACGTCCTTGCCCGCCATGCCGGCCTGGATGTCCTGCGAGCCCAGGTTGGACGTCATGATGAGCACCGCGTTCTTGAAGTCCACCGTGCGGCCCTGGCTGTCCGTCAGCCGGCCCTCGTCCAGAATCTGGAGGAGGACGTTGAACACGTCCTGGTGCGCCTTCTCGATTTCGTCGAAGAGCACCACCGTGTACGGCCGCCGGCGCACCGCCTCGGTGAGCTGGCCGCCCTCGTCGTAGCCGACGTACCCCGGAGGCGCGCCCACCAGCCGCGACACGGCGTGCTTCTCCATGTACTCGGACATGTCGATGCGGACCATGGCCGAGTCGTCGTCGAAGAGGAACTCCGCCAGCGCCTTGGCCGTCTCCGTCTTGCCCACGCCCGTGGGGCCCAGGAAGATGAACGAGCCGATGGGCCGGTTCGGGTCCTGCAGCCCGCTGCGCGCGCGGCGCACGGCGTTGGACACGGCCTCAATCGCGCTGCGCTGACCAATCACGCGCTTCGCCAGCCGCTCCTCCATGTGGACGAGCTTCTGCACCTCGCCCTCCATCAGCCGCGAAACGGGGATGCCCGTCCACTTGGCGACCACTTCGGCGATGTCCTCCGCGTCCACCTCCTCCTTGAGGAACTTCTGGCTCTTCTGCAGCTCGGCCAGCTTCTCGTTCTGGGCCTTCAGCTCCTTCTCCAGCGACGGAATCACGCCGAACTTCAGCTCCGCCGCGCGGTTCAGGTCACCCTGACGCTCGGCCGCCGCCTGGTCGTTCCTGGCCTTCTCCAGCTTCTCCTTCAGGCCGCGCAGGGTGCTGATGGCCGTCTTCTCCGCGTCCCAGTGCACCTTGAGCGTGTTGAACTTCTCGCTCAGGTTGGCCAGCTCCTTCTCAATCTGGCTCAGGCGCTCCTGCGAGTGCGGGTCCGTCTCCTTCTTGAGGCCTTCCTTCTCAATCTGGAGCTGCATCACCTTGCGGCGCACGTCGTCCAGCTCCATGGGCATGGAGTCGATTTCGATGCGCAGGCGGCTGGAGGCCTCGTCGACGAGGTCGATGGCCTTGTCCGGCAGGAACCGGTCCGCGATGTAGCGGTGGCTGAGCGTGGCGGCGGCGACCAGGGCGTTGTCCTGGATGCGAACGCCGTGGTGCACCTCGTAGCGCTCCTTCAGGCCGCGAAGGATGCTGATGGTGTCATGCACGCTGGGCTCGCCCACCATGACGGGCTGGAAGCGCCGCTCCAGGGCCGCGTCCTTTTCGATGTGCTTGCGGTACTCGTCCAGCGTGGTGGCGCCGATGCAGTGCAGCTCGCCGCGCGCCAGCGCCGGCTTGAGCATGTTGCCCGCGTCCATGGCGCCTTCCGCCTTGCCCGCGCCGACGATGGTGTGCATCTCGTCGATGAAGAGGATGACCTCTCCGGCCGCGTCCGCGATTTCCTTCAGCACGGCCTTGAGCCGCTCCTCGAACTCGCCGCGGTACTTCGCGCCGGCCACCATGGCGCCCAAATCCAGGGACACCAGCCGCTTGTTCTTCAGCCCCTCGGGCACGTCGCCGTCGATGATGCGGCGCGCGAGCCCCTCGGCGATGGCCGTCTTGCCCACGCCCGGCTCACCGATGAGCACCGGGTTGTTCTTGGTGCGCCGGCTCAGCACCTGGATGCAGCGGCGAATCTCCTCGTCGCGGCCGATGACGGGGTCCAGCTTGCCGGAGCGCGCCGCCTCGGTGAGGTCGCGCCCGTACTTCTCCAGCGCCTGGTAGGTGGACTCCGCGTCCTGGCTCGTCACGCGCCCGGAGCCGCGGACCTCCTTGAGGCCGGCCATGACGCGCTCGCGCGTCACGCCCGAGGACTTCATCACCTCGCCCGCCGTGCCCTTGTCGTGCGTGAGCGCGAGCAGCAGGTGCTCGGACGAGACGAACTCGTCCTTGAGGGCCTTGGCCTCGTCCTCGGCCTTGTCGAACGTCTTGAGCAGGCGCTGGCCGAGCATCGCGCTCTCGCCGCCCTGCATCTTGGGGAGCTTGCCGAGCGCCTCGCCCAGCCGCGCCGCGAAGAGCTTTCCGTCCACGCCAATCTTGCGAAGAAGGGGCTCGACGAGGCCGTCCTTCTGTCCCAGCAGCGCCGTCGCCAGGTGCTCCGGCTCGTACTGCGGATTGTCCGCACGCCGGGCAAGCGACTGGCCTTCCTGAATCGCCTCTTGGGCCTTCACCGTGTACTTGTCGAGTCGCATGTCTTGAACGTAAGAGTCAGACCCCTCTTGGCAAGTTGGCGCGGCGCGTCAGAGTGTCCGCCCCCTGTGGAATACTTTGGACTGCTGGTAGCGACCGGGCTTTCTTGGAGCCGCAAGTTGCCAGGAGACACAGGGCCCGGTATAGGCGGCGCCCATCCATCGGGGGGCTGATCCTGGAAGCGCACGGCGGTTATCTCGTACGACTCGAAAGCCTGGGCGGGCTGGAGCTGATCCGGCTGGCGCGTGAAGCGCTGGCGCTGGATGGCGCTCCTGGCGCGACGGGCCTGCAGGTGACGGTGAACCGGCGCCGCAAGGTCGTCCGGTTGGCCTACGTGGGGCCCTTCACGGCGGGCCGGCAGGGCGCTCACTGGTACGCGGCGCACCACGCGCTGCCGAGGCTGCTGTCGCGCGCCTCCAACGTCACCGTGCACGCGTATATGTACGACCCGGACGAGGGCGAGGAGGTCATCGCCTACGGCAATGGGCGGCGCGTGGGCGGCGAGCGGGTCGTCTACGAGGACGTGGAGCTGCCCGGGCGCCCCGAGGACGTGGACGAGGCGGCCTTCAAGCACATGCAGGAGCGATGGCCGGTGGGCCACCTGGCGTACGTCTTCGGCCTGACGCGCAAGGAGCTGCTGCGCCTGCCGGTGGCGGGGCCGGGCCGCGTCCTGGCGCTGGATGGCTCGGAGCAGGACAGCGCGGACGCGCTGGAGGCGCTGCTGCCGGGCGCGAGGGGCCTGCACTTCCTGCCGGACGCCCACTGAAGGGGCGCCCGCAGGAAAGCGGCTAGTCCTCCGCTGGCGGGTCCTGGGCGAGGACGGCGTCGCGGACCGAGTCGCTGCGGAAGTACTGGCCGAGCAGGGCGAAGGTGCCCGCCACCAGCACGGTTCCGAAGACGGACAGGCCCACGGCGAACCACGGGGCGATGCTGCTCACCACCTGGGCGGCCACCGGGTCCTGGTTCTCCGGCAGCTTGCCGAGCGACTCGGCCAGCACGGTGCCCATGCGGCGCGACACCACGGCGAACTGGGCGCCGTCGATGGTGCGAAGCACGGCCACGGTGATGGCGGCCCGGCCCAGGAGCTTGCGCATGCCCTCGCGCGGCAGCCCATCCGGCCGGAGCATGCGGCCCGCGGACACGAAGACGAAGGCGCACGCGATGGACAGCAGGCCCATCAGCACCGCGCGAGGCTCGCGCATGGGCTCCAGGGCGGAGTACTGCGTGCGCACCACCTGCTGGATGACGTCGCGGTCCCCCATCCAGGCGGGAGGCGCGTTCTCCAGGTGGAGCTCGCGCACCTCGTAGAAGTGGGCGAGCTCGGTGGCCTCGCGCAGCGCGGACCAGCCGGTGAAGGCCGCGAGCACGAGGCTCACCATGGCGGCGAAGCGGATGCCCCGGGGCAGCCCGCTCGAGCGGGAAGCAGACACCGTCACCGCCGGGTCGCCTCCACGAAGCGCAGGCGCAGGTCCGTGAGGAGTCCGTCGAAGAGCTTCTCCTCTTCGGCCGTGAGGTTGCCCTTCGTCTTCACGCGCAGCATGGAGAGCAGGTCCAGGTTCTGCCGGGCCAGGGGCAGGTCCTTCGCCAGCTGGCCCGTCTCCGGGTTGGGAGTCTCACCGAGGTGGATGAGCACCGCGGTGCCCAGCCCGAAGATGAAGGTACTGAAGGAGATGGACTCCTCGGACGCGGAGCGCGCTTCCCCCCGCATCACGAAGGTCTCGCCGCGCTTCTCGTCCGCGGTGCTCATGCGGAGGCCGAACCCTCGTCCTCGTTGGACTCGTCCTCATCGGACTCGTCCTCGTCCTCGTCGATGTCGTCCTCGTCATCCTCGAAGTCGTCGACGTCGTCGAGCATGTGCGTCTCCACCGGGACGGCCTTCTCCGCCACGTCCGGCAGGCTCTTGACGTGGCGCTCGTACGCCTTCTCGTCGAGCTGGCCGGAGCGCAGGTAGCGCTCCGCGGTGCGCTTGTCGAGGTACTTCGGGTCCGCCGAATCCGCCATGTTCAAATCCTCAGAATTGCTATGAAAACAGCGCGGCACCTTATAGCAGGAGGGGCGCCTGTCAACGCCGCCGAGCCGCCTTCCGGAGCCGATGAACGTCTCGTCCCGTCCCATGCTTCCCCGTGGCCCGTACTTGCTGTGCGACGACACCGTCCTGCCGGACGTCCCGCTGGTGGACAAGGCGGCGCGGCTGGTGGCCGGTGGCGCGCGGGTGCTGCAGCCTGCGCATGAA
>JBKGHK010000024.1:0-32770 GCA_046520375.1 Pyxidicoccus sp. 3LFB2
CACGGCACGTGGCCCGCTCCGCCCTGCGCGGGGAAATCCACGGCCCGCTGAGCGCCGAGTCCCGTCCCGTCTGGGAGGCCACCTGGCCCAAGGCGTACCGCGCGCTCATCGAGCGGTATGCGCGCTCCCACCGCGTGGACCCGGACGTCCTTCAGGGCCTCATCCGCGAGGAGAGCCGCTTCAACCCGCGCGCGCGCTCCGCCACGGGCGCCCTGGGGCTGGCCCAGCTGATGCCGGCCACCGCGAGGCAGGTGGCGGAGTCGCTGGACCTGCCCCCGGTGGGTGAGGCCCAGCTGCTCCAGCCGGCCGACAACATCCGCCTGGGCGCGGCCTACCTCGGCCAGCTCACGAAGCACTTCGGGGGCAACGTGGCCTACGCGGTGGCCGCCTACAACGCCGGCCCCGGAGCGGTGGAGCGCTGGCGCCACGCGCTGCCCCGCGCGGAGCTGGACGAGTGGGTGGAGCACATCGCCTTCGAGGAGACGCGCGACTACGTGAAGAAGGTGCTGAGCAGCTACAGCGCCTACAAGCTGCTCTACGGCAACGAGCCCGCGGTGCTGCGCAACCTCCGCGTGGACGACGTCAGCGTGAGGTGACGGCCGGCGCCGTCAGCGGTCCCAGTGCTGACGGCTGATGAGCTCCAGCGAGTCACGGCCCTGGCCCGAGAGCACGATGACGTAGCTCTCGTTCCAGGCCCAGACCCCCTCCATGTTCCAGGGGGGCTCGCTGGCCCCGAAGCGATTCAGGACGCGCGGCCGCTGCTCCGCGCTCAGACGCGCGACGAGGTCGAAGTGCTGTCGCACCGCGTAGAACAGCTCCAGCATGTCGCGGGAGCGGGCCACGGCGGCGAGGACTTCCTGCTCGAGCCGTTCCTGCGGTGAGACATCGTTGTTCTGTGACAGGGGGCCCTGCCTGAAGCGGCGGAAGTGCCGGCGGGAGGATACCTCGCACCTGGCGCCATGTCCGACGCGACGGGGCCCGCGCCACTGCCTCCGGGCAGGCCCCGCGAGAGGACGCCTTTAGAAGTTGAGGCCGCCGTCCACGTCGATGGTGCGGCCGTTGAAGTAGTCGCACTCGAGGATGAACTTCACCGCCAGCCAGATGTCCTCGGGCAGGCCGATGCGGCCCACCGGAATGGCGGACACCAGCGCGTCGCGGGCCTTCTGGTTCATGCCCTGCGTCATCGGCGTCTCAATCATGCCCGGCGCCACCGCGCCCACGCGGATGCCGAAGGGGCCGAACTCGCGCGACCAGGTGACGGTGTTGGCGGCCAGCGCGGCCTTCGCGGACACGTAGTTGGACTGGCCGCGGTTGCCGTGCCGGGCGATGGACGACATGTTGACGATGACGCCGCCCTTGGCGTCCGTCTCCGCCATCTTCGCCACCACCTCGCGCACCATCAGGGTGGCGCCGGTGAGGTTGACGCCGATGACGGCGTTCCAGTCCGCGGTGGACAGCTTCTTCACCTGGCCGGTGGTGCGGTCCTTCTTCACCAGCAGCGCGTCGCGGAGGATGCCCGCGTTGTTGATGAGGCCGTTGAGGCCGCCCATCGCCCCGTGTGCCCAGCTGACGAAGGAGACGATGTCGTCCTCGGAGGACACGTCCAGCTTGCGGCGGTGGATGCCCGCGGGCAGCGCGGCGAGCCGCTCCTCATTCACGTCGCCCACGGCCACCTGGGCACCGGCCTCCGTCAGCCGCTGCGCGAAGTGCGCACCCATGCCCTGGGCGCCGCCCGTGACGATGATTTTCAGGTCCTTGAGCTGCATGCTGTCTCTCCGGAGTAGGGGCGGCGCGAAGCCCTGGGACTCGCGCCACCGGAAAATGGTGGGCGCAGGGTACGCAACCGGGGCCGCGCTGGCCAGCAGGGAGAGAACTGAAACCTGAATCGGTCTTCAACTTCGGTGAGGGAAGGGCACCGCGCCGGGGGGACTCACGGCGCGGTACGCTCCGGGCCTACATCGCCGCGGAAATCACGGCGCCCAGCCGGCGCATGCCCTCGGTAATCAGCTCGGGCGGACGGTTGGAGTAGTTGAGGCGGATGAACTCCGGGCGCGGGTTGTTGGCGAAGAAGGGGCTGCCGGGAACGAAGGCCACCTTCTGCTCAATCGCCTTGGGCAGCAGCGCGTCGCCGCTCAGGCCCGCGGGCAGCTCCACCCACAGGAACATGCCGCCCTCGGGCGTCGTCCACTTCGTGCCGGCGGGCATGTGGATTTTCAGCGCGTCCAGCATGGCGTTGGCGCGCTGGCCGTAGACGGGGCAGAGCGACTCCAGGTGGGCGTTGTAGTCGAAGCGGGTGAGCAGCTTCGCCACCGCGCGCTGGGCGAGCGTGGCGGTGTGCAGGTCCGTGGCCTGCTTGGCGATGGTGAGGCTGCGCACGAAGTCGCGCGGACCCACCACCCAGGCGATGCGCATGCCCGGGGCGAGCGTCTTGGAGAAGGTGCCCAGCGACACCACCACGCCCTCGTCGTCGAACGACGCCATGGACGGCAGGTGGCTGCCGGTGAAGCGCAGCTCGCCGTACGGGTCGTCCTCGAGGATGAGGAAGCGGTGCTTCTGGGCCAGGCGCACCAGCTCGCGCCGACGCTCCAGCGACAGCGTGGTGCCCTTGGGGTTCTGGAAGTTGGAGACCACGTACACCATCTTCGGACGGTGCGTGGCCAGCATGCGCTCCAGGTCATCGGTGCGCATGCCCTGGTCGTCGCTGCCCACGGTGGCGAACTTCGCCTCGTACGAGCCGAAAGTCTGCAGGGCCGCCAGGTAGCTGGGGCTCTCGACGATGATGAGGTCACCCGGGTCCAACAGCACCTTGGCGACCAGGTCGATGCCCTGCTGCGAGCCGCTGGTGATGAGCACCTGGTCCGCGGTGGCCACGCGGCCGCGCTTCTGGAGGTGGCCGCAAATCCACTCGCGCAGCGGGCCGTAGCCCTCGGTGGTGCTGTACTGGAGCGCCGCGCGCCCCTCGGTGGCGAACACCTCGGCGTGCGCCTCGGCGATGGCCTCCAGCGGGAAGAGCTCCGGGGCGGGCAGGCCGCCCGCGAAGGAGAGGATGTCCGGCCGCTCGGCGACCTTGAGGATTTCCCGCACCGCGGACGTCTTGGTGCGGGCCATTCGCTGCGCCAGCCGCCAGACGGGAGGCGGGGGAAGGGGTGCGCTCATTGCGTCGGCGCTCATGATTCACTCTCCTTTCAGAAGCTCGGGAGGCACACGCACGTGCGTGTCCTCTTTGATGGATGACAGGACGATGGTGGTCTGCGTGCGGGTGACGCCGGCGATGGTGCGCAGCGTCTCCACGAGGAGCGAGTCGAGCGTCTTCGTGTTCGCCGTCTTGACCTTGAGGATGTACGAGTCCTGGCCGGCCACGCGGTGGCACTCCAGGATGTCGGGCAGCGCGAGCACCTTCTTCGCGAAGCCCTCGAAGTATTTGGGGTGCTCGATGTTCACCCCGATGAAGGCGGTGATGTCCTTGCCCAGCTTGGACGCGTCCACCCGGGCCGTGTAGCCGGTGATGACGCCCCGCTCCTCCAGCTTGCGGATGCGCTCGGCCACGGCCGGCTGCGACAGCCCCACGGCGCGCGAGATTTCCAGCTGCGTGGCGCGACCGTCGCGCTGCAGCAGGTCGACGATGCGGATGTCGAGCTCGTCCAGGGGCATGGGCTGGGTGGACCTTATTTTTATAGGTGGTTCGTTGGTTCGGCGGTTAATTTATATTTGATGTTCCAAGGACGCAACCCGGGGTTTTGGCCTCTGTTGCGTGGTGCCCAGGACGCTCCCGAGGGTGATTGCACGGACGATGCCGACCCCGGGCGCGTCGGGAAGCCGGCCCCTCCGGGTTTTCCCGAGGGGAGAGGGAACGGAATGCGCCACGGAGGACCTACGACTTGCCCTGTGGGGTGAAGTCGTCTCCTCGCGGTGTGCGCGAGCGGACAGGCGGCGAGCGCGGCTCGGCCCGCGTCACAGGTGGAGGCGGGGGCTTCGGCGCCGGGCGGCGCTACTCGGTGCGGGGCAGCTGGCGCACGGTGTGACCCTGCTTCTGGAGGAGGGCGACGAGGCCCTGGGGGCCGACGACGTGGCCGGCGCCGACGACGACGAAGTGGGTGCGGGGCTGGGCGAGGAGGGCGTCCACGCCGGTGGCCATCTGCACGTTGCGCTCGAAGAAGATGCGCTCGTAGACGGGGCGGTAGGTGGCGTCGTTGGCGCCTTCGAGGACGAGGGCGGCGAGGCCGTCCGCGTCACCGGCCTTCCAGGCGGCGATGAGCTGGTCGAGCACGGCGCCGGCCTCGCGGGTGCGGCGGAGCTGGTCTCGGAGCATGAGGTCCTGGAGGGAGTCCGGGGTGCCGGCGAGCATGCGCAGCTGGCCCTCGGCGGTCTCCAGCTCGAGGACGGCCTTGCCGGCGTCCCGGGCGCGGGTGAGGAAGGCGCGGTCGACGCCGTGGCCCTGCTGGTAGCCGGCCTTCTGGAGCTCGGTGACGCTGAGGACCATGCCCACGAGCCAGGGGCGCAGGGGCTCAAGGTTGGCGAGCGCGAGGCCCATGCGCTGGGCGGCGCGGTCGAGGAGGGTCAGGGTGACGGGGTCCAGGCGCTGGGAGAGGCGCTGGCCGTCGGGCAACCGGCCGAGCTCCATGACGAGCTTCTGCATGGCGCCGGGGTCCACCTTATTGACGTCGACCTCGACGACGAGGGCATCGGACTTCGCGAAGGCGGCCTCCATGGACGGGGGCAGGGGCAGCTCGCCCTCGCGGCCCATGTGGATGGAGCCGACGAGGTACGCGGTGCCGCCGCGCCCGCGGCCATCCTTCACCTCCCAGAGGAAGGCGTGGCCGGTGTCGACGGGGGCGTACGGCTTCGCGGTGGGCGCGGAGGCGCAGCCCACCCCGAGCAGCGCGGTGAGGAGCAGGGACGACAGCAGGGACAGGCGCTTCATGGCGTGCGGTTCCCCCGTGGGTGGCAGGGGGCATCGAAGCACCGGCGCGAGGGCCACGTCGAGATGCCTGGGGTGCGGGTGGGCGTCAGAGAATCACGCCGGGGAGGGTGTCGAGGACGGCGCGAAGGGCTTCCGCAGTGGTGTCGTTGCGCTTCGCCACCGCGGGGGCGAAGTACGTCACGGCCCTGGTCCCTGGCGGGGCGTCCGTGAAGGAGTCGACGGTGACGCGCATGCTGCCAGGCCACGGGTGGGCGAGCAGCTCGCTCTTGCGGGACCCCGGGTCGAGGATGCTGAAGCAGGGCCACGAGGGGAGCTGGATGGTGCTGAGGTCGCAGTCGATGAAGCGGCACGCGTCCAGACGTGCCTCGGTGAAGTCGCAATCTTCGATGCCACCGCGCTCCGGAGTCTCAGCGTAGGGCCAACGACCAAAGTCACTACCGGTCATTGCTCCCTTGAAGCGGCAGCCCTTTAGAAAGGCGCTGCACCAGCGAAGGTTTCTCAGTTCCTTCTTCACCTCAATGGTGCAGTCAATGAGACGTGGGCCGATGAGAATCAGATTTCTCGTGGCCACCCTCAGCACCAAGGTGCAGTTGCGGAGCGTCAGGTTGGGACCCAGAAAGCCAATGTCCCCTGCATTGACTTCGATTCGCTCGTTCTCGATCTCCCGATCTTCGATGTTGAGCTGGGCCATCTTCCACTCCTCAGAAGGTGATCATCCGGAAGAATGAATCCGCCATGCGCTGTCCATGCAGTGCGAGGTTCGAGTCCGTTCCGGAGAGCACCTCGTATCTGTACCCCGTCACAGGATCAATCGCGTCAACACCCTTGGAGTTCCAGCGTAGGGTACGGAATTGCCCCCGCAGTTCTTTTTCCACAAAGCGCCCCCGAGCCTGCCGCTCCAGAAGTTGTGCGAGCCAGAATTCCCCGCGGGTCGCAGCAGCGTTGATGGCGTCCTGCTCAGCCACCGAGAGTTCTTGAGCGCGCCATTGTTGAGAAGTTCGTAGCGCGGCAGCCTGGAGTTGGTCTCCCACGGGGTCTGCTGCTGGGATGTCCTTCAGCGGCTTGTTTGCAGGTACGTGCCAGCGCTGGCCGTTGAGGACCACCTGCCGGTTGCCGCCCTGATGCCGGATGATGGAGGTGACCGCGACCTCTGCTTCAGCGACTGCCGCGCTTGCCGGCCGCCGAATCGCGACGGCGAAGGTGCCCTCCGAGGAGGCTGCCACCGTCTCCACCTCGGCCAGTGTCGCCAGCCGCATCCCTCCCTGCGCTTCTGCCTGTACTGCCGCCTGGGAGAAACCGGGCAGCTTCGGCACCTTCTGCGCCAGCTTCGCCGTCGTGCCGCCCAGCGCTGCGGTAGCCATCATCACCAGCACGCGCGCGGTGTTCTCCCCCATCACCTGGCCGAACTTCTCCCCGGCATCGCTCAGGTCCTCGAACGACGTGGCGCGGTGGGAGTCCTCCACAAGTTGCCCCCAGCCGCGCATCAGGCTCCACACGGTGTCCACGCCCAGCCAGGCCAGCAGGGCGACCGTCAACCCGGCTGCCACCGCTTTCGAGGCCGGGTCGGGCAGTGCCCACAGCATCAGGTACAGGCTGGCCGTCCACACCAGCATGGAGAGCACGGCGGACGGCTGCACCATGTCCTTGAGCGCATGGCGCGTCTCCTCCAGCACCGAGCCGAGGGAAATGGCCAGAGCCAGCGCGTACCTGTCCTCCCCGCGCACGGTGGGCCCGTCCACCAGCAGGCGCAGGCAGTCACCACCGCCCTGGGTGCGCTCGCACCAGCGCAGGTACTCGCGCGTCAGGGCTACTTCGGTCGGGGGCGCAGAGGCACTCACGTTGACGGGTGATGCCCGGTAGACGCGTTCGCCTTCCCGTTTCGGTTGGACTCCCGCTTCGCGCGCATGCGCGAAGAGGCTCCGGGCTTCTTCCTGAGGCCGCGCCGCGGGCCGGGCCTCACGAGCCAGCCGAGTCACCGCCTCGGTGAAGTCATCCTCCTCCACCTCCACCGACTCCACAGGCACCGTGCCTGGAGAGACGACGTGCACGCGGTACCGGGCCGCACCCGGCCCCACTTCGCGTTCCTCCGAATCCCACGAAGCACGCCCGGCACGGGGAGCCCCGCCACAGGCGGTCAGCAGTATCAGCAGGACAGCGCCGGCCTGACGGAGCGTCATGGGGGGTCCTTCAGGACGGAGGCTAGAGGAAATAGAAGCTTTGGACTGACCGCGGCGTCGATGCGCTCCGAACGCAGGTCGGCCGTCAGAGAAGCACGCGGGGCAGGGGGGCGAGAACGGCTCGGATGGCGTCCTCGGTGGTGCCGGTGCGCTTCGCCACTGCGGGAGCAAAGTACGTCACGGCCGCCGTCTCCGGTGGACCTTCGACGAAGGACTCCACGGTGATGCGCATGGTGCCGGGCCACGGGAGGGCGAGCAACTCACTCTTGCGGCGCACCGGGTCGAGAATGGTGAAGCAGGGCCAGGACGGGAACTTCAGGGTACGGGCATCACATTGGAGAAAGCGGCATGCCTCCAGCCGTGCGCCGGTGAAGTCACAGCCCTCAATGTTGCCGAGCTCAGGGGCCTCCTCGTCTGGCCAGCGGCCAAACTCACAGCCACTGAGCGCTCCCGAAAACCTGCAACCCTTCAAGATGGCGTTGTGCCATCGAAAGCCCCTCAGCTCTCGCTTCACTTCGAGGGTGCAGTCGATGAGCCGCGTCTTGCTGATGACCAGCGCTCTCTCCGGCACTCGAATGACGAGGGTGCAGTTCCTCAAGGTCAGATCGTGACCGAGGTAATAGAGCTCCGTCTTGCTATCGAGCTCCAGCCGCTCGCCCGTGATTTCCCGGTCGCTGAACTGAATCATGGCGCTCTAGAGCACCGGGCCTGAGGGTGTTGGGACGTCAGAGAATTACTCCCGTCAGGGTATCCAGGGCGGCTCTGATGGCCGCTTCGGTGGTGTGGGTCTGCTTCGCGAGCACGGTGGCGGAGTCCGTCACGGCCACGGTCTTGGGCGGAGACTTCGCGAGGGTTTCCACCATGAGGCGAGTGCTCTCAGGCCATGGCGCGGCGAGCAGTTCGTTCATGCGCGAGAGGGGGTCGAGAATGGTGAAGCATGGCCAGGAAGGGAACTTCAGGGTCTTGGGGTCGCAATCGACGAAGCGGCATGCGTCCAGGCGCGCCCCGCTGAAGTCGCAGTCCTCGATGCTGCCGAGTTCAGGGTGTTCTGCATAGGGCCAGCGTCCGAAGTCGCTGCCAGTTATCGCGCCTGTGAATCGACAGCCCTTCAGGGCGACGCCCTCCCAGCGGAAGTCCTTGAGCTCCTTCTTGAACTCAATGGTGCAGTCGATGAGCCGCGTCCTGGTCATCACCAGCGAACGTGCGGGTACCTTGATGATGAGATGGCATCGTCTCAAGGTCAGGTGATGACCGAGGTAATAGAGTTCCGTCTTGCTGTTCAACTCCAGGAGTTCGTCCTCGATCTCTTTGTCGCTGAACTGAATCATGATGCTCCTGCGTTCGGCGGGCTCAGAAGGTGAGCATCCGGAAGAGGAAGCCGGCCATTCGCTGACCGTGCAAGGCGAGGTTCGACTCTGTTCCTGAGAGAACCTCGTATTGGTAGCCCGTTTTCAGGTCAATCGCATCGACCCCGGTCTTGTTCCATCGAAGCTGCGGAAATTCCGATATCAACTGCTTCTCCACGAAGCGTCCCCGGGCTTCGCGTTCAAGCAGTCGCGCCAGCCAGTGCTCACCCCGTGCAATCGCTGCTGTGATGGCCCGGTCCTCGTTTTTTGTGAGTTGGTGGGGTGCCCATCGCTGGGCCGCGCGAAGGGCCGCCGCCTGGAGTTGGTCTCCCACGGCGTCCGCCTTCGGGATGTCCTTCAGCGGCTTGTTCGCAGGCACATGCCAGCGCTGGCCATTGAGGACCACCTGCCGATTTCCACCCTGATGCCGGATGATGGTAGTGACCGCGACCTCTGCTTCAGCGACTGCCGCGCTTGCCGGGCGCCGAGTCGCGACGGCGAAGGTGCCCTCCGAGGAGGCTGCCACCGTCTCCACCTCGGCCAGTGTCGCCAGCCGCATCCCTCCCTGCGCTTCTGCCTGTACTGCCGCCTGGGAGAAACCGGGCAGCTTCGGCACCTTCTGCGCCAGCTTCGCCGTCGTGCCGCCCAGCGCTGCGGTAGCCATCATCACCAGCACGCGCGCGGTGTTCTCCCCCATCACCTGGCCGAACTTCTCCCCGGCATCGCTCAGGTCCTCGAACGACGTGGCGCGGTGGGAGTCCTCCACAAGTTGCCCCCAGCCGCGCATCAGGCTCCACACGGTGTCCACGCCCAGCCAGGCCAGCAGGGCGACCGTCAACCCGGCTGCCACCGCTTTCGAGGCCGGGTCGGGCAGTGCCCACAGCATCAGGTACAGGCTGGCCGTCCACACCAGCATGGAGAGCACGGCGGACGGCTGCACCATGTCCTTGAGCGCATGGCGCGTCTCCTCCAGCACCGAGCCGAGGGAAATGGCCAGAGCCAGCGCGTACCTGTCCTCCCCGCGCACGGTGGGCCCGTCCACCAGCAGGCGCAGGCAGTCACCACCGCCCTGGGTGCGCTCGCACCAGCGCAGGTACTCGCGCGTCAGGGCTACTTCGGTCGGGGGCGCAGAGGCACTCACGTTGACGGGTGATGCCCGGTAGACGCGTTCGCCTTCCCGTTTCGGTTGGACTCCCGCTTCGCGCGCATGCGCGAAGAGGCTCCGGGCTTCTTCCTGAGGCCGCGCCGCGGGCCGGGCCTCACGAGCCAGCCGGGTCACCGCCTCCGTGAAGTCGTCCTCATCCACCTCCACCGGCTCCAATGACACCGTGCCTGGAGAGACGACATGCACTGCGTATCGGGCCGCACCAGGCCCCACCTCATGCTCCTCGTCTGAAACCGGGGTTGCGCGCGGCGTACCGCTGCAAGCAGTCACCAGCATCAAGAGGACGGCAACCACCTGACGGAACAGCATGGAACCCCTCGGCCGCCTTCCAGCCCTGTCCCGACACCCATTGCGCTTCACGGAAGCATCACTCCCTGCACGATGGCCGCCCTGCCGCCCTCGGCTTCCCACAACCTGAAGGTGAAGGGCCCCTGGGTGGTCACGTCTGAGAGCTCCGTCTCCACGACCATCTTGAGCGTGCCACCAGGGTGGATGGGCTCTCGGGGCCACACTTCGAGCACCTTCAGCTCTACGCCCTTCCTCTCCTCCAACACCACCTTCGCGTCCTGTGCCGTCCACGGCGCCGCGCCTTCGGGGTTTCTCAAGCGCAGCGTCACGGCCACGCGCCCTGCGGCGCGGAAGCTCTCCACGGCTCCGTCCAGCCGCAGGGCGCTCGCAGGAGAAGCCTTGGCGCTCATGCTGCTGTCCGTGGCTTCGAAGGACTCGAAGACGAGCAGGCCCAAGGCATGAAGCCCTGCGAGGCCTCTGGGACCGGTAGACTCGGAGCGGAGCCGGGCATTCTCCTGCTGGAGTTGACGGAGCTGCTCGTCCCTTGCTCCCAGTTCCTGCCGGAAGGACTCCACGGTGCGGGTCTGCCGGTGCACGTCCACCAGCGGCGTAGCCTGGGCAGGGTGTACGACGAGCAGCAGGGCCGCGCTCGTCGGGGCGGCAGCGTCCTGGAAGCGCACTGTCAGCCGCAGTTGCTCACCTGCCGCCAGCTTTTCTGAGGGCACCAGCTTGAGGCTGCTCGTCCCGGGCTCCGCCAGCGTGAAGCGCTCCTTGCTGGCGAGCGTCAGGGAGTCTGGAACCAGCGCCCCGTCGAAGTTGATGAAGGTGGTCTGGCCCGGGCTGACGCAGACCCGGGCGGGCTCCGCCGGAGCCGTCGCGGGTAGCTCCACGTGATGAACACCTGTGTGACAAGACAGGGTGCCCGGCTCCGCGGAGGCAGGTCCCGTCAGCAGGGCCGGCAGCAGCAGGGCAAGGGATGAGGCAGGCATGACGCAGAACCTTCAGGGATGGAGCGCGAGAGCAGTACCTGCCACGTTGCCCTCTACCATGCCCGGCGTGGGGTCACGCAGCCGTCTTTGGAAGACCCTATTTGAAGCTGCTCACCGCACGGATGTAGCCAACCGAGAAGACTCGGGCGGCGCCAGGCTTGCTGCCAGGCGCGAACTCAAGCCCGCGATGGGCACCCGTGTCGAACAGTTCCATGCAGACTGGGACGGTGCGGCCCGTGCCTTTGAGCTGTACCTGGGTAATCCTGCCGTAGACGCGGTCTCCGAAGACGAGTCGACCGGAGGCCGTGGAGCCATTCGGGATGTCTCCAAAATCCGCTCCGGCGATGAAGACCGTGGTCCAGCCCTCGCTCACGGTGAGGTACCGGTTTCCCGAACCGCCGAAGCTCCATCCTTCTCTCTCCCCCACCTTGATGTCGAGCTGCTCCATTGTCTCAAGAGCGCCGGGCGGACACGGCTCGGGTGGAGGACTCTGGCGCACCTGGGCTCCCGGGCAGCCGAGCAATGCGCAGGCAGTCGCCGCCACCTTGAGCGTCTTGCCCGCAGTGCCCCGCCCGCTGGAGGGCTTCGTGGGGTACTGGTTCGTGCCAGCGGGGGGCTGCGTCATCACGGGAGCCGGTTCCTTCGGAGTCATCACCAGGTGGGGGATGGCCGCAGGGGTGGGAACTGTTCCGGATGGGACTGCGGCCCCAGTACTCTCCGGCGGCTGCCCTGGCGGCGCCACTTTCCGGCCCGCAGCCAGGCCGCCATCCCCGACTGCGAGAGCCAGGGAATGTGTTCCACGAGGGTACGCGGCCAGGAAGACCGCACCCAGCACCAAGAGCAGACCCACCAGTGCCACGGTCCACGGGAAGTGGCCCGGCCCGGACTGACGCGGCTGTGAGCCCACGGCACTCGCTGGGAGCAGTGTCGCCGTCACCGTGATGGAGGAGGAGGCGCACGTTGACTCCGAGTTTTCGGAAGGCTGTGCGGTAGACGCAGTCGGAGCAGGCGACAGAGCCTCGTGCGTCGGGGACGCTGTCGGAGCAGGTGGCGGGGCCGCGGGCTCCGACTCCGCGCCAGGTCGAGGCCAACGCTTCCCCCGTCGCGGTCTAAAATCCTCGCGGACTTCATTGAACCAGCCCACCTCTTCGTCCGCGTCCGGCCCGGGGCGCGTGGTGACGTTGTGCGCGTCATGGAAGTCACACAGGGGCACCTGCCAGTCCGGCGTGTCCCGTGTCAGCAGTTCCTCCACCTCCGCGACCAGCGTCCCCGCGTCCGGCCGGTGCTCTGGCTGTTCCTCCAGGAGTCGCAAACACAGTGCGCTCAGCGCCTCGGGCACACGGCCGTCACGGGTGTGTGGCCCCACGGGAGTCCGGGAGCCAACCGCCGCCTCATCGCCATCCTCGCCCACGTGAAAGGGCTTCCTGCCCGTGAGCAGCCAGTACAACACCACCCCCAGGGCGTAGACGTCGTCCGCGGGCGTGGAGCGATAGTGCGCGTCCGGACGCCCCGGTGCTCCCGGTGGAAGCGCCACGCCTCCGGGCTCAGGTACGCGCGCGTGCCCGGAGGCAGCGAACCCCCCGTGATTCGGGACGTGTCCTCGTGGCTACCCACGCCCAGGTCCACGAGCACCGCCTCACCGTCCTCCTCGCGCACGAGGACGTTGGCCTCCTTCACGTCGCGGTGGAGCGCCCGGCCCTCGTGCAGGGCCCGTAGCGCTCGCGCCACGCCGAGCACCCGGAGCAGCACCGCATGCGCGGACGGGTTCTCCAGCTCCGCCCAGACGTCCAGCCGGCGTCCCTCGACGTACTCCATGATGACGACCAGGAAGCGGGGCGCCCTGTCAGGCCAATGCCAGTACCCCAGCAGGCGCACGACGTTGGGATGCTTCACCCGCGCCAACATGAGCAGCTCCCGCTCGCCCCAGTCTCCCAGGCCCGCCAGGGGCAGCAGCTTCAACGCGTAGCGCTGCCCACCCCGCTCGGCGAGGTACACGGTTCCGAAGCCGCCCTGTCCGAGCAGCGCCTCCAGGACATACCCGCCTACGTCGTCGCCGGGCGCGGGCTCCGGCGGCGGGGCTCTGTCGCGTGGGTGCATGGGATTGCCAGGGAGTGCCATCAGCGCGCACGAGCGGGAGTTGACCCTACAGGTTATGCCATGGAGGCAACCTGATGGTATGACGCCAGCGCAGCGGAGGCTCCTCCAGCCCCGTCTCCCCGCCCATGAACGAGAAGCTGGCAGCAGTCATTGGAAAGGCCGCCCGTGCCGCCCGGGAGCAGCTGGGCCTCACCCAGGTCGAGGTGGCCGAGCTGATGGACCTCTCTCCCATCGTCTACAACCGGCTGGAGCGCGGGCGGATGCTCCCCAGTGTCCCCACGCTGGTCCGGCTCTGTGAGACGCTCAAGACCTCTCCTGAAGTGGTGCTCGGCTTCAGCAGCTTCACGACGAAGGGGAAGGGCAGGGACAAGCCTCCCGCGGAAGACCCGCCGTCGCTGCACCACCTCACGGGCCTTGCGCGGAAGATGGACGAGACGCAGCGCCAGGCGCTCATCCACATGGCGAAGGTCCTCCTCCGCTGAGACAGGAGCTGGGCCGCCTATTTCGAGGGCTTCTCCGCGTCCGGCATCAGCTCGTGCTCATCCAGTCCGGCCGGGTAGAGGCCCCCTTCGAGAGGCTCTCCCAGCTCCCGCATGGCGCTTGCGTCGGTGATGACGTGGGCCATGTCCTCGGCGGCCTCCCTGCGTCCGTACCCGGGCAGGAGCGCATGGAGCCAGGCTCGCAGCTCGCGGCACAGCTCCGCTGCCGAGGCGTACCTCCCGGCGGGCTCCTTCTGGAGGGCGCGGTGAAGAATGGCCCTGAGCCCATCCGGGAGCCCCTCCGTCGCGCGCTTCACGTCCGCATGGCTCAAGCGCTTCATGAGGGCGAGCACCTGACCGAGGGGAAGGTCGGGCTCCTCGTCGGCCGTCACGCCCGGCACGGCCGCTGCGCCCGGCGGTTCTTCGTCGAGCAGCCATGAGCCAAGGAGGTGCCGGTTCGTCAAGGCCTCCAGCAGTACCACTCCGAGCGAGAAGATGTCCGAGCGGGCATCGATGGGGGTGCCGAGCAGATACTCGGGCGAGGCGTACAGGAGGTCTCCCTTCAAGAGTCGCTCGGGTGTCTCCTCCCGGCCCACCCGCTTCGAGTAGGCCGCTCCGAAGTCCGTCAACTTCACCTGTCCCGTCCCGCGCTCCACCCGGATGTTCCGGGGGCTCACGTCGCGGTGGATGATGCCCAGCGGCCTGCCGCCGTCGTCCGGGTCCGTGAGGGTGTGGGCATGGTGGAGCGCGTCCGAGACTTCGGCTGCGACATACACGGCGAAGGCAGGAGGCAGGGGCCTGTCCCGCATCGCAGCCACCGTGATGAGCGCATCGAGCGAGGGCCCCTCCACGTACTCCAGGATGGCGTGGGGCGCTCCGTCGATGACACGGAAGTGGTGGACCTGGGCGATGGCGGGATGACGCAGCCGGAAGGCCAGCGTCACCTGCTCCTTCAGGCGCTGCCGCATCGGGAAGGACGCGGGGTTCTGGAGCCGCTTGACGACGACGAGTCCCGGGAGGCCATGCCGCAGCCGCCGCTCGAAGAGGAGCACCTGCTCACCGTTGTCGCGCTCCTCCAACGGGCGCACGAGCCGGAACTCCACGGGGCCCGCCGAGAAGCCCGTTCGCGCCAGTTCATGGCCCAGTTGCTCCAGCCCCCGGGCGAGCGCGCTCTTCCTGTTCGCTCCGTGCTCACGCGTGACTGCACCCGAACCCGGGTGCTCCGTGGAGGCCCCGGACTCAGTCGCGGACTCTGGGGCGGCCGGGCGGTCCTTCTCATGCGTCATGTCGATTCTCCCTGGGGCGGTCGCCCGTGGCGAGCGGGCTACTTCGGCTCCACGGTGACGACCACGCCGTGGTGGAAGGTGCTGTTGGGAAGCGGGGGCACGCTGGTGTCCTCGCGGAAGCCACCCTCCTGGGACGCATAGAAGCGGCCGACGGTGTAGTCCCCCGCCTTGAGTGCGCCGTCCTGGACCTGAACGGGGCCCTGGCACTGGACGGGAGTGCCCGCGAGCACCATGACGAGGCACCCGTCAGGCCTGAGCACCGCGAGCTTCTCGAAGCGCAGCAGCCGCTCGTTGAGCACGCGTCGGGACACCGGCGTGCCGGCCAGGGTGGCCTCCGCGAGCAGGTAGGTCGCAGCGGCCCTGTGCCCCGTGCGTTGCATGCCGCCGTCCGTACTGTCGAAGGACAGCAGCAGCCACAGGCGACGGGCCTCCTCGGGTGTCATCGGGTCGGCGACGGGCAGGGACTCCGCGCGCAGCCCCGCGTTGAGCAGCAGCAGCCCGAAGTCATCGGTGCTCGCAAGGAGGGACCGGGTCTCTCCATAGATGCCGTCCTTCTTCCCGGCACAGCCCGTTGCCAGCACCCAGAGCAGCAGCGGGAGCCGCCACGACAGCCCCCGGCCTGGACCATGACGGCCTTGGAACACCGCTCCGCGCTTCATCAGGTTCATCATGGGACTTAACCTCATGGGTTTATAAACCTGACGGGCTATCACGGAATCCATCTCGGGGTGAAGCCTGGTTCCGTCGGAGCCCGGGCTGTCGGGTGGTGTGGGCTCGTACGGCGCTCGCGGTAGCACGGCCCCCACACCCGAAACCCCGCTCCCCTCTGACCGCCGATCACCCGCCCACAACCCCGACGAGACGCTGGCCTCCCGAACCTCCGTCCGCGCAGCATGCCCCCATGGAGGAACACTTCCTGCTGCTCCCCGAGGTGCTCCCGTCCACGGCGGTCGCCGGACTTGCGGCCCCGGCCCTGTCCGAGCTGCGGCGCGAGCTGGAGCGCGCGGGAAGGCTCTCCGTCTACGAGGTGCGAGGCCTGCGCGTGGCCGAGGAGCGCCGGAAGGCCGGAGGCCGAGTCCTGTGGGCCTTCCCCAGCCTCGCGGACGCGCTGGTGTGCTGTCAGGACGGACCCGTGGACCCGCGCTTCCTCACCGAGGGCACTCCGCCCATGCACGTCGCACGTGTCGTGGGAGAGCGCCTCCTCGCCGACACGCGCTTCATCCGCGCCGCCCCCGGCTCCATCGCCACCGAGGTTCCCCGCCTCCTCCCCGTGCGGCAGCAGGCCTGGCTGCGGCACGCCGCCTACGCCCACGAGCAGTGGCTCGTCGCGCTCACCGACGACGAGCTCGTGAAGGCCCCGCGCCTGTCGCCCCAGCAGGCCCTGGAGTCCGTGCTCGACGTCACGCTCCGCGCGACGAAAGACCGCACCGAGCGTGAGCGCCTCAAGCGTCTGCCGAGGGCGCTGAGCGCCTGGCGCCCTGATACGCTCCAGGCCTTCGCCCCTCTGCGAGAGCACGCTGTCACGGGTTTCGCGGTAGGCTGAAGCACACGGCGCGAGGCCGCGCTGACGCTCCGCGTCGCGCCCCATCCATGACGCGCGGAGCCATGGCCCGCGCTTTGACAAGCCCATCAGCCGGGTGCTACCGCTAGGTGAAACATGAATCGGCCTTCAACTTCTCCAGACCGCTCCGGCCCCGTGACGCCCCGAGGGCAGCGGACGCGCGCGAAGCTGCTGAAGGCCGCCGAGTCGGTCTTCGGGGAGAAGGGCTATGAGCGGGCGTCCATCGCCGACATCACCCGCAAGGGCGGCGTCGCGCTGGGCACCTTCTACGTGTACTTCCCCGACAAGCAGTCCATCTTCGTGGAAGTCGTGGACGAGCTGGGCACGCGCCTGCGCCGCCTCATCGGCGAGTCCACCGCCGCCTGCGCCACCCGCGTCGACGTGGAGCGCGAGGGCCTGCGCACCTTCTTCCAGTTCGTGCGCCAGCACCCCAACCTCTACCGCGTCGTGCGCCAGGCCGAGTTCGTCGACGCGGCCTGCTACCGCCGCTACTACGACCGCTTCGCCAAGGGCTATGTCAGCGGCCTGTCCCGCGCCATGGAGGAGGGCGAGGTGCGCGCCATGGACCCGGAGGCGCTCGCCTACTGCCTCATGGGCATCGGCGACTTCCTCGGCATGCGCTGGGTGCTCTGGGAAGAGGACCCGGGCCTGGAGCGCGTGCTCGACACCGCGATGAGCCTCATCCAGCACGGCCTCGACACCCGTGCGCCGGGCCGCAACAGCGTCAAGGCCCCGGCTGTCAGCAAGAAACCGAAGAAGAACACCCTGCGCCCCACGCGCCGTCCCGCGCGCGGCGCCCGGAGCTGAAGAACACCCGCCATGCGATACGCCCAGATTCTGGCCACCGGCCGCTACGTCCCCGAGAAGGTCCTCACCAACGCCGACATCGAGGGCATCCTCGGCGAGAAGGTGGACGAGTGGCTCCAGCAGAACGTGGGAATCAAACAGCGCCACGTCATGGCGGATGACCAGGTCACCAGCGACTTGTGCGTCGCCGCCGCCCGCCAGGCCCTGGAGCGCTCCGGCACGAAGCCCGAGGAGCTGGACCTCATCATCATCGCCACCGACACGCCGGACTACCTCAGCCCCGCCACCGCGTCCGTGGTGCAGGCCAAGCTGGGCGCGCCCAACGCCGGCACGTATGACCTCAACTGCGCGTGCGCCGGGTGGGTGACGGCGCTGGACGTGGCCTCGAAGACGATTGCCGCGGATGACAGCTACCACCGCATCCTCGTCGTCGGCGCGTACGGCATGACGCGCTATGTGAATTGGAAGGACAAGAAGACCTGCACCCTGTTCGCGGACGGCGCGGGCGCGGTGGTGCTGGGCGCCGGCGAGAAGCCCGGCTTCATGGGCGCGAAGCTTTTGGCCAATGGCGAGTACCACGACGCGCTCGGCATCTACACCGGCGGGACGAGCCGCCCGGCCACCGCCGAGTCCCTGCAGCTCACCAACGGCAAGCCCTCGGTGCAGTTCGTCCGCAAGTTCCCCTCCACCTTCAACACCGAGCGCTGGCCCCTGCTGCTGGACCAGCTCCTCAAGCGGCAGCACCAGACGCTGGACGACGTGAAGCTCTTCGTCTTCACCCAGCTCAACCTGCGCACGATTGAGGCCACCATGAAGGTGCTCAATCAGCCCATGGAGAAGGCCCACTACACCATGGACAAGTGGGGCTACACCGGCTCGGCCTGCATCCCCATGACGCTCGATGACGCGGTGGTGCAGGGCAAGGTGCGGCGCGGTGACCTGGTGGCCTTCTGTGCCAGCGGCGGCGGGCTCGCCATGGCCTCCGCCCTCTACCGCTGGACGGCCTGAGCCACATGCCAGGGGAGGGGACGCGCATGTTCATCGGAGACTGGCTGGGCCGCGGAGCCCAATACTGGCCCGAGCACGTGGCGGTGGTGGACACCGCGAAGGGTGCGGCTGGCCGCTTCACCTACCGCGCCCTCAACGCCCGCGCCGAGGCGCTCGGCGGCTGGCTGCGCGACGTGGCCGGGGTGAAGCCCGGCGACCGCGTGGGGCTCGTGGCCCACAACGGCGTGGAGTACCTCGACGCGCTGTTCGCCTGCGGGAAGATTGGCGCCATCTTCGTCCCCTACAACTGGCGCCTGCACGCCTCGGAGCTGACGGACCTGGTCCGCGCCATCCGGCCCCGCGTGCTCCTCTTCGGCGACGACTTCCGCGACGCCATCTCCCAGGTGCGGGAGCGCGTCGGTGACTCGCTGCTGCTCATGGCCCTGGAGGCCCAGGGGCTCCCGGGCGCCGTCGCGTACGAGACGGCGCTGGCGCACGTGCCCGCGTCGCCGGTGACGAACGACGCGGTGGCGGAGGAGGACATCCTCTGCCTGCTCTTCACCGGCGGCACCACCGGCCGCTCCAAGGGCGCGCGCATCAGCTACCGCATGGTGGCGTGGAACACGCTCAACACGCTGGTGCACGAGGTGCTCCCGGGCGACGTCACGGTGACGCACACGCCCATGTTCCACACGGGCGGGCTGCTCGTGTACACGGTGCCGCTGCTCACCGTGGGCGGCACCGTCGTCCTCATGCGGCGGTGGGACCCGGAGGAGCTGCTCGACGTCATCGCCCGCGAGAAGGTGACGCTCTTCTTCGCGGTGCCCACGCAGTACCAGCAGCTGCAGGAGTCGCCGCGCTTCAAGACGACGGACTTCTCCTCCGTGCGCTTCATGACCAGCGGCGGCGCGGCGCTGCCGGTGACGCTCATCCAGGCGTGGCAGGCGGTGCACCCGGTGCCCTTCAAGCAGGGCTTCGGCATGACGGAGTTCGGCCCCGGCCTGTTCAGCATGGGCCCGGAGTTCGCCGTGTCGAAGGCGGGCTCCATCGGCCGGCCCAACTACTTCATCGCCGCGAAGCTGGTGGACGACGACGGCCGCGAGGTGCCCGCGGGCGAGGTGGGTGAGCTCATCCTCAAGGGGCCGTCCATGTGCTCGGGCTACTTCGAGGACGAGGCCGCCACGCGCGAGGCCATCGACGCGGACGGGTGGCTGCACACCGGCGACCTGGCGCGCAGGGACGCGGACGGCTTCTTCTTCATCGCCGGGCGCAAGAAGGACATGTTCATCTCCGGCGGAGAGAACGTGTACCCGCTGGAGCTGGAGTCCGCCCTCTACGAGCACCCCGCCGTGCACCAGTGCGCGGTGATTGGCGTGCCCGACGCGAAGTGGGGCGAGGTCGGCCGGGCCTACGTGGTGCTCAAGCCCGGAGCGCAGGCCTCGTCGGACGCGCTGCTGGAGCACCTGCGGGGCCGCGTGGCGCGCTTCAAGGTGCCCAAGCGGGTGGAGCTGGTGGAGCGCCTGCCGATTTCCGCGGCGGGGAAGATTCTCAAGCGCGAGCTGCGCGAGGCGGCCATCGCCGCGGACTCCGGAAGCACGCCGGGCTGAGACGGGCCTTCCTGGAAGCAGGAGGCCGCCGGCACGGGCGCGCCTCCGTCATCACCTGTCACGTCATCCCGGCGAGTCCCGCCGGACGAAGAGGAGCAACGCCATGAAGAAGAAGCTGCTTTCCGCGCTGATGCTGTGCTCGCTGGGCCTCGTGGTGGGCTGTGGTGACGACGACGGCAACACCCCTCCGCCCACCGACAACACGCCGAAGCTCGACAGCCAGGCCAACATCCTCGCCTTCCTCGACGGCAAGACGGTGGTGATGGAGGGGGCCAACATCCCCAGCCACCCCAACGGCTTCAGCGAGAACCTGGACCTGGGCCCGAACTCCCAGTGCTACAGCAAGGTCACCATCCTCGGCGGCGGCCAGGGCGTCACCGTCGACAGCGACCTGGGCACCATCCAGAACGGCGCGTGCAACCGCGAAGCGAAGCGGGACGGCCAGCCGTTCGCCACCACCTCCGTCGCCATCCAGAACGTGGCGGCGGACGGCAGCTGCTTCGACGTGGACTTCAACTTCAATGGCTTCGCGCAGCAGGGGCGCGGCAGCTTCTCCGCCGACCGGAAGACGTTGAAGCTGGAGCTCTTCTTCAGCGGCCAGGCCACCGGCAACCGCTGCGCGAACGGCGCGGTCGGCGCCCCGAACACCGTCACGCTGAACAAGGCCCCGTTCACCGGCAACGCGGTGCAGACCTACGTCATCCCGTAGTGGCAGCACGGCTGGAAGGAGGGCGCGCTCCCTCCCTCCTTCCGGCCCACGGCAGTACCCACGGCGACAGCTTTGAGCCCGGCGAGCCCGGGTGTGCCCCCGCTCGAGAGGGGCCGAGGTGGATATGACGGGTAGGTGGCTTGATGTACGCGGAGCAGTGCGGCGGAGCGCGGCGGCGCTCGCGCTGGGGCTCGCGGGACTTTCGCTCCCGGCGGCCGCGCAGAGCACGCCCGTGCCGGGGCTCTATTACGGCGACTGGCTCGAGGAGAAGGACCGCGAGGAGGACGCGAAGCCCCGCGAGTTCACCTTCATCAACTACTTCTTCACCCGCCTGTCGTTGACCAACGAGGTGGGCGACCCGCTGGGGCTGCGAGGCGTGGCCCTGGGGCCCATCGGCTCTCCCACCGGAAGCATGGTGAGCGTGGAGCCCGGGCGCACCGCGTACTTCATCGAGCAGCGGTGGATTCCCGTTCTGGAGTACAGCCCCTACTTCGTCGACGGGCTGGCGTCCTTCCGCGCCCAGTTCGAGGTGGACTTCCTCTGGGGCCGCTCGGCCAATGCCCTGGGGCAGAACGAGGGCGGCGGCTTCAACGCCGACCAGGTCAACCTCCAGACGAAGAACCTCAACGTCGCCCTCTACCCGACGCGGGCCCCCGCGCAGCTCACGCTGCTCCTGGGCACGCAGCCCGTCTACGACACCCCCTATGACCCGACGCGCACGCCGCTGTCGGACCTCATCCGCACCGGCTACAAGCTGGCCTTCCTGGCCAGTGACGCCACCGGCCTGTCCGTCTTCAGCAACTACCTGAAGGGCCAGGCCCGCCTGACGCTGCTGCCCCTGGGCAGCGCGCAGCCGGACCGCGTCGCGGAGGGCGACCCCCGGCTCAAGTTCATCTGGCTGGCCATGGCGGACTACGTCTACCCGGTGCAGCCGAACACCAATGTGGGCGTGTCCGCCTGGTACCTCAATGACCCCACCAAGGGGGATGCGTACGCCTTCGAGGGCCTGGTGCGGAGCGGCCCGGGCTCCAGCGGCCTGCCCAGCTTCACCGGCACGGGGCGCTTCGACATCAACCGCCCCGAGGGCAGCGTGTTCTGGTTGGGTGCCCACTTCAACCACAACATCGACTTCCGCAATGGTCGGCTCGGCGCGTCCGGCTTCGTCATGTACAACGGCGGCAAGTACACGAGCGCCGACCCGGAGAACTCCACGCTGGACTCGCTGGAGATTTCCGGCCTCTCCGCCAACCTGGAGCTGATGTACCAGTGGGGCCGCAGCCCCGCGGACCTCGTCACGCTGGAGGGCATGCTCACCACCGGTGACAACAACGTGAATGACGAGCGCTACACCGGCGCCTTCACGCTCAACCAGTACGGCCTGCCCGGCTCGGTGTGGTTCAACCACAAGATGCTCATCCTGTTCCCGTTCACCAGCACCGTGAACAACTACACGGGCGCGGTGACGGACATCTCCAACCAGGGCTACGGCCTGCGCGCCGGCCTGGCCACGGCGGCGTGGGACATCATCCCCAACAAGCTCAACCTCAAGCTGGGCACGGGCCTCGCCAACGCGGGCGCCTCGCCGGTGCGGTGGAACCCGGACGTGCGGCGCGGGCGCTTCATCGGCGCCGAGGTCAACGCGGAGCTGCGCTACCACATCCGCTACCTCATGACGGTGGGCCTGCACGCCGGCTACCTCTTCCGCGGCAGCTTCTACGACGGCTCTCCCACCGTGCGGAGCAACCCCTTCGCCGGCTACACCACCTTCACCTGGTACGCGTTCTGACCATGAGCACCTCCCGCGCCTTCACCGCCCTGCTCCTCGCGGCGGGGCTGTCCTCCGCCGGCTGCGTGCGCTCCTACGGCGGCCAGCCCGCCCTGTCCTTCCACGACCTGGACTACACCTCCGAGGCGACGAAGCAGCCGTGGCCCGTGAAGCGGATGCCACTGCCGCGCACCGCCGCGCAGTTCGGCATGGCCACCGTCCCCGAGGTCTCCTTCGTGGACCTGCCCGGCGCCTCGCCGGATGCGAAGACGGTGGTCTTCATCCACGGCCTTGGCTCGTACCTGAAGTTCTGGCGCTCGCAGCTCGACGCCTTCCACCAGCAGGGCTACCGCGTCGTCGCGGTGGACCTGCCGGGCTATGGCAAGTCCGACAAGCCGGGCTCCTTCCCGTACACCATGGAGGCCATGGCCGACGCGGTGCGCGAGGTGGTGGACGGGCTGCAGGTGGACAAGCCCATCCTCGCCGGGCACTCCATGGGTGGGCAGACGTCGCTGTCCTACGCCATCCGCTACCCGGACGCGCTGAGCGCGCTGGTGCTGGTGTCGCCCGCGGGCTTCGAGAAGTTCTCCTGGAAGGAGAAGGCCTGGTTCGAGCGGGTGATGAGCACCGAGTTCATCAAGACCGCGCCGGAGTCCGCCATCTGGGGCAGCGTGCGCCAGGGCAACTTCATGAACTGGCGGCCGGAATTGGAGTGGCTGATTGAGGAGCGCGTGCGGGTGGCGAAGTCCCCCGAGTTCGACGCGTACGCCTACGCCAACGTGCGCACGGTGAAGGGGCTGGCGCACAACGACTTCGTGCGTGACAACCTGCACCACGTCACGGTGCCCACGCTCATCGTCTACGGCACGGATGACCGGCTCATCCCCAACCCGTTCCTCCACGGCGGCGAGGCGCGCGACATCATGGAGTACGGCGCGTCGCGCATCCCCGGCGCGAAGCTGGTGCCGATGAAGGGCTGCGGCCACACCGTGCAGCTCGACTGCCCCGCGCGGTTCAACGAGGCGGTGCTGCCCTTCCTCCGCGACGCGGCGGCGGGGCTCATCAAGGTGCCCGCGGGCACGGCGCCGGCGGAGGAGGCTCCGAAGCCGTCTCCGGCCTCCGGCCCCACGGCGCCGCAGGGCGTGCCTCCGCCGACTCCGGGACACGAGGGGGCTCCGGCTCCCGCAGACGCTCCCCGGCCGTGAGGAAGTGACGGCTCCGCCTTCGCCTCTTGCGCGAGGGTGGAGCCAGTGGCTGACCGTGGCCCAACGGGGCGCCGGTGCGGGCCGTCCGACGTAGCGGCGCGGCCCGTCCCGGCTGCTGGCTACGGAATGGTGTGGTTGCGCACCATGCTGTACTGCACCGCCGCCGTCAGGTCCTTCGAGTTGAAGTGCCCGTAGGGATAGGCCGAGTACACCTTCTCCCCCGTCTGCCCGGGGATGCGGGAGGTGTACTCACCGTAGACGATGCCGTTGTAGCCAATGACTTCGTCTTCGGTGGAGTAGATGCTGTAGCGGTAGGTGCCCTCGTAGCCGCTCGTGGCGCGAAGGTCATTGAGGTACGCGGAGCGGCCCGTCACGGCGCCGAAGTACAGGTAGCCCGGGTACAGGCCGTTGGTGGAGCCGCACGTGGGCGTGCCGGAGCCCGTCTGGTAGCAGGACGTGAGGCCCAGGTTGGCGCCGGCGATGCCGACGAACGTGTCCACGGAGCCGGTGAGCGCGGCGCCCACGTAGTAGTCACCGCCATTGGCCGAGTCGTTCGCCCAGCCGCCCTTGAGGGCCTTGCGCGCCAGCGTTACGCCCATGGAGTGCGTGACGATGTCCACCTTCGACGCGCCGGTGTACGCCTTCACCGCCTCGATGAACTTGCGCACCTTCATCACGTTCGGCTTCGAGTGGTACTGGAACGCGGACATCGCCGCGTTGGCCGGGCCCCACGTCGTCGCGTACAGCTCGCTCGTCTTGTAGCCCTTGGACAGGAAGTAATCGACGGAGTTCGTCCAGCCCGTCTGGCCGAAGGTGCCGGTGCCGATGGCCTTGTCCGAGTTGCCGTGGATGAAGATGACGGGCTGGTTCACCACCGTGTCGGTGGCGCTGGCCTTGCCGCCGTAGCTGCCACCCACCACGTCCGCGCGGACGAAGTCGTAGCTGCTGTAGCCGTTGTCGGTGAGCCACTGGCGGAAGTGCGCGGTGACACCGCTGGTGCTGGCCGCCGACTCCACGAAGCCGAGCTCCTCCGTCGCGGGTGTTTCGACGGAGGGTGTCTCGGGAAGCGTGGACTCGGGCTCGAGGCCCTCACCGCAGCCGGTGGTAACGCCGAGCAGCAGCGAGCCCGCGAGGTAGAGCGAATGCCGCAGTCGCATGGACTTCTCCTTCGATTGTTGGGGAGTGCGCGCGGAACGGGAACGGTCCACGAGCGCGAGACACAGTGTAATGACTGTGCATGCGCACGTCCTCGGGCGAGTGGACGGGTGCGGACGTTGTCGCGTTGCGTCGCGTGATACTCAAGGGCGCATGCGCGCACGCAAGGTCGTGATTCCCAAAGCGGGTGGGTACGAACAGCTCCACCTTGAAAACCTGAATCAGGTTTCACCTGGGCCCGGCGAGGTGGTGGTCGCCACGGAGGCCATTGGCGTGAACTATGCGGACTGCGTCATCCGCATGGGGCTGTATGCCTCCGCGAAGGAGTACGTGGGGTGGCCCATCACCCCGGGCTTCGAGTTCGCCGGCACGGTGGTCTCCGTGGACCCCGCCGTCACGGACCTGTCACCGGGGGCGCGGGTGTTCGGTGTCACGCGGTTTGGTGGCTATTCGACGCATGTCGCCGTGCCCCGGCACCAGGTGTTCGCGCTGCCCTCGCGCATGACGATGGAGCAGGCGGCGGGGTTCCCCACGGTGTTCCTCACCGCGTACTACGCGCTGTTCGAGCTGGCACACCCCCGGCCCGGAGCGACGGTGCTGGTGCACTCGGCGGCGGGCGGGGTGGGGAGCGCGCTCTTGCAGCTGGGGCGCATCGCCGGGTGCCGGATGGTGGGCGTGGTGGGCGGAGCGCACAAGGTGGAGGCGGCGCGGGCCATGGGGGCGGACGTCGTCATCGACAAGAGCCGCGAGGACCTGTGGGCCGCGGCGAAGCAGGCGGCGCCCCGAGGCTATGACGTGGTGCTGGATGCGAATGGCCCGTCCACGCTGCGCGACAGCTACAAGCACCTGGCGTCGCCGGGGAAGCTGGTCATCTACGGCTTCCACTCCATGCTGCCGCGCACGGGCGGGAAGCCGAACTACGCGAAGCTGGCGTGGGACTGGGCGCGCACGCCGCGCTTCGACCCGCTCACGCTGACGAATGACAACACCAGCGTGCTCGCGTTCAACCTGTCCTATCTGTTCGAGCAGCGCGCCGTGCTGGAGGAGTCCATGGCGCGGCTGCTGGGCTGGGTGGAGGAGGGGAGGCTGGTGTCGCCGCAGGTGACGCGCTTCCCGCTGGACGGGGTGGCGGAGGCGCACAAGGCACTGGAGTCGGGGACCACGGTGGGCAAGCTGGTGCTGGTGCCGTGAGCCCTCCCTGACGGCATGGCGTGCCCGGCGACGGCTACGTCGTCGATACGTCGCGCGGTCTGCTCATCTTCCCGGAGCTGTAGCCGTCGGCAGAGGCACAAGTGCCGGCGGGTCGGCTAGCGTGCGGGGCCATGCCCATCGTCCATGACTGGCTGGCCCGCCGCGCCGCGCTCGACCCCGACCGCACCGCCCTCATCGACGCCAACCATGGCGAGCGTCGCATCTCCTACCGCGAGTGGGACGAGGCCGTGTCGCGCACCGCCGTCTTCCTGCACGACGTGCTGGGCGTGGGCCGGGGCGACCGCGTCGCCGTGCTCGCGTACAACTGCGTCGAGTTCCTCGACCTGTTCTTCGCCTGCGGGAAGCTGGGCGCCATCCTCCAGCCGCTCAACTGGCGCCTCAGCCCCGCGGAGCTGGGCGCGCTCCTCGCGGACGCCGAGCCGTCCGTCCTCGTCTTCGGCCCTGAGTTCCGCGCCCAGGTGGACGCCGTGCGGGCCCGCGCTTCCTTCGTGAAGCACTGGCTGTGCCTCGCGGAGCCCGGCGCTGGCGAGCGCGCCTTCTCCGAGCGGGACGCCGCGTCCACCGGGCCGCTTCCCGCCCTGGAGCTGGAGGCGGAGGCGCCGTGGGTGCTCTGCTATACGGGCGGCAGCACGGGCCTTCCCAAGGCCGCCGTGCTGACCCATGGCTCCATCACCGCCAACGCGGCGAACACCGTGGTGAGCTGGGGGCTGGCGTCCAGCGACGTGGCCCTGCTCAACGCGCCGCTGTTCCACGCGGGGGGCTTGAGCGTCTTCACCACGCCGCTGGTCTACGTGGGCGGCGCGTCCGTGGTGTGTCGCGGCTTCGACGTGGAGGGCGTATTCGAATTGGTGCACCGGGGCGCGGTGAACCTCGTCTTCGGCGTGCCCACCATGTTCATCGAGATGCAGCGTCACCCGCGCTTCGAGGACGTGGACCTGTCGCGGCTCAAGCTGCTCATCAGCGGCGGCGCCCCATGCCCCGGCCCTGTCTTCGAGCGCTTCTTCGCGCGGGGCGTGGACTTCAAGACGGGCTATGGCCTCACCGAGGCGGGCCCCAACAACTTCTGGCTCCCGCCCGCGGAGGTGCGCCGCAAGCCGGGCTCCGTCGGCGTGCCCCTGTTCCATGTCGAGGCCCGCATCGACGGTGAGCAGCAGCCGGGCGACGTGGGGGAGCTGCTCCTGCGAGGCCCCCACCTGTGCGCCGGCTACTGGCGCCGCCCCGAGGACACGGCTCGCACCTTCGCGGGAGGCTGGCTGCACACCGGGGACCTGGCCTGCCGGGACGCGGACGGGTGCTTCCGCATCGTCGGCCGCAGCAAGGACCTCATCATCTCCGGGGGAGAGAACATCTACCCGTCCGAGGTGGAGAGCGTCCTCGCGGGCCATCCGGATGTCGCGGAGGTCGCCGTCATCGGCGTGCCGGATGCGAAGTGGGGCGAGACGCCGCGCGCGCTCGTCGTCGCGCGGCCGGGCACCGCGCCCACCGCGGAGGCGCTCCTCGCGTTCTGCGAAGGCCGGCTCGCCCGCTACAAGACGCCCAGGTCCGTGCGCTTCATCGACGCCCTGCCGCGCACCTCACCCGGCAAGGTGGACCGGCGCGCGCTCAGCGCCGTGCATGGCACGCCCTGATGTTCCGTGCGTCGTCGCCCTGAAATAGCCTGCGCGGGATTTGATTGGTTTACAGCTCTATCGCTGAAAGCGCGATAACGTCCACCTCTCGCGTGAATCACTCGCGCGACGCGAAGAGGGAACAGGGCCATGAATCACAGGAGACTCACCGGACTGACGCTGGCCGTCGGTCTCTGCACGAGCGCCGGAGCGGCCGAGCTGTTCAAGGCGGACTACGAGACGGGCACCTTCTCCCAGTGGGGGAGCGTGGAGGGCCACTCGAATGAAATCTGGGTGCAGTCCGCCATCAAGCTGAACGGCAACTACGCCCAGAAGGTCACCGTCCTGCAGAGTGAGTACAACCAGGGTGGCAGCAGCTGGCGCGCGGAGGCCGTGGTGAACAACGGCCTGGGCGGCAAGGCCGGGCAGACGCGCTGGTACGGCTTCAGCTACTACATCCCCAACGATTGGGTGGACGACCCGACGACGTCGGAGGTCATCTGGCAGCTCCATGAGTTTCCGGATGCCTGCGAGGACTGGCGCAGCCCCTACCTCGCGCTCTACCTCACCGGCAACGTCATCAAGCTGAACCGGCGCTACGACTCGAAGCCGTGCTCGAACGGGAACATCCCCGAGGGCTCGGGCACCATCGCCAGCACGCCGGTCATCAAGGGGCAGTGGGTCGACGTCGTCATCAAGGCCCAGTTCTCCTATACGAGCACCGGCCGGGTTCAGTACTGGGTGAACGGGCAGCTCGTTGGAGACCAGACCGGCGGCAACATCTACAACGACACGGCCGCAGGCTACCTGAAGGTCGGGCTGTATCGGTGGGAGTGGAAGGACACCACCATCGCGTCCCGCACCCTCTACCATGACGAGGTTCGCGTCGGAGATGCGAACTCCACCTACGCCGAGGTGGCGCCTCGCCGTGGCACGCCGCGCACGGTCCTCCGGGATGACTTCAGCGTCGCCAACAACAGCTACCTCAATGTGAATGGCGGGACGTGGACGGTGACGGGTGGGCAGCTCCAGCTCACCAACGCGGCCCTGCCCACGGGCGAGGCGCTGGCCAACGTCCGCGTCCATACGACGCCAGTGAGCGGCGACTTCACCTACAAGGTCGATGCACGCGCCACCGCGTCCACCAGTGTCTGGGACGACTTCGCCCTCGTCTTCAACTACCAGGACGCGGGCAACTACTCCTTCGCCAGCTTCAACGAGAGCAACGACGGCTTCACCCACGGCATCTTCAAGTACTCGAACTACACCCTGACGCAGTTGGTGGACTTCAGTGGCCCCATCGCAGGGGGGACGTTCTACCCGGTGGAGGTGGTCCGCGGTGGAGGGCTCATCAAGGTGCTCCTCAATGGCACCCTGGCGGGCCAGGTGACGGACACGTCCTTCACCGGCGGCAGGGTGGGCGTGGCCACGAAGAACAACGCGGCCACCTTCGACAACCTCGTGGTCACCCAGCCGTAGCGGAACAGGGGCCACGCCCGGGACCCGCTGTTCAGGCGTGCGCCGCTCGAGCCGGGAACCCGGCGCACTGGGCAGCCTCCTCGGACGGATGGGCCTCCAACCGGAAGCGGCGCGACGCGGGCATCCGCGGACGTACGGCCCCGGGCGGACATGGCGCGACGCTGAGGTCGGACGCGCGGTGGCGAAGGGGCCACCGCGCGCCGGGGCTGCCTTGCTGCTTCCGGCGGCGCTCCGAAGCGTCAGCGCGACGTGCTTGCTGACCGCCGTGCATCCGCTCGCGCCGGAGCGCTCCGAGGCTGGGCGGGCCGGTTCCTCGCGTCCGGCCGCGAGAGGTGGGGCTACAGCATGACGCGGAAGGTGGTGGTGGCCCGGGCCGCGTCATGGTGGAGGATCTCCACCCGTGCCTCGGGGGCGCCGGCCCGCTGGAGGGCGGCGGTCAGCAGGCCACAGACGAAGTGGGGTGGTTCCACGGGAAGCCCCGGGGCCCTGGCGAATTCCGCCACCGGACGGAAGACCAGCTCCCAGCCCGTGTCCTCGCTTCGCGGCGTCACTCCGGCTTCGAGGAAGTTGGTGGAGGCTCGGAGGTTGTGTGTCATGCGCAGCAGCAGCCGCTCCGGGCCCACCACTCGCGAGAGGTCCGCCATGGCCGTGCCCAGCGTCGAGGTCCGCGTGTGGGTGACCAGACGCTGGCCGAGCGCGTACTCCGCCTCTTCGGCTCGGGCGGCCGTGGACGTGGCTCGCGCGAGCAGGTGGATGGCCTCCGGCCACACCGCGTAGGGGTAGGCGGCATTCAGGGGTTGGTGCGCGGACACGCCGATTCGCTCCAGCGCCTCGAGCGTGTCCGGTGTCAGGGGGGCCGCCGCTTCCAGCAGCATCTCCAGCGCATGACCGAACACCACCGGCTCGCGACCCGTCGGATGCGCCATCAACGTCACCATGTGTCACCCCTGCTGAGTCCCCGGCCCCGGGCGTGCCCGGTGAGACGCTCGTGGGTAACAGTGAGCCTGTTTTCGTGCCTTCCCGTCAAATTTCGGGAGATGTCGGTGGGCGCGCACCTGTGTCACAGCTGCGTCACTGTTGCGGGTTCAACGAGGCTCAAGCGCCGTGCCGGATGTACGCCCTCCTGCCTTGCTGTGGGGCGGGTATCCGGAATGAGCGTTCCTTTCGCATCCCGCCCGCTTCCGGGAAGCCCGCACCCGGGCGGCTGCCGCCTGGACGGAACGTTCATTCTGCCATCCGCCTGCCCCCGGGCCCCTCTGCCCCCGAGCGGCTGCCGCCTGGACGGAACGTCCATTCCGCCATCCACCTGGCACCGGGGACCCTGCGCCCCGAGAGGCTGCCGCTTGGAAGGAACGTTCATTCCACCATCCGCCTGCCCTAGGGGCCCCTGCGCCCCGGGCGGCTGCCGCCTGGACGGAACGTTCGTTCCGCCATCCACCTGCCCTCGGGGCCCCCTGCTCCCATCCATCTGAGCCCCATCCACCTGCCCCCGGGGACCCCTGCGCCCTGGGAGGGGAGCCCCGCGGAATGAACATTCCTTCCGCTGCCAGGGGCTCAGGGCGGCCTCGGCGCCATGTAGGAGGGCGGACCCAAGGGCTCCCGCAGTTCAGGGGAATCCCCATGATCATCGCTTCTGGCGTCGGTCCGCATGCGCCGGCGCCCCGGCCTTGGGACACGACTGACGTCGGTTCGCATGAGCCGCCGCCTCTGCTTCGGGACACGACGCCTGAAATGAAGATTCCTTCCGGCTGCTGCCCCTCCCGACGGAACCGGGCTCCCTGGTGGCCTTCTGGAATGAAGGTTCCTTCCGGCTGCTGCCCCTCCCGATGGACCTGTCTCCCTGGTGGCCCCGGAATGAAGATTCCTTCCGCCCGCTGTCGCTCCTGGGCGCGCTGTCCATCTGGTGGCCTCCTGGAACGAAGGTTCCTTCCGCCCGCTGTCGCTCCTGGGGGCGCTGTCTCCCTGGTGGCTCCCTGGAATGAAGGTTCCATTCGGTCGCCCGGGCGCTCATCCGCGTCCGGGGCGTCAGTCGCTGGACAGGCTTCATCGGGGCTCCTCCGGTCGCTCCAATAGCGCCGTGTCAGGCGCGCTGGCATCCTGGGTAGACCTACCGGGAACGGAGTACCGACGATGGCGCTGCGAGCAGTGGGTGTGGCAGGGGGGCTGATGCTGCTGATGGCGTGCGCGGGCACGGGCGGGGCCACCCGTAAGGCTCCCGTCGTGACGCAAGGCGAGGAGGGCCGCCCCGTCGTCATCGCGCGCTCGTACACGCTCGAGTCGAGCGTGCTGAAGGAAACCCGGCGCATCAACGTGTACGTGCCGCCGAGCTACGCGGACGGGAAGACCCGCCTCCCCGTGCTGTACCTCCTGGACGGAGGGGAGCAGGAAGACTTCCACCACATCGCCGGACTCGCCCAGCTCGCGAGCCTCAACCATGCGATGCGGGAGATGATGGTGGTCGGCATCGAGGGCATCGACCGCAAGCGGGACTTCACCTTCCCGTCCTCGGACCCGGTCGACCAGAAGGAGCTGCCGACGAGCGGAGGCTCCGCGGCCTTCCGCGAGTTCCTCGGGCGCGAGCTGAAGCCGTGGGTCGAGGCACGCTTCCGCACGACGGGAGAGTCCGCCCTCATCGGTGAGTCCCTGGCGGGCCTCTTCACCTTGGAGACCTTCCTGCGCCAGCCGGAGCTCTTCGACCGCTACATCGCCGTGAGCCCCAGCCTGTGGTGGGACAACCAGTCGCTCGCGAAGGAGTCAGCCACGCGACTGCGTGCGCATCCGTCGGGCCCTCGCGCGCTGTACCTGTCCGTTGGCGACGAGGGCGGCGGCATGCAGGAGGGGATGGATACCCTCGTTGGTGCGCTGAAGGCACAAACGCCCGCTGGCCTGCAGTGGCACTACGAGCCCCTGCCGAACGAGCATCACCACACCGTCTATCACCCGGCGGCGTTCAGGGCGATGCGCGTGCTGTTCCCCGTGCCACCGAAGGAAGCCTCCGGCTCCGGCTCCGGCTCCGGCTCCACGAGCGGAGCGCCCTGAGCGTCTGCCCTCCGCCGCCCCTTGTTCTTCTGCCCATCCGTCCGGCCATGCCAGCGCGATGCGTCGCGCTCGGGGCCAGCGCCCAGGGCCCCGGACGCAGGACGCATGCCCGTTCCTGGCGTTGGCAAGGGCGGGCTTTGCACGATTCATCGAGGCGCCGCGGGGGTGACGGGCGCCACGGGTGTCAGCTTCGCGGCGCTTTACCGCCGGACGTCGTCGCCGTGAAGCGCGCGGCCAGTTCCTTCAGCCGTGACGCCCGCGTGCGCAGGTCCTCCACGGAGCGGGCAATCTGCCGCACTCCGTCCACCGACTCCGTGGAGCGCACCGACAGCTGCTGGATGCGCCCGGCGATGCTCTCGCCCGAAGCGGACTGGCGCGCGTTCTCCTCCGCCATCCGCTCCACGTGCCCGCCAATCTCCCGCACGCCGGCCACCAGCCGCGAGAGCGCGTCGCCCGCCGCCGAGGACAGGCCCAGGCCCTCGCGCACCTTGGCCGTGCCCTGCCGCATCAGGTCCGCCGCCGCCGCCGTGTCCGCTGCATTCTGACCCAGCAGCGACTGCACCTGCCCCGCCGCGTCGCGCGTGCGGTTGGCCAGCTTGCGCACCTCGCCGGCCACCACCGAGAAGCCCTTGCCATGCTGGCCCGCGCGCGCGGCCTCAATCGCCGTGTTCACCGCCAGCATCTGCGTCTCGTCCGCCACCTGCTGGATGAGCCGCAGCATCTCCCCCGTCACCCGCCCGGAGGCCTGCAGCCGCGCCACCGTGCGCGCCGACTGCTCCACCACCTCCACGATTTCCGCCATCTTCTTCGACGCGTGGCCCACCGCCGTGCCGCCCTCGCGGGCCACCTCGCCGTTGTCCGCCGCCGTCTCCGCCGCCGTGCGCGCGCC
>JBKGHK010000250.1:0-13236 GCA_046520375.1 Pyxidicoccus sp. 3LFB2
GGCGGTCGCATCGCCGCGGTGGGGGCGCTCGCGGGCGCGGCGGCGCGGGAGCGAATCGACGCACACGGGCTCGCCGTCGCTCCGGGCTTCATCGACCTGCACTCGCACGCGGACGGCACGCTGTTCGACGACCCCCATGCCGAGTCCGTCCTCCGCCAGGGCGTGACGACAGTCGTCGTGGGGCAGGACGGCTCCTCGCGCGCACCACGCGTGCACGCGGGCGGCCAGCGGCACTTCCAGGGCATGGGCGCGTTCTTCGACGCGGTGGACGCGCTCTCACCCGCCATCAACGTGGCGAGCACTGTCGGGCTCGGCACCGTGCGGGAGACGGTCGTCGGCCTGGAGAACCGCCCCGCCACGCCCCAGGAGCTCGCGCGGATGGTGGCCCTGGTGGAGGCCTCGATCGCCGAGGGCGCGTGCGGCGCCTCCTCCGGGCTCGAGTACGTGCCGGGAGCGTTCGCCCCCCTCGACGAGCTCGTCGCGCTCTGCCGCCCGCTCGGTGCGCGCGGGCTGACGTACGCGACGCACATGCGCAACGAGGACGACAAGCTGCTCGAGTCCATCGACGAGGCGATTGCCGTGGCGCGTGGGGCGGGCTGCCCGCTGCACATCTCCCACCTGAAGACGCAGGGCCCGAAGAACTGGGGCAAGCTCGACCAGGTGTTCGCCCGACTCCAGCGGGCGCGCACCGAAGAGCGGGTGGACCTCTCCTTCGACCGTTACCCTTACATCGCCTACCAGACGACGCTCGCCAACCTCTTCCCGACCTGGAGCCGCGACGGCGGCACGGACGCGTTCCTCGCCCGCCTGATGGACCCGGTGGCCGGGGAGCGCCTGCGCGCGGAGGCGCTCGCGAAGGTGGAGAGCATCGGCGGCTGGGACAACGTGATGGTGTCGGCGGTGTCGCACGCGGAGGACCGGGCCGCGGAGGGCCAGCGGCTCGGCAGCTACGCGGCTGCGCTCGGTGCCTCCCCGTACGAGACGGCGGTAGGCCTCCTGAAGCGCAGCCGCGGTGACGTGGGCATGGTGGGCTTCGCAATGAACGAGGACAACCTCACCCGCCTCGTCGCGCACCCGCTCTGGATGGCGGCGAGCGACGGCGCTGCCGTGGCGCTTGACGGCCCTGCGCGCCGGGGGCACCCACACCCGCGCTCGCTCGGGACGTTCCCCCGCGTGCTCGGCCTGTACGTGCGCGAGAAGAAGGTGCTGACCCTTGAGCAGGCCGTCCACAAGCTTTCCGGGTACCCGGCCTCGCGCATGCGGCTGAAGGACCGGGGGCAGCTGAAGGCAGGGCTGGCGGCGGACGTCGTGGTGTTCGACCCGGCGACGGTGGCGGACCCGGCCACGTACACGCAGCCCTTCGCCTATGCCACGGGCATGCTCGCGGTGCTCGTCAACGGAGCCGTCGCGCTGCGCGACGTGCGCGCGGGCCGCACCGGGCCGGGCGGGCCTTGCGAGTCACGGCGCCTGACCCGGATTGCCGTCGCGGCCCGTGCGCGCAGGGGACAGCTCCGGGCGAGGCGAGTCGCAAGCGGACCATTCGCGTCCCGTCCGGGCGCACCTCGTCCAGCTCAGGCTCGCCCCGGGACGACACAGATGGCACATATGCTCGAGAACCACGGCGCGGCTGCAGTTCGACTCACGCCCTCCGAAGCTCGCTGATTTGAATTCGGCCGTTGCCGCGATTCAGGTCTGGGGGCAGCCGCTGCCAGACGCCGTGCGGGTCTTCTCGGGCGTGGAGGCCCCGCCGAAGAACCAGGGCGCTTCGACAGTCACATGAGGCGCGTGTCGGCCGGCGCTTTGCTGAACTCGTCGTGGCGCCCATCGACATATGTGATCGACCTGGCGAGCGGGTCGATGTCGGCCTCGATATCGTCGAGCGAGCGCTCCAGATTGACGCATGAACGAGGGCGGCGTCATCGCCGTCTTTACGTCCGTGACGCGTCTCGAATGATTCGCCCGGAACTGAGTGTCATCTTCCTGCGGTGCCATGCATCCGGCGCGACTGCCTGGGGAGGCCCCATGTTGTTGGTCCATCCGCGGAAGCTGAAGGAGTTCAAGGACCGGATCGGTTACGACCAGGTCGTCTTCAGCCCGGACCCTGACGTGGGCGTGGTGGCGGACTGGGACGGTGTGAAGGCGTTCCTCCCCACACAGGAGGCGGGTTGGGAGGCCTTCTCGGAGGATGTCTACGGCCTGGCTGACGGCCTGGTCATGCGCAAGTGGAGCTTCCGCCGGGGCACGGCCACCTTCATCCTCAGGGTCCATGTCTCCAGCAGCGGCGCCCAGGCCGCGCGGGAGCGCTTCCTGTCGAGCGTGGCCACCACCTCCATGGCGAAGATTCCGTACGTCCGGGGACCGGCCTGGCTGGGGCAGCTCTCCGTGCAGAGTCCCGGCACGCCGCTGCAGACGGTGTTCTGGGTCTTCCACAACGTGTTCGTGGAGCTGCGGGATACCAGCAGCCTCGCGGTGGAGCCCGTGGCTCGGTCGCTCCAGGGCTTCATGGAGCGGCACGTCGAGCAGCACGTGTCCCAGCGCCTGCCGCGCATCGACAAGGTGACGGTGTCGAGGAGCAGGCTCCAGGTGGACGAGGAGGTGGAGGTCCAGGTCCACCCCGAGCAGTCCCAGCCGGCGCGGCAGCTGCGTGTCGAGGTCCAGGCCAACCTGGAGGAACTGGGCCTGGTGAAGCAGTCCGCCACGGCCTTCACCTATCAGGCACTCCGGCCGGGCAGCAGCACCGTGGAGGTCTCGCTGAGCGACCTGAAGTTCCTCCTGGTGTCACAGGCCCAGGTCCAGGTGGACATCCAGCCGAAGAGGTAGGCGGCGCGCGTGCATGGTCCCAGCATCCTCGCCCCCTGGCTGGAGTACCTGACGCAGCGCCAGGCAGCAGGGTCTGACCTCCACGGAGGCCGCGACGTTGGCGCGCATTGAACAAGCCGTGCAGGAAGTGAGGCGCACGGGCTGAACCCTTTCACGCCGCAACTCCCGTGACGCTCACCGTCGGCGCGCGTCCCCAGGCGGGGTGCGCTCCGACGCCGCGCACCGCGAGGGCGCTGAGCCCGGCCGCCCCCTCGCTCCCGGGGCTGGCACTGACGGGAAGGGGAATGTGCTACCCTGAGTGTCCCAGGACGCCACCTGGCCGCAGGGACCGAGTCGCATGTTCAAGGTTCGAGCAGAGCAACTGCAGGCGATGCGCCTACTCATGGCCGAGCAATTCATGGAGCAGATGGCCACGCACCTGCGGGAGGTCTTCCCCGAGGAGACCCAGCCTTGGAGCGAGGAGCGCCTGCTGAAGCACGTCACCGAGGCGGCCGAGCGCGCCTCGCAGTACGGCGTGGTGCTCGAGGGCGACGTCCAACGCTACCTCGAGTGTGCCGTCCTCTACGGCTGGGACTTCGACCGCGCGCCCGGGTCTGCCTGGGCCCGCGCCATTCTCGAGGACAGCAGTCTGGACGGAGTGGCGAAGATGGATGCCCTGGAGGAGTACCAGGCCGCGCAGCTCGACGGCCCGGCCGAGGAGAACGAGGAACGCCATGCCTGAGCAATACACCGTCCAGAAGGGCGACAACCTCTACAACATCGCCAAGAAGAAGGAGGTGTCCTTCAACGAGCTGAAGGCGAAGAACACCTACCTCAGGGCCCGCAAGCCCCCGTACCGCATCCACCCGGGGGACAAGCTCGCCCTTCCTCCGAAGAAGCTCGGCAAGACGGCGGTCGGCGCCACCACGCAGCCCTGCCCGTACTGCAAGGCCGAGGAGCTGAGCATCCAGAGCTCCGACACCAAGAGCACCAGCCAGCCCAGAACCGTGGACCTGGTGAAGCTCGCCCAGACGGGCCAGGGGCCCACCGTCCTGCAGGTCATTGCCAGCAGCTACAAGGCCGACACGCTGACCTTCAACGTGAAGGGCAAGTGCAAGAACGGCAAGCCGGCGAAATCTGGCGATTCGGCGAAGTGCGAGGTGGACGTCCGTCCGAACTCGCAGAGCGCCTGCCCCACCGTGTTCGTCGCCGGCCATGCGGTCCAGGTGGACCAGCCGAGCCCCGCCAAGGTGAACATCTACGCGTCGCGCACGGACCCCTGCAATGAGGACTTCGTCGACTTCTTCAAGCGGGTGCTGGTGCCCAACTCGTACCCCGAGACGTACGCCGTCAGCACGCGCACCTGCTCGCGCAAGGCGGGCACCCAGGTCATCGTCCAGGCGTTTCCGGAGAGCGCCTGGAACGGGAAGATTTCAGTCGGCTATTCCTACGGCACGTACAAGGACAGCAACTTCGTCCAGAACCAGGGCTGGAAGAAGCTGAAGGTCGAAGGTGAGTGGGGCCTGGAGGGCAAGCTCGACGTCAAGTACGACAACCGCAAGTGGACGCTGGGCGGTTCGGCCACGGCCCAGGGCGGGCACCAGAAGAACAATGCGCTGACCCGGCAGTTGTTTGGCGGGGCCCAGGCCTTCCTGAACAAGGTGGCTCCCATGCTGGGAGACATCAACTCCGACTACGGCAAGATCAAGATTCTCTGGCCGAAGCTGGAGCTGAGCGGCGGCGTCAAGAACAAGGAGAAGGACTTCAAGGTCCTCACCGAGGGCAACGTCAAGGTCGCCTTCACCCCGTTCATCGGCGCGTCCGGCGAGACGGACATCCTGAACTGGCTGCTCCGGGTTGCCGGCGACGCGGCCGGCGGTTTCGGGGCGCTGCTGGTCAAGATCAAGAAGCGCGCCGCCACCGGGTACAAAGGGGACCTTGTCAGCGCGAAGGCCAACGTCTCCATCCTGCTCACCCTCGCGGGCAAGGTCGAAGGCGCGCTGGAGTGGAAGAGCGACGGGAGCGGGAACTGGAATCCGTCGGGCGAGGTCGCGGCCAAGCTCTCCTTCGAAATCAAGGGAGAGGCCTCGGCCGAGGGGACCATCTGGATTTTCAAGGCCGGGGCCGGCGCCAACCTCGGCGCCAAGACGGAGGTCGGGGGCAAGCTCCTCGGCGCATCGTCCGACAAGGGCCCGAGCCTGAAGGGGCAGCTCTTCTTCTCCGGCATCACCGTCTACTACGCCTACTATTACGAGGTCGGCAGCTCCGCGACGTCGAGCACGAAGCTCCGCTCCAAGCCCAAGGGCTCCCTCAAGGACGAGACGACGAAGGAGTACGTCGTGGTGGACCCAGCGGAGTGGCCGCGCGACACCAAGCCACGCCCCCTGAAGGATGGCAGCGTGTGAGGGTGTCCCGACGGCTCATGCTGCTGCTGCTGCTGTGCACCGCGGCGCCGCAAGCCCATGCCGGCAAGCCTTCCTCCCGAGCCAAGGACACAGGAACCCCGAGCATGCTCAAGGACAAGCCCTACCTGGTGGTCGAAGTGAACATGTCGGGATGCGTCTATGACGTCCGGCTGAACGACGTCTCCCTGGTGAGCGACGAGCGGGGGGTGCCCGTCGTGGCGGACATCCCGGTCAACCCCTGGGCCCGCGCGGGAGAGAACATCCTGTCGATGGAGCTCAAGCCCCTGCCCCAGGGCGCAGCGGACGGCGTGGCCCCGCGGTGCGGCGCCACGTTGAAGGTGCACCGGAGCGGCGCTCCCGCCAAGACGGCCCAGCCCATCGCCAGCCTGCGCTTCTCCGGCAAGCTCCAGGAGCCCGCCGAGGGCCTCCAGGAGAGCTCCCCCGCCGGCCGCTTCGCCGACCGGGCGGGGTTCCCCGCCGACAAGGAGGAGGGCACGGTGTTCGTCGGAGAGGTCCTCGCGACGGCGCCCCAGAAGGGGCGCGGCGCGGTGCTGCGCCGGGGCATCACCCTGCCCGTGGCGCTGCCCAGATGGAGCTGGCTCCAGAGCGACCTCATCCCCGCCACCAGCGAGACGCGCCAGGAGCTCATCGCCGAGTACCAGCGCATCTGGGATGCGGCGAACGGGAAGAAGGTGTCCCAGGTGCTGCCCCTGTTCGCCGAGCGGAATCAGGAGCTGGCCATCGCCTTCAACACCACCGAGGCGGAGATGGCGCAGAAGCTCGCCCGGCTGGAGAAGGCCTCGGGGGACCCCGACATGGCGCTCTTCCCGCTCGAGCCCGAGGACTCGGAGCTGGTGGTGTTCGGAAACGGCCGGCTCGCGAAGCTGACCCGCTGGGACGGGATGCCGATGATTGGCTTCAACTTCGCGGACGACAGCGGCTCGGAGTCCTTCGACATCATCTACCGCAAGTCGGGCGGAAAGTGGGTCATCACCCGGTAGGGGGAGCCGCCTTGAACCGCAGCAGCTCGCCCTTCCTGCCCTCCAGCAGGAAGCCGCCCAGCGGGCCGGTGAACTCCGTCCGCTCCGCGGGCGTGCACGTCGGCAGGAAGGCCCGCAGCACGCGCGGGTCGTAGAACCGGAAGTAGAGCTGCTCGCCCGAGGACCCGTCGAGGACCTTGAGGAACTTGCGCAGGTGCCGCCGCGTCTCCTTGAACGGCAGCGGTGAGGTGAGGAAGACGCCCCAGCTCTTCCCCCACCCTTCGCGCACCAGCGTCCCGAGCAGCTCCGAGTCCCCGGGCAGGCGCACGAGGTACGGTGCCACCTCCGCCAGTTCCACGCCCTCGGGGCCCTCGTAGAGGGACGCGTACACCTCGCCCGCCTCCTGGAGGAGCTTCAGGACCCGCTTCTCCCGGGCCGCATCGAGCACCGCGAAGAGCGGCTCGCTCTCCGCACGCATGGCCGCGAGCACCTTCTCCTGCGAGGACATTCCAGGGCTCCTACAGGTCCTTCTCGCACTGCTGGCAGAACGGGACGCCCGCGACGGCCGCCATCTTCAGCGCCTGAATCTGCACGGAGGCCGGGGACTTCGCCGCGTCGAGCTTGACCTTGGAGCCCTTGAGCTTGATGTCCGAGCCGTCCAGGGTCAGCGTCTTGGCGGAGAGCTGGACGTTGCCCGACTTCTCGACGGAAAGGACCTGCTTGCCGTTCACGATGAGCAGGAGCTTGTCGGCCTTCAGCTCGAAGCTCTTGGCCCCCCAGTCCACCGGCTCCTTCACCTCCAGGTGGAACTTCGCTCCGACCTTCTCCGTGGAGTCCGTGCCCACGATGAGGGAGACCTGCCCGGTGACTTCCGCCTGGAAGTCGCCGGAGACCTTGGACTGCTTGTCCTTGCCAATGGTCTCCTCGCGGCTGCCGACGACGTACTCCATGTGCGCGGCGCCGATTTCCGTCGTTCGCGCCGCGCCCGTCGCCTCGTTGTAGATCAGCCCCACGTTGACGCTGTAGCCGCCGCCAATGGTGGTGGCCTTCGCCAGCATCACCGTCTCCATGACGGCCTGCTCGGCCATCACCGTGAGCGTCTTGCCCACCGTCATCGACTGGTCACCCTTGACGGCTTCCTCATGCTTGGTCCGGGTGAGGGTGTCGCGGTTCTGCTGCACCAGCAGGGACTGGTTGCCCTCGATGACGCTCACATCGCTCTGCTTGACGAGCAGTTCCTGGTGGCCCTCCACGGTGCGCTTGCGGTCCTTCTTCACCAGCAGGTCCTCGAAGCCGTGCACCTCCTGGTCCTTGTCGTTCTCGGTGAGCAGGTCCTCATCCTTCTGCGCGTGGGTGAAGACCTCCTCCTCCCCGGCGACGTCCTCGATGCGCACCTCGTTGAAGCCGTTGCTGCCCAGGCTGGAGGCGCTCTTGCGCGTGGACTTCGTCTTCTCGGCCGGCAGCGCGTACGGGGTGGTGTTGGTGCCGTTGTAGACGGCCCCCGCCACCAGCGGCCGGTCCGGGTCTCCCTCCAGGAAGCGGACAATCACTTCCTGGCCGATGCGCGGCAGCCAGACGTCACCCCACGCCGGGCCACCCCACGGCTGGCCCACGCGCACCCAGCACGAGGACTTGTCGTCCTTCTTGCCCTCGCGGTCCCAGTGGAACTGCACCTTGATGCGCCCGTGCGCGTCGGTGTGGATTTCCTCGCCCGCCGGGCCCGTCACCGTCGCCGTCTGCGGGCCGGCAATCTGCGGCAGCGGCGTCAGCCGGCGCGGCCGGAAGGGCACCGCCTTGGGCAGCAGGTGGAACTGGTTGCGGTAGAGCCCCTGCAACGACTCGCTGCCGCCGGAGACATCCGGCTGCACGCCCGAGTGCACCACCTCGGTGATGAGGTACTCGCCCGCGAAGGTGCCGTCCTCCGGAGAGTCCAACTCCAGCAGGAAGCCCGGCGTCAGCCGGGGCGCAATCGCCTCGCCCGAGAGGGTACGTCCGCCCACGCCCACTGCCTCCGCGCGCACGCTCGCCGCGGCCTTGCCCACGCCCGGCGCCACGTAGCCGGCCGGGTAGTCATAAATCTCCAGCGCCGCCACGCCCTCGGCCGCCTTGCCCTTGCCGGAGATGTCCACCGCGGGCTTCTCGAAGTCGAAGTCCTTCAGGTGCACCGCGCCGGGGCGCAGCCGGTGCACCACCTCCAGCGCGTAGACGAACTCGCCGTCCACCGCCTCCTTGCCCATGCGCGGGCGCAAGGGCAGCGTCCCGCCCTGCGGCAGCGGCGCGTGCGCGCCAGGCTTGTCGCCCAGCACCAGCGTGTGGCCCGCGTCGGTGTGCTCGAAGAAGTAGAAGATGCCCTCCCACTCCATCAGCCGGCTGACAAAGGCGAAGTCACTCTCGCGGTACTGCACGCAGTACTCGCGCGGCGCGTAGCTGCCAGAGAGCGCCAGCCGCACCTCCACCCCGCCCTCGCCCAGCACGGCCTTGAGGATGTCCGGCACGCTCTTGTTCTGGAAGATGCGGCTCTTGTGCACCTGGGACAGGCGCCAGAGCTTGGGCACCACGTGGGCCCGGTAGCGCCGCCGGCCCGTCTTCATGCCCAGCGACTCCACCTCGCGCACCTGGCCGTGCACGTAGCGCGCGTCACCGTCGCGCACCGACAGCGTCACCAGCGCGTCCTTGCCCACCAGGTCCGCGACCGCCAGCGGCTCGCCGTCCAGCGTGAAGAAGTCGACCCGGAAGTCGTACAGCCGGCTGACGCCCTCCGTGCCCGAGACGCCGGACACACCGAGGGCCTCGGGGCCGTACGCACCGACCTGCACGGAGAACGCAGGTGAATTCTGTCGAGACATGACTCCCCCTTCACCAGCGCCGTGCCGCCACCAGTGCCCGGGATGGAGGCGAAAGGCTACCACAGCAGCCCCGACAGCGGGCGCCGGTGGGGGCGGCTCAGTTGATGTCGACCGTGCCGGCCTTGATGCGGTGGGCGCCCCGGGCCCGCGTCTCGACGGTGGCGCCCTGGATGACAATCTTTCCGTTGCGCCGCAGGGTGATGCTGGCTTCGCCGCACTGGAGGACGACCTCGTCCTGCCCCTCCAGGACGACCCGTCGCCCATCGACGCGGGCCTCGGCCGGAAGACGTGGGGGAGCGGGCTCCGGCGCCAGCAGGGCATCCAGCAGCGGCGTGGAGCTGGGCTCATGCAGCAGGGCCATGAGGAAAGGCCGGCGCGGGTCGCCCTTCTCGAAGAGCAGCACCCCCCGCTGGCGGGACGCGACGGCGTCCTGCCGGGCCTTTGCGTCGAGCGCTACCGCCAGTCTCGCGAGCACGGGCTGGCCGAGGGGGTTGTCCTCGAAGTCCACGAGCAGCCGGCCCTGCGAGTCGAGACCGGCAACCCAGCCCTCCCGGCTGCCCAGGATGGGCTCCAGCGCGCGGGGCGCCGGGCCGGACTCCGGGGCGTCTGACGGTGTGCTCATGAGCGTGCTCCCGCGACGGGCCCGCGTGGACCCATCCAGCCCCGGGAGTCTACCCCCTTCCGGGGCCTCGCCGCGAGGCGCCCCCGCTCAAGCAGGCAGGCGGACGACCCACTCCTCATCGACGGGGACGGCCATGCGCACGCGCGCCAGCGGCGGGCAGTAGAGGTAGCGCTCGGGGCTCTCGAAGCCGGCGCGCTCCCCGAGGCGCAGCAGCGCCAGGCCCTCGAACCAGACATAGCGGTGGGGCGCGAAGCGCTCCACGTCCGTGGTGAAGCTGTTGGCGAGCTTCTCCGTCTGTTGCCCGTGCGCCAGCCGGGTGGCCTCGAAGGCCTTGAAGAAGGCAGGGGCGTCCCGCTGCCGCAGGGCGTACACCAGCTCCAGTCGCTCCGCGCAGGTCTCCGCCCCGGAGCGCTCCAGGCTCGCCACCAGCGCGTCGGTCCGCTCCGGCCCCTCCTCGCGTGGGGCGATGAGCTCGCGCAGCAGCACCGCCCAGTCGAACTCGTCCTCGTACTCGTCGGCCTCCGGCTGCCGCTCGGTGGCCGAGTCCTGGGCGATGCGCCGGGCGAGCTCCCAGTGCCCGGCGGCCACCGCGCCCAGCAGCGGCTCCTGCCAGGTGGCGGGCGGGGGAGACTCACCGCGCGAACGCAGCAGGGCGAGCAACCGGCGCCAGCTCTCCCCCGCGCGCCCCAGGTTGAGGAAGAAGTCCTTCGGGTAGCCGTCCACCAGCAGGCTGGCCACGCCCAGCGTGTGGAAGCACACGCAGGCGGACATCATGTCGCGCACGAGTTCGTCGCGGGAGGCCTCCGGGTGGATGCGTCCCAGCAGGAGCTCGAGTGCCAGGGCCGAGTCCTGGCGGAGGCCGCGGAAGTCCAGTTCCATGCGCTAGTAGATGTCCAGCCCGTTCCAGCCGTCCGCCTTGAAGCACTTGAGGCCGGTGACGCCCTCCTTCGTCAGGGCCTCGTACGTGGCCTGGTTGACGAGGAACTCGTCGCGCTTGCGCGACAGCCGGAAGATGACCGCGTCGGGCGGGATGGCCTTCCGGTCCAGAACCATGTGTTTGAAGTTGCCGATGCGGTCCTTCAGGATGGAGTTCATCACCACGTTGGAGCGCTCCATGTCCACGGCCTCCACGTGGCCCAGCACCTGGAGCAGGAAGTGCTCCTTGCTGGCCACCTTGCCCTTGTGGTCGAGGAGGGTCAGCGGGATGAACTCGCAGTTCTTCGCGCCCTGCGCCTCCAGGATGTGCTTCACCTTGGCGGACACGATGTGGGAGCTGAAGATGGTGGACATGAAATCGCAGACCTTGCGCCGCTTGGGGTAGTCCTCCGAGAAGCGCACGGTGGGCTCGGGCGGGAACAGCGCCGCCGCGGGCTCGCCGCGGTCCAGGGTGTGGGCCTCCGGCCCGTCTGGCGGCAGATTCTGGATGACGGCACTGGTGTAGTCGGTCTTCAGCACCCAGTAGTCGGTGTCTGCCATCAGCTCAGCACTCCAAAGGGAAAGAGGGACTTGCCCCGCAGGAGCTCGAGTGCCAGGGCCGGGTCCTGGCACAGGCCGCGGAAGTCCAGTTCCATGCGCTAGTAGATGTCCAGCCCGTTCCAGTCGTCCGCCTTGAAGCACTTGAGGCCGGTGACGCCCTCCTTCGTCAGGGCTTCGTACGTGGCCTGGTTGACGAGGAACTCGTCGCGCTTGCGCGACAGCCGGAAGATGACCGCGTCGGGCGGGATGGCCTTCCGGTCCAGAACCATGTGTTTGAAGTTGCCGATGCGGTCCTTCAGGATGGAGTTCATCACCACGTTGGAGCGCTCCATGTCCACGGCCTCCACGTGGCCCAGCACCTGGAGCAGGAAGTGCTCCTTGCTGGCCACCTTGCCCTTGTGGTCGAGGATGACCAGCGGGATGAACTCGCAGTTCTTCGCGCCCTGCGCCTCCAGGATGCGCTTCACCTTGGCGGACACGATGTTGGAGCCGAAGATGTTGGCCATGAAGTCGCAGACCTTGCGCTGCTTGGGGAAGGTCTCCGAGAAGCGCACGGTGGGCTCGGGCGGGAACAGCGCCGCCACGGGCTCGCCTTCGTCTAGGACGTCGGCCTCCGGCCCGTCCGGCGGCAGATGCTCGATGACGGCGCTGGTGTAGTCGGTCTTCAGCACCCAGTAGTCGGTGTCTGCCATCAGCTCAGCACTCCAAAGGGAAAGAGGGACTTGCCCCGCGCGAAGGAGATGAAGGGCCTCGCGGTCTGGGTGCCCTTCAGGGCCTCCGGGACGACCGCCGCGCTGAGCGTCAGGATGCGCTCGAAGAGCAACTGCTCCTTCTTGGTCAGTTCGTTCAGGACGTCCGCGAGCACCGTCTTGTGGTCCTTGGGGGGTGTCTGCTTGGCCTGTTTGGCCAGCGTCGTGAGGGACTTCTTCACCGAGGCAAGCTCCCGCATCACGACCTGGGTGTACGCGTTGTGGTTGCCCTTGTGCTGGACCAACTGGTGCATGGGCACGGCCCAGGAGCAGGCCGGGGCGATGATGCCGTTGTGCCCGTTGTTGACGTCGTAGCCCGACTTCTGGAGCAGCTGGTACTCCATGTCCCCGAGGTTCTTCTCCGAGACCAGCTCGTGCGGGATGAGGTGGTGGGCCGTCCACTGGTAGGGATACCAGGAGCCGGTCAGGTAGAAATTGTCCTTCTCGGTCTTGTGCTGGTTGACGTTGCTGAGCACGAAGCGCTTGGCGTCCTTGTTGTACTTCGACGGCGAGCCCTCACGGGGGAACGCCATCGAGTCCTTCCACTTCTTCGCGTCGCTCAGCGTGTCGTACGACTTCTGGCTGATGAGGCCCGAGGCCAGCGCGCCGTCCAGCGCTTCCTTCCCGTAGTCGGGCCGCTTCGTGTAGTGGTCGCGCCCGTTCTTGCTCAGCTTGCCCTGGTCGTGGGTGTAGGCCGCCGTCCGGTACTTGTGGAAGCCCCGCAGCCGGCGCCGGTGGGCGATGTCGGGAGGACAGTCGTCCTCCTGCTTCTCCGCCGCCTGCTTGTCCTTCTTCAGTTCCTCCATGAGCTTCGCCGGGTAGTTCACGTCGTCCAGCTCGGGAAAGAGCCCCGGCTTGACGGACAGGTCCGGGTTGAAGATGGCGCTCTCACCCGTGGCCAGGGGCTGCTTGGTGAAGTTGTCGTTCTTCTTCGCCTTGCTCACGATTCGCAAACCCCCGCCACCTGCTCAGGTGGCCGTGGACGTCAGCAGCACGGCGGCGCGCTCGCCGCTCTCGTCGGTGGACAGGATGATACCCGCTCGGGCTGGCGCATACCCGCGCTCCAGGGCCCGGGCCCCCAGACAGACCCCCAGCGCCCCGGAGGTCACCCCGGCCTCCCCGAAGCCCGTGGCGGTGTACCAGACGTCGAAGGACGCCCAGTGGGGCGGCTCCGCCCGCAGCAGCGTCTGGAGCGTGCCCCACTCCATGGCCCGCTGCTCCTCGCCGTTGTGGTCGCTCACCCAGAAGGGCTCCCCCGCCTCGCCGGGGAGGAAGGGCCTCAGCGCGCGCACACACGAGGCCAGCGCGTGGGCGTCCCCCGGGGCTTCCGCGGGCCCTGCCCCAGGCTTACCGCCTCCA